>JAOUCS010000008.1 GCA_029859645.1 Lysobacterales bacterium | reverse complement strand
TCTCGAAATCGTAGAAACCGGTAACGCGGGCGAATCCGCCGTAGTTCCTGAACTGCACATCGAACTCGATAGTGGCCTTGACGGCGTGCGAAATCAGGTCGCCGCTTTCCCGGTAATTCAGGTTGCCGTCATCGCCATTGGCCGACCAGCGGCCGATCACGCTGCCCTGTTCCGACTTGGGCAGGGTGAAAACCAGTGGATTATTGGCCTGCTTACCCACCAGTGATGGGTCGTAGTCCCCTGTCCGCCAGGACGCGCCATAGGAAAGGGTCGTGTCGATGCTGCCTGTCCATTCTCCGCTGGAGAACTCCCAGGCCTGGGCAGTCGTGCCGGACAGGCCGAACAGAACGGCGCCCACTGCACTTGCCAGAATCTTGCTTTTCCGCTGCTTACGCATGACGTTGGATTCCTGTGAAGTAAGTTTTTTCATGCTTCTGTTTTTCATGGTCATGATGGTTTACTCCTCAGTGTTTAGCCGATTCAGCAGGTTTGAGACCGAGCCTGTTTTTGCTTTTGTTGTCAGCTTTCCCGATTTTCTTCTCGTCCGCGGCTTTCGCTGGCGCGGGTTCAGGAACCGGAACCAGCAAGTCGGAGTTGCCGACAACAACCATGGTCCCGTTGGAACCGATAAACGATGCCATCTGTCCCTGCATTTCAGCCGTAACCGCAGGGTTTGTCGGCCTGAAGAGTGAAGAATGATCAGCCGGCTGCAGGAATCTTGCGACTCCATTGACTCCATCGGGATTCGCCTGGGTCGTGCTGTAACTGGCAAGCCCCAGCGCCCTGTTAAGGGCTTCACTACCGGCAAGAGGGGCTCCAGGCACTGTGTTGGGTACCGTGTCGTCATCAATAATCTGGTTATGAACAATCGGAATTCTCGGAGCCAATTCAGCGGCCCAGTTTATGGAATCTCCCGAATCTACTATCGTCTGTGCCGATAGCAGATATTGTTCGTACTCGGTGGTCCCGGGTTCCAGGCCGGCAAGACCAGCCAGGAAAGGTTGGAGAAAGTTGGGTCCAAAAGCCCCTCCATTCAGAGATCGAACGATTCCACCTCCGGTTACATTCACGTACATCCGGGTGATAATGGGTTCTACGGCAGCAAATGGGACAGCCAGGAAACCACCAGCAGACTGGGAAACGAGTGCAACGTCAAAGGTATTCAAGTCTGGGGTCTCATCACCATCGAGATCCATATTCTGCAAAGACAGCGCGAGAACCGACCAATCAACCTCTCCCTGGCGGATGTTGTCGCGTGTGGCTTGCAAATTAGCCGGATTGAAACTCCAGAAACCAGATTGGTCTGCAAGACCGTCAGGTTGCAGTGTGCCTTCTGCGGCATTCCAAAAATCAAGGTCAAACGTACGCTCATTCGCGATCGCGCCAAAAGGCGTATTCTCGATATAAAACGGCGTAAGCTGAGGCTCTACATTGGGCACCACTCCGTGCAAAGGCTGATCCATGGCCACGGCCACACGTCCCGTTTGCGCGATGGCATCCGCAATTGCAAGCATATCTGTGCGGTTGCGGGTCAGGCCATGCCCATAGATCACTACCGGCCAACCACCTTCCGGCTTGGAAAACCCGGAGTTCTCATTCGGCATGGTCACCAATAACGGAACGGTTTGCATACCGGTCGGAACCGGGAATGGATTGGCAATCGTGATGTTGGTGGAAGTCGGGTCGAGGAAAGGAACCTGGTCGAACGGAGGAATATAGGCGCCTGGTTCCGCTTTCCAGAAATCAGTCAACGGGGCCGAGGGGTTTTCCTCAGTGGGAATACCCCCGTAATAAGGCAAGGTAATAATACCGATGCTGATATCAGCAAGGCCAAAGCCACCGACTGCGGATGTGTCCCAGCCGCTCGGTGCAATGACGGTTGGGGCGGGCTCTGCGATGCTCCGCATCAATTTCAACGTTGGCGTAATAGACTGCGTATGAACCGTCCAGCTGAGGACGATATCGTCCGGGTTAACGCCGGCGCTCGCGGCAGACAATTCCATCGACATCGTGGCCTGACGCAGGGGTTCCAGCGCCTGCGCTAGTGAGTCCGGAAACAGCGGAACTGTACTATTGCCATTTTCATCGACCAGCGGTGTCCGCCGCTTAGTCAGGTTATAAGTCTGACTCGGCGTTGCGTCGTTTCCTGCTAAATCGTTGATGTCATTGGTCAATACTGCCATGTAGGTGGTGAATTGTTTCAACGGTGACGTTGGCGCGATGGCCAGCACTCCGTCACCCGGCGCTACGGCCACGAATTCGGCGACAGGTGTCAGCTCACGAACGATGCCTGTGACACCCAGGTAGGGATAACCTGTCGTCGTCACTTCGAACACGCGGACCGACTGGCCGGGAACGACCGACGCGGGATCGATATCCCCCGGCTGGATAATTGGGGGAAGCCCGCCCAGGTTTTGGGTGAAATTCGCCACCCATTTCTCCGTTGTGCTGAAGCCATCAAGAGAACTCAGCGCGACCCTTGGATCGGTGTAATCATCCGGATCTGTCGGCCTGTAATTGGTGGTCAGGTCGATTGGAGGAGCTGTCGGATACAACAAATTGTTTGGTAGTGGAAAGAGCGCATTTGATGGATCAAACTGCGCTTCCAGGATTCCCGACACCAGGCTGCCGTCCTTGTTTCTGGCGGGAGGTACCGGATCAGCGATGAGGTTTGTAACAAAAAAAGAAGCGAAAAAAAGGATGAGCAGACGCTTGTTCATTAAATTAGGTCCCCGTGATTATGCAGAGCCAATTACTCGGGCCACCGGAATTTCCCGAAGGCGAGACAACCGTATGATAGAAAGGACTGTAGTATTATTTCAAGCAGCCAATCCTACTGTGTGCGAATACAGCCGTTCGTTCATCATACGACACCACGAATAAAAACGCACAAAAATGGAACTTTTGATTTGAAAAACTTTGACCTTCGTCAATGAAAAGACATCTGACTTACATCGGCCCGCTGGCTGCATTGCTGTTTTTTATTCTGCTCACCCTCAATGGCTGGACGACTGCGCCGGCCGTCACCGCGGCAGTGACTCTGCTCTGCGCGACCTGGTGGGTTTTCGAACCCGTGCCCATTCCCTTCACTTCGCTGATCCCGCTCGCGGTCTTTCCCTTGCTCGGCGTCCTGACACCCGCACAGGTCGGCCAGTCATTCGGCAGCCCGCTGATCCTGCTGCTGATGGGCGGGTTCATGTTGTCGACCGCGATGGCGGATTCCGGTGCTCACCGCCGTATCGCGATGTACATGGTGAATATTTTCGGCGGCGGCAGCGCCCGTGGCCTGGTGCTGGGCTTCATGACCGCCGCAGCCGTGCTCAGCATGTGGATTTCCAATACCGCCACTACCCTGATGTTGCTGCCGGTTGCCTTGGCCGTGTTAGAACAGACCGAAAAAAAGATGCAGATTCCGCTATTACTGGGTATCGCTTACGCAGCGAGTATCGGCGGCCTCGGTACGCCCATCGGAACGCCGCCCAACCTGGTGTTCATGCAGGTGCACCTCGACCAGTTCGGTTCGGCGCCCAGTTTTCCACAATGGATGGGCTGGGGGATTCCCGTTGTATTGATCCTGGTGCCGCTGGCCGGTCTCTGGCTGACCCGCGGTATCCGGCTGTCCAGCCCGGTTAAATTACCCCGGGTCGGAAAATGGCGCTCAGCGGAAAAACGGGTGCTGATCATGTTTGGCATCACGGCTTTTTTCTGGATCACCCGGCAAGCGCCGTTTGGCGGCTGGAGCGGGCTGCTCGACTTGCCGATGGCCAACGACGCGTCGGTGGCGCTGATCGCCGTCGTGCTGATGGCGGCCATGCCTGATGGCGACGGCGGCAGGTTGTTGCACTGGGAGTCGGCCAGCAAAATTCCATGGGGCGTGCTGCTGCTGTTCGCCGGCGGCATTGCGATCGCCAATGCATTCGTTCAGAGCGGGCTGGCAGACATCATTGCGCAGGAACTCGGTGCGCTGGCCAGCCTGCCCACCTGGTTGCTGCTCCTGTCGGTATGCCTCGCGGTCACGTTCCTGACCGAGGTGACCAGTAACACGGCCACTGCCAGCCTGCTGATGCCGGTACTGGCCGTGACCGCGACAGCGACCGGCATCAATCCCATATTGCTGATGGTGCCGGCGGTGATGAGCGCCAGTTGCGCATTCATGCTGCCCGTGGCCACGGCGCCAAATGCCATTGTCTTTGGCAGTGAAAAAGTCAGGATCAGCGACATGGCCCGGGCCGGCTTTGTGCTGAACCTGCTTGGTGCCGTGGTGATTACAACGGTATGCTTGCTGCTGCTTGATTGAGGAACAATGCAAAGATGGACTGCGCACAAGTAATTTTCACACTGCTCCTGCTGGTGCCCTGCGATAACGTTGGCGGCGCATCGATCAATGTTGAGGTGGCGGAAGCGCTGGCTTCGCCGGGCCGGATGGAGAAAGACCGCCAGAGCGATCCCTTTCGCAGGCCGGACCTGGTACTGGGGTTCTTTGAAATCCAGCCCGGAATGGTTGTGCTCGATCTGTTTTCCGGCGGCGGATACTACACGGAAATCGTCAGCCGGGTCGTCGGTGATCAGGGTGAGGTGGTGGCGCACAACAATGCGGCTTACGTGGCCTATGCCAAAGACGACATCGACCTGCGCTATGCGGACAACCGCCTGGCCAACGTCAACAGAATCACGTCTGAAGCCGATCAACTGGACCTGCCTGCAAGCCGTTTCGACGCGGCACTGGTGATGCTCACCTGGCATGATTTCTATTATCTGGACGAAGAAAACGGCTGGCCGGCCATTGACGAGGCCTCCCTGGTCAGCAAGTTGTGCGCCGCGCTGAAACCCGGAGCCGTCCTGGGGCTGACCGATCACGTCGCTGCAGACGGCAGCGACCCGCAGGAAACAGCCCAGAATCTCCACCGCATTGACCCGCAGCGCATCAAGGCAGATCTGCAAGGCAGTTGTTTTGAATACGAGGGTGAGCTACAGGTATTGCGAAACTCCGCTGACGATCACAGCCAACCGATGTTCGCAGAAGGCGTCCGGGGAAAAACGGACCGGGTCGTCTATAAGTTCCGGCGCCGGTAATTCTTAAGAGTCACGCAGCCGCTATTTCTTCTTTGGGATGTAGAGGTCGGTGACCGTGCCTTCAAACACTTCGGCGGCCATGCCGATGCTCTCGGAAAGTGTCGGATGCGGATGAATGGTCAATCCGATATCCCCTGCCTCGGCGCCCAGTTCGATGGCCAGAGCACATTCGGCAATCAGGTCGCCTGCATATTGCCCGGTGATTCCCGCCCCGATGATACGGTCGGTGGCCTTGTCGAACAGCAGCTTGGTGAAGCCCTCCGTCCGGTCATTGCCGATAGCCCTGCCGCTGGCTGCATAAGGAAATTTCCCGACACCATATTCCATGCCCTGCTGTTTGGCTTCAGCCTCGGTGATGCCAACCCAGGCAATTTCAGGATCGGTGTAAGCCACCGAAGGAATGACCCTGGCCTCGAAAGCGCTTTTCTCGCCTGCACAGACTTCCGCCGCCACTTTTCCTTCGTGCGTCGCTTTGTGGGCCAGCATCGGTTGCCCGACCACATCGCCGATTGCGAAAATATGGGACACGTTGGTTCTCATCTGCTGGTCGGTGGGGATGAATCCCCTGCTGGTGACTTCCACCCCGGCTGACTTGGCGTTGATTTTTCCGCCGTTGGGTGTCCTGCCGACGGCGACCAGCACTCGGTCAAAGGTTTCCGTGCCGCTGTGCTTGCCTTCAAAATGCGCAACCAGCCCTTCGTCGGCAACGTCAACCTGGCTGACCTTGGTCTCCAGGTGTATGGACGCATACCGCTTGCTGATCCTGCGCTGCAGGGGTTTGACCAGGTCCGGATCGGTACCGGGCATCAGGCCGGGCGTCAACTCGACCACGGTGACTTTGCTGCCCAGGGCATCGTAAACGCAGGCCATTTCGAGGCCGATGATGCCGCCACCAATCACCAGCAACTGATCGGGAATATCTTCCAGTTCGAGTGCATCCGTCGAATCCATCAGGCGGGGGTCGCCCCAGGGCATGCTGCCCAGCTCCAGCGACTGGGAACCCACAGCGATAATGGCGTTACGAAATGTCAGCTTTTTTTGCCCGTCAGCGGTCTCGACCCGGACTGCATTAGGGCCGTCAAAAGCGCCCGTGCCCTGGATGATGTCTACTTTTCGCTGGCGCGCCATGCCATCCAGACCGCCGGTCAACTTGTCCACGACACCGTTCTTGAAACTCCGCAGCTTATCGATATCGATAAACGGTTGGCCAAAACTGACGCCATGTTCTTCCATCGCTGCAGCCTGGTCGATAACACTGGCGGTGTGCAGCAACGCTTTGGAGGGAATGCACCCCACGTTCAGGCAGACGCCTCCCAGCCTGGGATAACGCTCGACCAGGGCGACTCGCTGCCCCAGGTCTGCGGCTCGGAAAGCCGCCGTGTATCCACCGGGGCCTGCTCCGAGCACCAGGACGTCGTATTCATGTTCTCTTGCTTCACTCATCGCATCATTCCGTATGATTTCTGCTCACCAGCACCAGCTGATCGTGTTCCTGCCGCAAATTAAAATACTGCAGGAAACTCATGCCCAGCAGTGCTTCCCGGCCCAGACCAGGTGTGATGATGGCCCGCACATTCTGCAGTGAGAGCGGCCCGAGGCTAACCTGTTCCAGCCTCGTTCTCCATCCCACCGCGGGACCTGCGGCGGTCATCACGGTGATTTGCGGGCCGAATTGCAAACCGATTTCTCGTGCTGTCTTTTCCGAAATGGCCACATCTGTCGCCCCGGTATCCACCAGGAAGCGAACGGCTTTCCCGTTGATACCTCCTTCGGCCAGGTAATGCCCCGAACGGTCCCGGGGCAGCGCCACCATCAAGCGTCCGTTTTCATCCTGGCCCTGGATGATTCCGCCACCACGCTGCATCAAGGCATGGTAAAAAGCCGTCAAACCGATCATCAACCCGAACACAGCCAGCCACGCGAACACCCTGCCGGTTTTCCAATGCGGTCGCTGTGCGGATTCGCCGTTGTCCAAAATTCCAGCGCCTGGCTAGAGGGTCAACCGCCTCAGGTCTTCCAGGCGGCTGGCCAGGAAACGCGTAAAACGAGCGGCAACAGCCCCATCGATCACCCTGTGGTCGTATGAAAGTGAAAGCGGCAGCATCAGGCGGGGTTTGAATGATTCACCGTCCCACACTGGTTTCATGCTTGAGCGCGACACGCCCAGAATGGCTACTTCCGGTGCGTTGATGATCGGCGTGAAGCCGGTTCCGCCAATACCTCCCAGGCTGGAAATGGAAATACAGCCACCCTGTATGTCCTGTGGCTTCAGTTTCTTTTCCCGGGCCCTGCCGCTGATTTCGGCCAGTTCAGCCCCCAGTTCCATGATGCCCTTGCGGTCACACTCGGTAATCACCGGCACCATCAGGCCCTCTGGTGTGTCCACGGCAATGCCCACGTTGAAGTACTTCTTCAGAATCAGGGTTTCGCCATCGCTGTCCAGCGACGCGTTGAACTGGGGAAACTTTTTCAGCGAGGCCACCATGGCCTTGATCAGGAATACCAGCGGTGTAAGTTTGAAGCCCTGGGCAATCGCCTCGTCCGCATTGGCCAGGCGAAACGCCTCCATGTCTGTGATGTCCGCTTGATCGTTCTGGGTGACGTGCGGGATACCCACCCAATTTCGATGCAGGTGCCCGGCAGAAATTTTCTGGATGCGGGTCAGCGACTGTTTTTCAATGTCACCATAACGACTGAAATCAAATTCCGGCAAAGAGGGGAAATCGAGGTTCAGGCCACCGATGCCTGCCGTTGCCGCCTGCGGCGCTGCCGCTCCGGCCATCACGGATTTTACGAAACCTGATACATCTTCCCGGGTAATCCGCCCTTTGCTGCCGCTGCCGGCCACCCGGCCAAGATCAACACCCAGTTCCCGTGCGAATCTGCGGATCACCGGGCTGGCATAAGGTACCTTGGCCGGATCGACTGCTTCCAGCCCAATCACCCGGGGTAGATTCTGCGAGGGTTGCTCTACCGCCGGTTCGGAGTCTGTTTCAGGTTCGGGCCGGGAGTCCTGTTCGGGCTCCGGTTCGACTGAATCAGATTCAATTTCGGGCTCCCCTGCGGAAGAGTCATCGTTTTCAACCGGTACTGAATCCCCGGTCGCAGCGAGTTCCAGCACAGCGACTACATCGCCTTCTGAAACCAGGTCATCCAGTTTCAGTTTCATTTCCCTGATCGTGCCGGCTTCCGGCGCGGGTACTTCCATCGTCGCCTTGTCGCTTTCGAGCGTTACCAGCCCGTCTTCGGCGCTGACCTGGTCGCCTTCGCTGACCAGCACCTCGATGACCGGGATATCGGAAAAATCGCCGATATCGGGCACTTTGATTTCAATGGTGTTACTCACATTTCACTCCGGTCGCTTTGACAGGCTTCACACCAACTCGGGGTTGGTCTTGTCCGGGTCGATTCCAAGGCTTTCCCTGGCTGCCAGCAGTTCACTCATGCTGAACAATTCACGCCTGTACAGGGAGTACAGTGCGGCATAAGCAATGTTATACCGGTCCACCTCGAAGAAACTTCGCAGTTGTTCACGCGTGTCGGACCTGCCGAAACCATCGGTGCCCAGCACGATGTAGTCCTGGCCCGGCAGGAATGCCCTGACCTGGTCCGCAAAAGCCCTGACGTAATCCGAAGCCGCGATGATGGGCCCCTGGCGCTCGCGCAGGCAGTCGGTCACCCAGGGAATTTTCGGTTCCTTTTCCGGGTTCAGACGGTTCCAGCGGGCGCACTCCACGCCATTGCGGCGCAACTCGCTGAAACTGGTCGCACTCCAGATATCGGAGACCACGCCAAAATCCTGTTCAAGAATATTGGCTGCCGCGATCGCCTCGCGCAAGATGGCACCGGAACCCAGCAACTGGACTTTTTTCGGTCCCTCGGGGCCCTCTTGGAACAGGTACAAGCCTTGCCGGATTCCCTGTTCCGCCCCTTCGGGCATGTCCGGATGCGTGTAGTTCTCGTTCTCGACCGTGATGTAGTAGTAAATATCCTCACCCTCCTGGTACATCCGCCGCATGCCATCCTGGATGATCACGGCCAGTTCATAGGAAAACGTAGGGTCGTAGGAAACACAGTTTGGCACCATGCCGGACATCATGTGGCTGTTGCCGTCCTCATGCTGCAGGCCCTCGCCGTTCAGTGTGGTCCTGCCGGCCGTACCACCGATCAGGAACCCGCGTGCCCGCATGTCGCCGGCCGCCCAGGCCAGGTCGCCTACGCGCTGGAAGCCGAACATCGAGTAGAAGATAAAGAACGGGATCATCGCGATGCCGGAAGCCGAATAACTGGTGGCAGCGGCAATCCAGGAGGACATGGCGCCGGCCTCGGTGATGCCTTCCTGCAGGATCTGGCCTTTCTGATCTTCCTTGTAAAACATCAGCTGATCGGAATCGACCGGCGTATAAAGCTGTCCTACCGAGGAGTAAATCCCCAACTGGCGGAACATGCCTTCCATACCAAAAGTGCGCGCCTCGTCCGCCACGATCGGGACAATCCGTTCAGACAGCCGCTTCTCCCGAAGGAGCAGGGACAGGGTGCGGACAAATGCCATCGTCGTGCTGATCTCTCGATCCCCCGAGGACTTCAGCAAGGACTCGAAAAATTCCAGCGCGGGCGCTTCGATGGGACCGTCCTGCCGGCGCCGCTGAGGAATGAAACCGCCCAGCGCCTCGCGGCGTTCCAGCAGGTATTTTACTTCCTCGCTGTCTTCACCCGGGTGGTAGTAGGGAATGTTTTCCAGGTCTTCGTCCGGTATCGGCACTCCGAAGCGGTCGCGGAACTGGCGCACCGACTCGATATCCATCTTTTTCTGCTGGTGCGTGATGTTCTGCGCTTCGCCTGCTCCGCCCATGCCGTACCCCTTGACCGTCTTGGCCAGGATCACCGTCGGTTGTGCAGGTGATGCCACTGCGGAACTGTAGGCGGCAAAAAGTTTATGCGGATCATGGCCGCCGCGGTTCAGGCGCCAGATGTCCTCGTCGGTCATGGTCGCGACCATCTCCAGCAACTCGGGATATTTTCCGAAGAAATGCTCGCGGGTATAAGCGCCGCCCTTGGCCTTGTAATTCTGGTATTCACCATCGACCGCTTCTTCCATGCGCTGGCGCAGCAGACCGTCTTTGTCCTTGGCAAACAGCTTATCCCAGTAAGAACCCCAGATCACCTTGATAACACGCCATCCTGCTCCACGGAAAACGCCTTCGAGTTCCTGGATGATCTTGCCGTTGCCGCGAACCGGGCCGTCCAGGCGTTGCAGGTTGCAGTTGATGACGAAAATCAGGTTATCCAGCTTTTCCCTGCCGGCCAGTGAAATGGCGCCGAGCGATTCGGGTTCATCGGTCTCGCCGTCCCCCATGAAGCACCAGACTTTGCGATCTGATGTGTCTGCTATGCCGCGGTCATGCAGGTACTTGAGGAAACGAGCCTGGTAAATGGCCATGATCGGGCCGAGACCCATGGAAACCGTGGGCAACTGCCAGTAATCCGGCATCAGCCAGGGATGCGGATAGGAACTGAGGCCCTGGCCATCCGATTCCTGCCGGAATTTGTCCAGTTGCTCTTCGGTGATGCGGCCTTCGAGATAGGAACGCGCATAGACGCCGGGGGAGGAATGCCCCTGGATATAGACCAGGTCGCCCCCACCCGGGTGTTCCGGTCCTCTGAAAAAATGGTTGAAACCCATGTCATAGAGGCTCGCGGCCGAGGCGAAACTGGCAATGTGTCCGCCCAATTCGCCGCCCCGTTTACTGGCGCGCAAAACCGTCGCCATTGCATTCCAGCGAATGATGGAGCGAATGCGGTACTCCAGTTCGACGTTTCCAGGGTGTTTTTTGCCAAGATGGACCGGTATGGTGTTGATGTATGCGGTCGTGGCCTTGTAGGGCAGGTAACCACCTGAGCGTCGTGTGTAGTCGACCAGGCGTTCAATCAGGAAATGCGCCCGTTCAGGTCCTTCGCGCTCGAGCACCGCTTGCAGGGATTCCAGCCATTCCGCTGTTTCCTGCAGGTCCGTATCTGTTTGTGTCTTATCTATCTTCTGATCCATTCCTGTTCCTCAGATTCCGTACCTGGCATAGCCCTCAGCATCCAGCTTGATGAACCTGAACGTGTTGGTTCCACCGGATTTACACATCTGATCGCCCATTGTCACGATGATCCGATCATCTTTCTTCACTGCACCATGCGCCAGCAAGGTTCGCAACACCTCGGCAACCACCTCGTCGGCGTCTTCACCGGAGCCTGTTTGCTTCACCGGAAACACATCTCTGAACATCGCCATTTTCCGCCGACTCGCCTTGTTGGTGGAAAATGCATAAATAGGCACCGCCGATTGTACACGGGAGAGCCATTGCGCCGTAGAGCCCGATTCGGTCAGGGCCACGATCGCCTGCACTGATACATTGGTAGCCATGAACATCGCCGCCATGGCGATGGCCTGGTCGATTCTCTCGTAGCGCACATTGAGCTGCGTAATATCGCCTTCTGCTTCGAAATGACGCTCTGCACCCAGGCAAATCCGGTTCATGGCTTCGATCACTTTGACCGGGTGTTTGCCTACTGCTGTCTCCGCTGAAAGCATCACCGCATCTGTTCCATCCAGAACGGCATTAGCCACATCCAGCACTTCCGCGCGGGTCGGAATCGGGTTTTCAACCATCGACTGCATCATTTGAGTTGCAGTCGCCACAATCCGGTTGTGTCTGATCGCTGTCCGGATGATCTGCTTCTGCAGTCCAGGAAGCTCCTCGTCACCGATTTCCACGCCCAGATCGCCTCGCGCCACCATGATGACATCAGCGGTGTCGCAGATTTCCGCCAGGTTGTCGATGGCTTCCATCCGTTCGATTTTGGCCACCAGGGAAGCTTCGCTGCCGACCTGTCGCAGCAATCCCCTGGCTCGATCTATGTCGTCGGCGCTGCTGACGAAAGAGACGGCGACGTAGTCTGCTTCCAGTTTTGCAGCCAGTTCAATGTGCGGCAGGTCATGTTCCGCCAGCCCCGATATCGACAGCCCGCCCCCCTGCAGATTCAATCCTTTCCTGTTCTTCAGAACGCCGCCATTTTCGACCAGGCAATGAATGCGACCATTATCGAGAGACTGTACCTGCATTGAAATCAGGCCATCGTCGAGTAACAGGGTGTCACCGGGTTTAACATCATCGGCAAGCCCCTGGTAACTCACACCTACCCTGCGATCATCTCCCGGGGTATCGGGGTCGCTGGTGTCCAGCATGAAGTGATCTCCATCAACCAGCGAGACTTCGCCACCGATAAAATTTTCGACGCGAATCTTGGGTCCCTGCAGATCGACCAGCAAGGCAACCTGCCACCTCAATTTCCTGGCGGTCTTTCGAACCAGCTCGGCCCGGCGTGTCTGCTCCTCGATATCACCGTGAGACATATTGAGCCGAAACACATCAACCCCTGCCCTGATTAGGCCCTCCATGACTGCCGGGTCATCCGTTCCCGGGCCCAGAGTGGCGATGATCTTGGTCCGCCTGCGATGACTGGCGGATTGTTTGATGTCTAAGTTCATGGCGGCGATTATAAAGCTAATTGATGACAGGATTCGTATCATTTTGCCCTAAAGGGCTTTACGACGGATATGAGAGCCTGAAGTTTCGACTCGAAAAGAACGACCGCTGGTGGAGCAAACCGCTGGATTAACTGCCTGCTTTGTGGGGATACTTTTTGAATACTTCGTTGACCGCAGTGTATACGGCATTTTTGAGTTGTTGGCTGACCTTGTCATTGACATCAACCACGGCTACTCCTTGCCAGCTTACTCTTTGCTTGCCGGAATCCACCAGGTCGATAAAAACAGATGCCTCGGTTGTCTTGGTCGCGCGGCTGCCTACTCCGACTCCAACACCTACTGCTGAGCCATAATGAGCGCCACCCGGGCGGTTGTAATACGCGCCACTCATGTACGGTGACGTGTAGCTGCGCATTCTGACCTTGTCATCGGCACGAATCGTTACGTTGACAATCAGGTCGGGATTGTCGGCCAGGCGGTAACCGCGCTGGGTGAGTTCCCGGGTAATCGCTTCACGGAACAATTCGCCGAATATCGGTGAATTGTAGCCCCCTTCGATACCCATCGGGTCGAAGTAATTGAATGTGCGGTACTGTGCGAAATTGGCTGTCGGGTCTTCATCACTGCGCACTTCGAGCCCCGATGAACAGGCTGCACTGAGCGCGGCGAGAATGGCAAAGCACACGCCCGTCAGCAGTTTCAGGCGCCGGGCGCGCCGGGTTTCAGAAGGTTGCATCGGTGCTGTCAGGAACCGGCCGGCGCGGGTACAGGAAATGCAGCGAAGATTTTCTCAACCGTGTTGTAAACGGTCTCTCGTAATTGCTCCTGCATCTTGTCGGTAACCGTGAAAGTCGCAACACCCTGCCATACCATTTTATGCTCCCTGGAATCGACCAGGTCGATGTACACATTGGCTTCGGTGTACTGGTGGACGGTAGTGCGTGTTGCTCCGCCGCCGTACCCCAGGGGGCCACCGTAACGGCCGTAACCGCCATAACCGTAGTGGCCGCCGTAAAGATAAGGTTCCTGGTAGGTATTAACCCGGACCTTGTCTTCCGCGCCAATAGAGACATTTATCTGCAGTTGGGGTGAGTCAGACTGGCTGAATCCACGGGTATTTAGCTGCGAACTGATCGCTGCCCGAAAATGCTGTCCGAGGAGGTTGGAGTAATTATCACCTTCAATGCCCATCTGGCTGAAAAAGTCATAGGTTTTGAACTGGCTCAGGTTAACCCCCGGATCCGAATCGGTCCGGACTTTGACACTGGGAGCGCAACCGGCAACTACCAGCGCAACAGCGGCAACTGTCAGCAGTGATCTGATGAACAGCAGGTTCGGTCTCATTCTCATAGAATACTCCAGGAATTCAGGCTGACTATCCTACCAGTCACCTCAAGCCGTTGCTATAGCCTCAAGTGCGGCCACGGCAGGCAGCGTCTTGCCTTCGACAAATTCCAGAAAGGCGCCCCCTCCGGTCGAGATATAGCTGATTCCATCGCGGACACGGAACTGATCGATGGCCGCCAGGGTGTCACCACCACCGGCGATGCTATATGCCGTCGAACGTTCAATCGCCTCGGCCAACGCCCTCGTGCCGTTTTCAAAATTCCTGAACTCAAAGACACCGACCGGGCCGTTCCAGATGATCGTACCGGCGCCGGCAATAATCTCTGAATACTCGACAGCTGTCAGCGGGCCGATATCCAGAATCATCTCGTCGTCGCCGACTTCATCGACCTTTCTGACGAATGCCTGCGCATCCTCTGTAAACGACTTGGCCACAAGCACGTCTTTGGGAATGGGAATGGAGCCGCCACTGGCGTGCGCTTTCTGGATCAGCTGTTGCGCTTCATGAATCAAGTCAGGCTCGTACAGCGAGGTGCCGACGTTATGGCCGGAAGCGGCGATGAAGGTATTGGCGATCCCGCCACCGACGATCAACTCGTCAACTTTGTCCAGCAGGGTCTCCAGCACGGTCAGCTTGGTGGACACTTTTGAGCCGCCAACTATCGCCAACAGTGGACGTTCCGGATCTTTCAGGCCTTTTTCAAGCGCATCCAGTTCGCCGGCCAGTAAGGGGCCGGCACAGGCGACCGGCGCAAACCGGGTTATCCCTTCGGTGGAAGCCTGCGCCCGGTGAGAGGTACCAAACGCATCCATCACGAAAACATCACACAACGCCGCCATTGAACGCGCCAGGGCTTCGTCGTTGTTCTTTTCACCCGCGTTGAACCGGACGTTTTCACACAGCACAACCTCGCCGGGCAAAACGTCAACGCCGGCCAACCAGTTCTGCTCCAGCCGCACCTCCCGTCCGAGCAGTTCGCCGAGCCGGTCAGCCACGGGCTGTAAGGAAAACTTCGGGTCCGGTTCGCCTTCAACAGGTCGCCCCAGGTGCGACAATATCAACACTGCTGCGCCCTTTTCGAGGGCAGTGCGGATGGTCGGAAGGGCAGCCCGTATCCGGGCATCGGAGCTGACCCTGCCATCGCTGACAGGGACATTCAGGTCTTCCCGGATCAGGACGCGTTTGCCGTCCAGATCCAGGTTTTCCATGCGTAGGTAGTTCATAGTTCCTCAGGCATTCATCAATGCAATCGTGGTATCCAGCATGCGGCAGCTGAATCCCCATTCGTTGTCATACCAGCTAAGCACTTTCACGAGGTTGCCTTCCATGACCCGGGTCAGACCGGCGTCAAATATCGAAGAATTCGGGTTGTGATTGAAGTCACAGGAAACCAGGGGCTCGTCGTTATAAGCAAGTACACCATTCAGCGGGCCATCCGCGGCCGCTTTGACCAGGCTATTGATCTCCTCGATGCTGGTGGCTCGGCTCGCGGTGAACACGAGATCGACCACGGAAACATTGATGGTCGGCACACGCATCGAAAAGCCATCGAGCTTGCCGTTGAGTTCGGGCAATACCAGGCCGACGGCCGCCGCGGCACCTGTTTTGGTGGGAATCTGGCTCATGGTTGCAGAACGGGCACGCCTGAGGTCCGAGTGAAATACGTCAGTCAGCACCTGGTCGTTGGTGTAAGCATGAATGGTGGTCATCAGGCCGCCTTCAATACCGACGCCCTCGTGTAGCACTTTCGCCAGTGGCGCCAGGCAATTGGTGGTGCAGGAAGCGTTGGAAATGACCTCGTCGCTTGCCCTCAGGCTGTCGTCGTTAACCCCGTAAACGATGGTATTGTCGACCTGCTGGCCAGGAGCGGAAATGATCACTTTTTTGGCGCCCGCTTCAATGTGCTTGCCGGCGGTTTCCTTACTGCGGAACAGACCCGTGCACTCAAACACGACGTCGACGCCGAGTTCGGCCCAGGGCAGCTTGGAGGGGTCGCGTTCAGCAAAGACTTTCACACGATCGCCATTGACGACCAGGTCACCGCCATCAACGACCACTTCGTAACCGAAGGTGCCATGGGCCGTATCGTACTTGGTCAGGTGCGCGTTGGTGTTGGCGTCACCGAGGTCGTTGATCGCCACGATATCGATTTTGCCGTTCCAGCCGTACTCATGAATCGCGCGCATGATGTTACGGCCGATCCGCCCATATCCGTTGATTGCAACTTTGATAGCCATGGTTCTTACTTCTCCTTGTTTCAAGTTAGTTGATCAGTCTGCCGACAGCGAATCGCGGACGGCCTGGCTGACGTTTTCCACCGTCAGCCCGTATTCTTTGAACAGCTCATTGGCCGGCGCAGACGCGCCAAACCGGTCGATGCCCACGACCCGGCCGCGGTTGCCGGCCATCGCAGCCCAACCCGCCGTTACACCTGCCTCGACTACAACACGTGCGGTGAGCGTGGACGGCAGGACGGCTTCACGGTAGGCCGCATCCTGTTGCTGAAAGAGTCCCGGGTTGGGCATCGATACCACCCGCACATTAACACCTTCAGATGACAGTTCATTTGCAGCAGCTACCGCCAGAGCGATTTCCGATCCGGTCGCGATGATCACTGCGTGAGCGTCAGCCTGTGCCTCTACCAGTACATAGCCACCGCGCGCGATGTTTTCAAGCTGCTCGCTGCTGCGGTCCTGGTGAGGCAGACCCTGCCGGGTAAAAATCAACGCCGAAGGCAGTTCGCTCTCCAGCGCACATTTCCAGGCAACCGCCGACTCAACCGTGTCGCAGGGCCGCCAGACGTCAAGGTTTGGAATCAGCCGCAGGCTCGCAACATGCTCGACAGGCTGGTGGGTGGGCCCGTCTTCGCCCAGGCCAATCGAGTCATGGGTGTATACGTGTATGTTCCGCACGGGCAACAGGGCGGACATGCGCACTGCGTTTCTGGCGTAATCGGAAAACACCAGGAAGGTTGCGCTGTAGGGCGTAAAGCCACCGTGCAGACTGATGCCGTTGCAGATCGCGGTCATGCCGAATTCCCTGACACCGAAATAGACGTAATTTCCGTTCTCGGTGCCGTCATTCACATCCACGCTGCCGGACCAGATCGTGTTATTGGAACCGGCCAGGTCCGCCGAGCCACCGATCAACTCTGGCAACAACGGCCCAAAGGCATTCAGCGCTATTTGCGAAGATTTACGGGTAGCCACGTCACCGCCCGCTGCTTGCAGCTCGACGATAATCCGTTGCGTTTCCTGTTCCCAGTTGTCCGGCATCAGGCCGTTCATCCGGCGTTCGAATTCCTCGGCGAGCCCTGCGAAGTCGCGGCGAAAAGCGTTGAATTTTTCATTCCATGCCGATTCCGACGCGCGCCCCGCGGCCTGCGCATCCCATGCCTCACGGATTTCCGCAGGAATTTCAAACGGCGGATATTCCCATCCCAGGTTCGTGCGGGTTGCCGCTACCTCTTCCTCGCCAAGGGGTGCGCCATGCGTGGCCTCGGTGCCCTGCTTGTTGGGTGAACCAAAACCGATGACGGTCCGCGCGCAGATCAGCGTTGGTCGTGAGGTTTCGGCCCGAGCGGTATCGATTGCTTGCTGAATCTCAACCGGGTCATGCCCGTCGACTCCACGAATAACCTGCCAGCCATAGGCTTCGAACCGGGCCGGCGTGTCATCTGTGAACCAGCCTTCAACCTCACCGTCAATCGAGATACCGTTGTCGTCCCAGAATGCGATCAGTTTGCCAAGACCAAAACGTCCGGCCAGCGAACAGGCTTCATGAGAAACGCCTTCCATCAGGCAGCCATCACCAAGAAACACCCAGGTATGGTGATCGACGATCTGGTGGCCACCGCGATTGAAGCGGTTAGCCAGGACTTTCTCCGCCAACGCCATGCCTACGGCATTGGCGACCCCCTGCCCCAGCGGGCCGGTCGTAGTTTCAACACCCGGCGCTTCCCGGTATTCCGGATGACCCGGGGTTTTTGAATGCAGTTGCCGGAAATTTTTCAATTCAGAAATCGGCAGGTCGTATCCCGTGAGGTGCAACAGTGAATACAGCAGCATGGAGCCATGCCCGTTGGATAACACGAACCGGTCGCGATCCGCCCAATTCGGGTTGGCCGGATTGTGCTTGAGATTATCCCTCCAAAGCACCTCAGCCAGGTCAGCCATACCCATGGGCATGCCTGGGTGGCCGGAATTCGCCTGCTGAACTGCATCCATGGAAAGCGCGCGTATCGCATTTGCTAATTCAATTCTGTTTGACATCGAGGGCTACCGTTTTATCAGGAAACAAGAGAGGGTCTGCGGAAACAGGACAACTGACAAATGTAGTTCAATTAAGCATTAATGAGCAAGCACGAGTTGAATGTTCAAAGGCTATTTCTGTGTTTGCATTGACGAATGTCAGCCGCGGTTGGCCGCTTTGCCGAATTTCCTCAGTTTTCCGTTCTTGTAGTCTGCCCAATACTCATCCAGTTCTTTCCTTACCACCGGTAACAGGAAGTAGATTCCAAGGATATTGGGAAAAGCCATCGCGAATATCATCGCGTCGGAAAAATCAATCACCGATCCGAGTTGCATGGATGATCCGACAATGATGAAAAACAGGAACAGCAATTTGTAGACAACATCGGTGATCAGTGATTCACCAAACAAGTAGGTCCAGGCCTTGAGCCCGTAATACGACCAGGAAATCATTGTCGAAAATGCAAACAGGACCACTGCGACCGTCAATACCCAGGGGAACCAGGAGATAGCGGACTCAAACGCAGCAGAGGTCAGGGCCACTCCCTGGCTCGGGTCCACCGATGGATTCCAACTGCCGGTGATGATGATCACCAACGCAGTGATCGTGCATACGACGACGGTATCCACGAATGGTTCATACAGTGCAACGAAGCCTTCCGTCACAGGCCGGTTGGTCCGCACCGCGGAATGGGCGATGGCGGCTGAACCGATACCCGCTTCATTTGAGAAAGCGGCGCGCTTGAACCCCTGGAACAATACGCCAACCACACCGCCAGAAATTCCTTCGGCGCTGAACGCACCGGAAATGATCGCCTCGATCGCGGCCGGAACCTGGGAGATATTGAGCAGAATAATGGCCAGTCCCGCTGTCACGTACACGACGGCCATGAGCGGTACGATTTTCGAGGTGACTCTGGCAATACCCTGGATTCCGCCGATGACGACCAGCCCGACCAGCGCGGCAACGATTATGCCGAATAGCCAACCTTTGTCTGCCAGCCAGCTCGATTCTCCACCAGTAACCGATACCAGTTGCATGAAACTCTGGTTGGCCTGGAACATGTTACCCCCGCCAAAAGAGCCACCGACGCAGAAAATGGCGAACAGTACCGCCAGCACCTTACCCAGCATTTTCAGCCGGTCACTCCGCTCAGCCAGGCCTTTGGAAAGGTAGTACATCGGACCGCCGGAAACGGTACCGTCCGTATATTCGTTGCGGTACTTGACGCCGAGCGTGCATTCGACAAACTTCGACGACATGCCAAGCAATCCGGCCAGGATCATCCAGAAAGTCGCCCCCGGCCCGCCGAGCGATACCGCCACTGCGACACCGGCAATGTTGCCAAGGCCCACCGTTCCGGAAAGCGCGGTAGCGAGAGCCTGGAAGTGGGTGACTTCACCCGCAGCCAGGGGGTCGCTGTAATCACCACGAACCAGCTCGAAGCCGTGCCGGAATGCGCGGAAGTTGATGAATCGAAAATAGAAGGTAAACAGGATGGCAGCAAATATCAGCCATACGAGGACGAATGGCACCTGCACGCCAGCCACCGGGAATGACGAGAACACGACACTGGAAACGGAGTCAGCAAACGGCTTGAGTGCCTGGTTTATCCGGTCATCAATACCGTCACTCGCCAGCGACGGCAACGACGTCAGCAGCAATACGAATCCGAGGGCCAGTTTCCGGCCCGGGTAGATTTTCTGCACTCGACTCTCCAGGTCTTGTTTTTTTCTCAGGTTTTATTCTCAGGTTTTTTTCTCAGGGCACTACGGTTACGGGCAGGTTCGAAACCTGCACGAGGGTGTTTGCAACACTACCGAACAGTTGTGTCTTGATGCGGGATGAACCCGTTTTGCCAATGATGATATTGGTGGCACCAAACTCGTCCGCAACGGCGGAAAGGGTTTCTGCAGGATGCCCATGACGAATCACGCCCCTGGCAAACAAACCCTGTTCTCTCAGTTCGCTGACCAGCGGATCGACAATTTCCTTGTGAGCACGGTCCAGTTCAGTTTCGCGGCGCTTGTGCCGTTCTGCGTTTTCCTGCGGGGTATTGAAAGAAAACGGTGACCAGTCAATGACATGAACCACCACCAACTGCGCCTTTGAAGAACCCGCCCGGTTGGCCGCATATTTCAGGGCCCGCTCGCTGCATTCACTGCAGTCAACTCCCACAAGCAATAACTTGCTCATCTCTTTATCACCTCGTCAGTAACGGCGCACATACTACCCCATCAGGCCGGGTCTTCGCGCCACTTAATTGAACAACCGATGGATGCAACCTGGTCGACCGGCCCTGCGCCAGTTTCCGCTACCTGTTTCATCGCCAGAAACAGGTCCCGCCTTGTTTCGCCTTCATCAGCCTGCCGGCCACTGGCATCGAGCCGTCCACGGTACTGCAATTCCAATCGATTGTTATAGCCAAAAAAATCCGGGGTACATACCGCACCAAAAGCCTTCGCCACTTCCTGCGTTGAGTCAAGCAGATAAGGAAACGGGTAAGCAAATTCCCGTGCCACGCGTTGCATGTTCTGATAGGAATCTTCCGCGTAATCGGTCGGATCATTGGACATGATAGCGACGCTGTTGACGCCGAGCGCCATGAGTTCGGTGGTATCCCGCACCAGTTTACGGTTTATGGCTTTGACGTAGGGACAGTGGTTGCAGATGAACATGATCAACAGCCCGTTGGGGCCGGCACACTGTTCCAGCGTCCAGGTATTTCCATCAACGCCAAGCAGTGAGAAATCCGCAGGTTTCGCTCCAAATTCGCAAACAGGAGTGTAGGTGCTGACCATTTGATACGTATTCCTGGCTTAAAGCCACAGTATATCAGGCCCGGAAGGGATAATTGCCTGCGCATTTTTCTGAATATTTGCTATTATAAAATTAAACTTTTCGGAGTTTTGCGCCTCTAACTTATCCGGGAGCCTATTCCCGGATATCACCGGTTGCGGAAATAGAGAAAAATGAGCGTCAGCAACAGCTACATGAAAGCGGGTCCGGTCGCAACACTGGGATGCCTGCTGTTGTGCCTGTTGCCCGTCGCTGTTGTGGCGAATGACACCACCGCCCCGGTGTCCATTCTGTCCAATGGCGCATTGACTCTCATGTCCCAGTCGGTCCCGGCAGAAACAGAGGACAACACACCATTTTCGGTCGTGATTGACGATACCGCCGGCCTGAATTTCGACCTGGGTGGCAGTGAGCAACAGAAACTGCAACTGGTGCTCAACCAGCCACTTACCCTGAGCACGGGCACCAGCGCCCGCGTACTGGATAGCGGCGCAAACCTGCTCGGCCTGGATGCCACGCTGAGTGTGCCCCTGTCCAACAATTTCAGCCTGGCCGGCAGCATGGACAAACAGGCGGGGGTAGCGCGATTTCAATCTCTGGGCAACATCCAGTGCATGAACGGCACCCTGCGCGCCGATTCCTATACGGCCTCGGGTTGTCGCTTTGTTGACGAGTCGCTGGCTTCCAGCGAACAGGATCGTTTTCAGTTGGGTGCGCAGTGGGATCTGGGAAACAGCAGCACGTCCATCAACTGGTTTACGCAGGAGTCTGAATTGAACCAGTCCAGCGTAAGACGCCTCGGCGGCCCTGGAGGACAGGCCGTGATGGGTAATAGCCTGCTCTCCCCCAATCTCGGAAATCCATTGCTGTCCTCCAACGGATTTGACCCGTTGCAGTATCTCAACAGCGAGGCCAGCGGAGTCAACCTCAACTTCAAGGTGGGTATTGCAACCGACACAGCTGGAGACCTGAGGGTCGGCCTGGCGTTCACCCGCGTTCTCGAAGCAGAATACCAGGGCGTCTACTCCGGCACGAACGACCTGCTTTCCTGGACGATTGCAGAGCCGTTCAATACGGCCAGAATGGGCGTGGAGTGGAGTAAAGGCTCCTTCAGCAGCGGCATCCAGGGGTTCTATCGCGACTCGGTCGATTTCCTGAACCGCAACAGCGTGGATGGATTGACGACTTTCGATGTGCATTTCACCTGGCGTACACCGTGGAATGCCAATTTGAGTGTTGGCGCAAGCAACGTCATGAACGCAGGTGCTGACAGCTCCGTCAGCACTGAAAACCAGCCGGTCGATCCGTTTGAGTCGATATACGGTCGTATTCCTTACGTCAGGTACAAGCAGGATCTCTGATCTTTCTGTTTCGCTGAATAAAACCATCGTTTTGATGTTCTCGGAGCGGCACTCCTTTCATGTTAGACTTGCGCCGTCTGGCGTTTTGAAGGTTGTAAAATGAACCGTTTTATTATTGCTTTTTTGACTTTGTTGATTGCAATCACCGTGTCTGCCGCCGATGGCTTTTCTTCCCTGGAAGAGCAAATGACCGGCAAGGAATTCAGCGCGGCCGGGCTGGAAAAATTGTCCCAACCGGAGCTTGACGCGTTAAATGCCTGGATCCGATCGCGTTCCCTGGCGACGCTGGATGCCCCAAAAGGTACTGCTTCGACGGCAGCCGCAGCCACCGAACCGGGCGAAGACCGGCGCGGATTGAAGTCTGACGACGACGAGGAAGAAGCGGAACGCACGACGATCACCAGCAACCTGGTCGGGAAGTTCTCTGGCTGGGACGGCCAGACCACCTTCAAGCTCAAAAACGGCATGGTCTGGGTGCAAGCGGACAAGGACAAGTTCTATATCAAGGAAATCAGGAATCCGGAAGTGATCATCGAACCGGCCATGTTTGGAGCATGGCGCCTGCGAATTGAAGGTCATGATGCCGATTGCAAGGTGAAACGCATTCAGTAATCACAGGTTTCGGCGCAAGTCCTTGCTCATTTGTTTCTTTGCACGCATCGCCTTGCGTTGCTGACGGCTTCTGAAAAGCATGCCGCGAACGACAAGGTAGGCCATCGCTGCCAGGCCCATCAGGATAAAGGGTCCCATCCCCGACGCCTGGCTGAAGCCTTTCGATTCCCACCAGTACCAGCCGAACCCGGCAATAAAAACCGTGATGACCAGGTAGCTGGCCATGTTAAGGCGGTAGATGGTGTCGCGTAGTTTCCGCGCCTGAAAAATCTCAAGGTCCTGCTCGGTCACCTCTCCCATCTGAAAACCACAATAATTGCATAAAGGAGCCCGGCTGGAGATCTGCTTGTTGCACGCCGGGCAGGAAATAATACTCATGTCACTCTCCGAAAAACCTCAATTCGGCGCACAGACCGCCTTCCTTACGGTTACTGAAATGAATGGACCAGCCATAAAGCTCACATAGCCTCTTAACAATGGCAAGACCCAGCCCGGCTCCCTTGCCTGAAATGTTCTGGCCACGATAGTGCCGGTCAAAGACGCGATTCAGATCGTCATCGGGAATACCGGGGCCGGAATCCTCCACTCTTACACGGCCGTTACCAATGGTGATGACGACCTCACCCTCGGAAGTGTAGCGCATGGCGTTTCCGATCAGGTTACCCACCGTCACGGCGACGACCGCCTCGGGCGCAATGACGCTGACCCGGTCTTCCTCTTCTACTCTCAGTATCAGCGACTTGTTACCCACCAGTGGCTCATACAGATGAACCACTTCGTTGACGATTTTACCAATGTTGTGTGCGGTACTGTCCTTGTCGATTCCCTGCTCGGCGCGAACCATGTGCAACAACGCCGTGGTGATGTCGGCAGATTGCCGGGCCGCTCGCGCGATCCTGAGCAAACGGGTACGAACCTTGGGTTCAAGATCCGGTTGCGCCAGCAGCAGTTCGGTGGCGCCCGTGATGACGGTCAGGGGCGAGCGCAATTCGTGGCTGACGTCGGCGTTGAATTCCCGGTCACGCTCTACCAGGTGATGGAGCCGCTCGGCATAGCTGTCCAGCGCATTGGCCAGTTGTCCCACCTCGTCATCCGCGAAATGCTCAGACAAGGCCTCGGGTTTGCTTTCCTCGCTCAGGGTATCGAGGCGAGCAGCAAGGTCAGTAACCGGCTTCATGACCCGCCGTGACGACCAGGCGCCCAGCATGAAGGACAATACAGAAAACACCAGCACAACCCCGATCAGCGCAATGATCAGTTGCCGCTTGATTCTCTGGTTGTCGCTGACGTCATAAATGAGAAAAGCCCAGAGGTCGTCTTCCTTGCGTACCGCTGCCTTGAACACACCACCCGCGATGTTGACATCATGGACGCCGGAATCCAGACCGCGCACTTCGGCGCTGACCGTCTGGTTCGGGTCACCGGGACGTGTGATGTATCCCTGGATTCTCGTGTAAAAAGGTTCGACCACGGACGGGTCAATTCTCAGTTGGCTTACATAATCATCCAGTTCCCGGGCCAGCGTCGCGCCGATCAACTGGTCTTCCAGGTAATTTTGCAGCGCCAGCGTGCTGATGGCAAAAAGCGCGCTCAGCAGGGTACCCAGTAGCAGAAATGAGAGAACGATTCGGCTGCGAAGCCTACGACGATACAGCATCCGGCTCCACCAGGCGGTAACCGATTCCATGGCGGGTTTGAATCATGTTACTTCCGAATGGCTTGTCGATCGCGCTGCGCAGTGAATGTATATGAACCCTGAGACTGTCACTGTCAGGCATTTCCTCGCCCCACACCTCCATTTCCAGCTCTGCGCGTGAAACCACGTTGGGTGAAGCATCCATCAGGCAGTGCAACAGCTTCAAGCCGATCGGGTTCAGATAGATTTCGACCTCGCCACGCCTGACGCTGAGCGTATCCAGGTTATAGATGAGATCACCCACATGCAGTTCACGGCGTTTCTTGCGGCGGCCCCGACCGGCCAGAACATTCAGTCGCGCCTCAACTTCCTGTAATTCAAAAGGCTTGACCAGGTAATCGTCCGCACCGGTCTCAAACCCGGCCAGTTTGTCTTCGAGTCGATCCCGCGCGGTGAGCATCAACACGGGCGTTTCCTTGCCCGCTTCTGAGCGCAGCTTGCGGCAAACCTCCAGACCATCCATGCCCGGCAGGGCGAGGTCAAGCACAATGGCGTCAAATTCATTGACTACAGCCAGGTGCAGGCCGGTGACTCCGTCACCCGCAAAATCGACCGTGTGGCCGTGATCCTCCAGGTAATCGCCAAGATTCGCGGCAATATCCGGATTATCTTCAATAATTAGTACGCGCATTGGCTAGAATTTGTCTCCCAGGACCTCCACACCCTCGAGGCCCTTGGCTAGCGTCTCGGCGTCTCCACCTTCATCCAGCTTGATCATCAACCGGACTTCGTTAGCCGAATCAGCATGTCGCAAGGCGTCATCGTAGGAAATTTTGCCCTCTTTGTACATGTTGAACATGCACTGATCAAACGTAATCATGCCATGATGACCTGAGTCCCTCATGACGAGTTTCAGTTCATCGATTTCGCCCTTGCGGATGAGATCCTTGATGAGCGGTGTCGCCAGCAGTACTTCAAACGCCGCCCAGCGCCGCGAACCATCGAGGGAGGGAATCAGCTGTTGTGCAATCGTCGCCTTCAGGTTGAATGAGAGGTCGAGCAGCACCTGCTCCCGCTGGTCTTCCGGGAAAAAATGGAGTATCCGGTCCATCGCCTGGTTGGCGTTGTTCGCGTGCAGCGTCGCGAGCACGAGGTGACCGGTTTCCGAGAACGTAATCGCATGCTCCATGGTTTCACGCGTTCGCACCTCGCCGATCAGGATCACGTCCGGCGCCTGCCTGAGCGTGTTCCTCAGGGCCACTTCGAATGACTCGGTGTCGATCCCCACTTCGCGCTGGGTCACAAGGCTCTTGCCATGCTGGTGGACATACTCGATCGGGTCTTCAATCGTAATGATATGACCGGTCATGCGCTGGTTACGGTAACCCACCATAGCAGCCATCGAGGTCGACTTACCGGTACCTGTAGCGCCCACGAACAGGATGATCCCCCTCTTTTCGAGCGCCAGCTCGGACAACGCATCCGGACAGCCCAATTCCTCGAAATTCGGTATACGGGTCTCGATGCGACGGCAGACCATGCCCGTCATACCCTGCTGTACAAACGCGCTGACCCTGTAGCGCACTTCGGGGCCCAGCGAATAGGCAAACTGCAATTCCTGGGTATTTCTGAATTCTTCCTTCTGGCGCTCAGCCATCAGGCTGAGCACAATTTCCCTGCATTTTTCAGGCGTCAGGAGGTCGGTGGAAATCGGTTTGATCTTTCCATGGACCTTGATGCATGGGGGAGCATCCACCGTGATGAACAGATCCGAACCCACCTCGTCGTGTAATTGCTTTAACCAGTTGTCAATGACTTTCATCTGCCTGCCTCCTACTGGAACATCTTCTTGTCGACTGCTCGCCTGGCCGCCTCGAGGTTATTGATGATGCCTCGCTTAACCAGCGCTTCGAGCGCCTGGTCAAGCGTTTGCATGCCGACGTTCTGCCCGGTCTGGATGGCAGAGTACATCTGCGCCACCTTGTCTTCCCTGATCAGGTTGCGGATGGCAGGGGTAGCTACCATGATTTCCCACGCAGCCACGCGCCCGCCGCCAATCCGCTTCAACAGCGTTTGTGTAATAACGGCTCGCAAGGATTCTGACAGCATGGACCGCACCATCGACTTTTCGCCGGCGGGAAAAACGTCGATGATCCGATCAACGGTCTTGGGCGCCGAACTGGTATGCAGTGTCGAGAACACCAGGTGACCGGTCTCGGCCGCAGTCAGTGCCAGCCGGATGGTTTCGACATCGCGCATTTCGCCCACCAGTATGATATCCGGATCCTCACGCAGTGCAGCTCTGAGCGCCTGGTTGAAGCCATGTGTATCACGGTGCAGTTCGCGCTGATTAATGACGCACTTCTTACTGCGGTGAACAAATTCAATGGGATCCTCGATGGTCAGCACATGACCTTCCACCTGGTTATTCAGGTGATCGATCATTGCTGCAAGTGTCGTGGATTTACCCGAACCGGTCGGGCCGGTCATCAGGATCAGCCCCCTCGGGGCATCGATGATCTCCCGGAAAATGGGTGGAGCACCGATGTCTTCAAGTGTCCATACAGAATCCGGAATCGTGCGAAAAGCTCCGCCTACACCTCGATCGTGATGAAAACAGTTCACACGAAAACGGGCGAGACCCTGCACGGCGTAGGAATAATCGACCTCCAGGTTTGCTTCAAAATCCCGGCGATGCTGATCGCTCATCGTGGAATACACGAGCTCCTGGAGTTGTGCCGTATCGAGTGCGGGCAGGGTCAGCCGTCTTATGTCACCATCCACACGGATCATGGGTGGCAAGCCAGAAGAAAGGTGCAGATCAGATGCGTTATTTTTTACAGCGAAAGCAAGCAGCTCAGCAATATCCATTTTCTCTCCTTGAAACTACCTGGCCGCGTTACAATACATCTGCGATTTCACCAGGATGCATGTTTCCAGTCCTTGACAATTACGCGCCAGACATAACCATAGAACAAGCTCAGTCTCCCTGCAAGATGAATAACTTAAAAGAAAATCTTAATAATGTTCGTGCACGAGTGGCAAAGGCTTGCGAAAAAGCGGGCAGATTGCCCGCTGAAATCGCGGTGCTGGCCGTCAGTAAAAGGCACTCTGTGGACAAAATCCGGGCCCTGAACCAGCTCGGACAGCAGTCGTTTGGCGAAAATTATGTACAGGAAGCGCTGTTGAAAATCGAGCGGTTGCAGGGCAATGACATCGAGTGGCACTTTATTGGGCCCTTGCAATCGAACAAGACCAGCGAAGTCGCGAGGCACTTCCACTGGATTCAGAGCGTCGACCGGCTGAAAATACTGAATCGCCTTTCAGCTCAGCGGCCCGTCGAATTGCCGGACCTGAATATCTGTATCCAGGTAAATATTGACCGGGAGCCACAGAAGGCCGGAGTGCTTCCCGAAGACCTGGGGCAACTGGCCGAGGCAGCCATCAACCTTCCACGGATCTGCCTGCGCGGCCTGATGACCATTCCGATGGCTGCTGCCGAAAACCATGACCCGGCTGCAAGCTACCAGGCCATGAGGACCCTGTACCTGGAGTTGCTTGCAAACGGGTATCACCTCGATACCCTGTCGATGGGGATGTCGGGAGACCTGGAACCCGCCATAATGAATGGAAGTACGATGGTCAGGATTGGTACAGACCTGTTCGGCCAGCGACCTGAGTAGAGGCAGGCAGAAAAATGTTAATAACGTTTATCGGTGGGGGAAATATGGCCACGGCATTGGTCAGCGGCCTGGTGAACCCGCCAAGGGCCCACCTTAAAATCAGGGTCTGCGACCCCAGCGAATCCGCGCGGGACCATCTCGAAAAAACGTTCGGCGTCCCGACTTTCAACGATAGCGCAGACGCGATCGAAGGCGCTGATGTCATCGTCCTGGCCGTCAAGCCACAAACCATGCCGGCTGTTCTCGACCGGTTACGAGGCAGGATCAATGAAGATCAAATGATTCTTTCTATTGCGGCAGGAATCACCATCGACAGCATCAGGCTTGAACTGGGTCCGCAACAGGCGGTCATCCGCTCCATGCCAAATACCCCGGCGCTGGTCGGTCATGGCATCACGGGCATCGTGGCGGGCGAGCACTGCACTACCCGACATTTGCAACAGGCGGAAGAAATCCTTGCCGCGGCCGGCGAAGTGGTGTGGCTGGATGACGAATCACTGATGGATGCCGTAACTGCAATTTCCGGTACGGGTCCAGCCTACTTTTTCCTGCTGACGGAAGCCCTGTCAGCGGCGGCCAGGGACCTTGGCCTGCCGGCCGAAACCTCGGACCGACTGGCATCGATCACCTGCTTCGGCGCCGGCGCCATGTTGGCCAGCAGCCCCGGAGAAGCCGAGGAGTTACGCCTGCGTGTCACTTCTCCCGGTGGGACCACGCAGGCAGCCATGGTGGTGCTGGAAGACGGCCGTTTTCGTGACCTTGTTTTTCGCGCAGCAAAGGCCGCATGCAAAAGGAGCAGGGAGTTGGCCATCAAATGAGTGGATCCGGAACCAACGCTGTGTCCTACCTGGTGGGCACTCTCATCGATCTCTACATAGCAGCCGTGCTGCTGCGCTTACTGTTGCAATGGGTAAAGGCTGATTTCTATAACCCCGTCTGTCAATTTCTGGTGAAGGTCACCAACCCCGTGATCGTACCCATGCGGCGAGTGATCCCCTCTATCGGACGGCTGGATACCGCCTCCGTGGTGCTCATGGTGCTGCTGGAGTTTATCAGCGTGTGGGTTGCGACCCGCATCAGTTCATCACCGCTTCCTGCCGACCAGATCCTGATGTTCAGCCTGGTCAAGCTGGCAGCCACCTTGCTGATGACTTACTTCTTCCTGATCATCGCGTCGGTCATTCTGAGCTGGATCGGCGCACAGATGCGTCACCCGGTTATTCCACTGGTCTACCAACTCACGGAACCCGTGCTGCGTCCTTTCAGGAAAATCATTCCACCCATCGCCGGTATCGACCTGTCGCCATTGTTTGCACTGATCGCAATACGGTTTTTGCTTCTTCTGATAGGATGGTGATTCCTGCAACCATGGATAAAGGATTCATGTTCATGAAAAAGCTACTTTCCCTGTTGCTTTTAGTTGGGACCATTTTCTATTTGCCCAATGCAGCAGCACAACAGTCTCAGGACTTCGGTGAGTATGTCGTTCACTACAACGCTCTGAATACCAACCTGATTCCGCCCGCTGTTGCACAAGGCTACAATATCAAACGCTCACCCAACCGCGCCCTGTTGAACATCACCATTCTCAAAAAGGTCATGGATACTCCCGGTACTCCGGTCAAAGCAGGTGTCACCGCCAGCGGCACGAACCTGACAGGTCAGCGCAGAGATATTGAAATCCGTCAGATCACCGACCAGGAAGGCGCCATCTACTATATCGGCGAATTGCCGGTCCACAACATGGAGACTTACAACTTTCTGGTGCAGGTGGCTGTAGACGGTGAGGATGAACCCATGATGGTGAAATTCAGGCAGCAGTTTTACACGGAGTGAGCCGCAGTCAGCGATTACCGATAATCGTGATATCGAGGGTACGTCGATGTGGACGGGCGCGATGCTCCCACACGTAAACACCCTGCCAGGTGCCGAGCGCCAGGCGGCCTTCCCTGAGCGGCAGACTCAACTCGGAACTGGTCAGCACTGAACGAATATGTGCCGGCATGTCATCCGGCCCCTCTGCACGGTGCAGATACGCCGGATCACCGTCCGGCACCAGTCGGCTGATAAAATCCTCAAGGTCATGACGCACATCGGGATCGGCATTTTCCGTCAGCAGTAAAGATGCGCTGGTGTGGCGCAGAAAAACGTGCAGCAAACCCGACCGCACACCACTTTCCAGAACAGTCTGCGCCAGCAGGTGGCTGATCTCGGTGAATCCCCGACCCGGCGTGGACAGCTCAATTCTTGAAGTCAGGGATTCAATCGTTGTTTCTTCCATTGGCCTGCATGCAGGGTATAAAGAAAACGGTCATGCAATCTGAACTCGCGCTGAGTCCAGAACTCGACCGATTCCGGACTGAGCACGAAACCGGTCCAATGTGGGGGGCGGGGAACTTCGATGCCATCATAGCGGCTTTCCACTTCTGCAACGCGCTGCATCAGGGCTTCCCGGCTGGCGAGCGGCCTGGACTGATCGGAGGCCCAGGCGCCTACCTGGCTGCCGCGGTCACGGGTGGAAAAGTAGGCATCGGCCGCTTCGTCGCTCACCTGGCTGACCGGACCCACCAGTTGCACCTGGCAACCACTGGCTTTCCACAGGAAGGTCGCCGCCGCCCTGGGGCATTGTTGCAGTTGCCGGCCCTTGCCGCTCTCCGTATTCGTAAAGAACACGAACCCGTCCTCATCGAGCGCCTTCAACAGGACTGTGCGCGAGGTCACGAGACCCTTGCCGTCACTGGTTGCCAGCACCATTGCGGTGGGCTCGGCTTCCCCCGACACCCTGGCTTTCTTGAACGCCCTGTTGAATTCCTGAATGATCTCGCTGGACAGCGCCACCCCGCTTATTCTCCAGCAGCAGCGGCCATCTGGGCCCTGCGCGCCTTGGCCTGCGGCAAGGTTCGCAACCAGATCAGCCAGACAACCAGCGCATCGAGAATAATCAGCGCCTGCCACAAGTAAAGATGGAACCACTCAAAGGCAACCTGGTTCCACTGTCCAAGATAAAACAGGCTGACTATCCGCACGAGGTTAAGGGTCTGGATCGCAAAGAAGCCAATGGCGAAGCCAATCAGCTTATTCTTGATGGGCGCCGGGAAAGCAAATATGGCCGCAAACAGAATGATCATGGCTTCAACACCATTGCAGCCACGCTCGATTCGAACGCCAAAACCGGTGGTCTTGTCGCGAATCACATTCGATATCGACATGACGTTGTCATCAAACAGCTGGATGATCCAGACACTGACATCTGCAATGAAAGACGTAAATGGCAGGATGACGTACTTTTCCGCCGGCTGTAGAATCTCCAGCGTGAAGAGTCCAACCAGTAGAACCGTGAACAATATAAAAAATCGGATCATGAGCAGTTGCCAAGAGGCCTTTCCGGATGTCGGGCAATATTACCCAATGTCGTGTCCGGTTGCACGCTGCTTGGGCTGCCGTGAATAAGCCCTTTACCAATGTTTACCTGATCGGCCCCATGGGTTCGGGTAAAACCACGATCGGACAGAGAGTGGCGAAATTGCTGGATCTGGAATTCCTGGATAGCGATCAGGAGCTCGAAAAACAGACCGGCGCCAGCGTTGGCCTGATCTTCGACCTGGAAGGCGAGGAAGGATTCCGTAAGAGAGAGACTGCCATGCTGGCAAAGCTGGTCACCCGAAACGGCATCCTGTTGGCTACCGGCGGGGGCACCGTTGTGCGCAGGGAAAACCGGGAAATGCTCAAGTCCAGCGGTTTGGTGGTCTATTTACGCACCCACGTGAGCCAGCAGATCAATCGTCTCAGCCATGACAAGTCACGGCCATTGTTGCAATCCGGTGACCGTGAAGAGAGACTTACGCGCCTGGCAGAGGTCAGAAATCCTCTGTATGAACAAATAGCGGACCTGACCTTTCGCTCTCAGAACAGGGGTCTCGATTCAGCCAGCAGGGCCGTGTACAAGGCCATACTTGCACATCAACAGGCCATCGGAGAAAAATGAACACGATCAACGTAGAACTGGCTGCCAACGCCTACCCGGTTTATCTCGGCCATGGACTGCTTGGTGACGCAGAGCTGTGGCAACGTCACCTGGGAACAGGTAAGACGCTGATCGTCAGCAATGAAGTGGTGGCCCCGCTTTACCTGGAACGTCTGCAAGGTGCTCTGGGGAACATTCACGCAGAAACGCTGATCATTCCCGATGGTGAAGTCCATAAAACCTCTGAAACCTGGTACCGGATCATCGACAAGCTGGTCAACATGCAGGCCCGCCGCGATGCCACGCTGATCGCGCTCGGCGGCGGAGTAGTCGGCGATATCACCGGATTTGCCGCCGCAAGCTACATGCGCGGCGTGCGTTTTATCCAGGCGCCGACTACCCTGCTCGCCCAGGTGGACGCTTCGGTTGGCGGCAAGACCGGCTTCAACCATGAAAAAGGCAAGAACCTGGTCGGCGCCTTTCACCAGCCTGCGGCGGTCATAATCGATTCAGCCACGCTGGAAACCCTGGAAGATCGCGAATTCCGCGCAGGTATTGCCGAAGTGGTCAAATGCGGTGCGATCCGTGATCGACGCTTTTTCGACTGGCTCGAAAAAAATCGCGACCTCATCAACCGTCGGGAAACCCGGGTGTTGAACGAGTTGATTCACCAGTCCGTGTCAAACAAGGCGGAAATTGTCGCGGCGGATGAAAAAGAGGCAGGCGTCCGGGCACTGCTCAATTTCGGCCACAGCTTCGGTCATGCGCTCGAAGCGATTACGGCTTACTCAGAATTTCTGCATGGTGAGGCTGTTTCAATCGGCATGACCATTGCAACCCGGCTGAGTGAACAACGCGGCATCTGTGAAGAAGGCACGACAGACCGCGTCGAAGCATTGCTTGGCCATTTTGGTCTGCCGGTAATGTTACCGGCAGGCACTTCGATGGATGGCATGCTGAATGCACTGCAGCTGGACAAAAAGGCCAATGCCGCGGGGCTCAGGTTGATTCTGCTTGCAGCCATAGGACATGCACTCATCGATACTGAAAGCACCCGGGACGAAATCCTTCATGTAATGCGACACAGCCTGGACCAGAATCGGCCAGCACCCTGAGGAAAGATATATGGATCTGAAAAATGACATCCTGCTACGGGCGCTGTTGCGCCAACCGGTCGACCGCACCCCCGTGTGGATCATGCGCCAGGCCGGCCGATACCTGCCCGAATACCTGAAAACACGGGCTGAGGCCGGCAGCTTCATGAATTTATGCCAGTCACCCGAATTGGCCTGCGAGGTTACGCTGCAACCGCTGCGCCGGTTCAAGCTGGACGCCGCGATCATCTTTTCCGATATCCTGACCATTCCGGATGCAATGGGCCTGAACCTTTATTTCATAACCGGAGAAGGGCCGAAATTCGAACATCCCATCCGAACTGTTGACGATATCAGGAAATTACCCAGCCTGGCCGTCAACGAATCACTTGGCTATGTGATGGATGCAGTCGCGCTGACCCGCAGGGAACTGGATGGCAAGGTTCCATTGATCGGATTCAGCGGCAGCCCGTGGACACTGGCAACGTACATGATCGAAGGCGGCTCCAGCAAAACGTTCAGCCGCGCTAAAAAACTGCTGTACCAGGAGCCGCAGATGGCGCACATGCTGCTGGAAAAACTGGCCGCTACGGTCACGGACTATCTGAATGCACAGATTGAAAGCGGCGCCCAGGCGGTGCAGATTTTCGACACCTGGGGGGGCGCGTTATCTTCACAGGCTTACCGGGAGTTCTCGCTGGCCTATATGCAGCAGATTGTCTCGGGCCTTAAGCGCCGGCATGAGGGCCGGCAGATACCCGTGATCCTCTTCAGCAAGGGTTGCAACACCCAGCTGGAAGCACTGGCCGACACCGGCTGCGATGCCCTTGGAGTGGACTGGACTATTACGCTGAACGAAGCCCGGCAACGCGTCGGCGACCGCGTAGCCCTGCAGGGCAACCTGGATCCGTCGATACTGCTGGCCAGCAAGGAAGTTATCCGCAAGGAAGTCGGCGAAACGCTGCGCAGCTTCGGAGCCGGTAACGGGCATGTCTTCAACCTGGGTCATGGCATTACTCCTGAGGTAGATCCGGACCACCTGTCTGAATTGCTTGACGCGGTCAGCGAACTGAGCCCTGCTTACCATGGTTGATCTCATCACTGCGCCACTCCAATACCATCTCGAGCAACAACGACCCCAGTGAGGATTCCAGTAGCGGTAATGAAATCTCTTTGCCGGGGTGTGCCGGATACCCACCGGGCAGCGGCGAGACACACAAACCACAACCCGCATGCTGCAGGCCCGTTGCTTCGGTAATCTCCAGGCAAAATTTCTGGCAGCGCGGACTGGGCTTGCGCTCGGTACATTTCACTCCAAGGCGTCGCAGGGCGTTTCCGACGCTGCCTGACAGGGGTTCCGGCAAGCGCAGGAAGCAACGAAGATGCTCAAACAGAGCATTTGGGTGAAAGACAATGGCTGCCCTGTCATTGAGAACTCCGGGTATGCTCATTTCCACGCGCGCCCCTCCGGAAACCCGGCGTTCAAAGTGCAAGCCACCTTTTAAAGACCCCATGATCAACCGGCAAATCGGTAAACCCAGACCCCGGTCATTACAACGGCTTGCCGATGGCGCCGAGCGGTCTTGCCGCGAAAAATCGCTGTCGGTAAGACGCTTCAACCCCGGTCCCGGTCCACTGTCGCTGATTCTCAGAGCCAGTGTTTGCGGGGCTGAGCCGGCTGTTGCTTCCACCAGCACATCTCCACCAAGCGTAAACTTGATCGCGTTTCCCAGCACATTGTCCAACAGCTGGCGAACCATGCAGGGGTCACAATCCCAGAATCTGGGCAACTCCGGATTGATTATCAGCAACAGGCGATTTTGACGCGCCTTCGCCGCTGGGACATGACTGGTCAAGATCTGTTCCAGAAGCCGAACACCGTCCACACGGCGCATCCTGGGTTGCAGGCTCAGGCCCGGGCCAGGGCCGACAAGGCGTTCCGGCTGGATTAACGCCAGCATCTGCAAACCGGAGTGTTCTATCGCATCAAGCCAGCGGCGCTGTTCCCGGTTCAGTCCGGACTCGCCGAGCAACTCCGCCATACCCAGCAGGCCATTGAGCACGTTGCCCAGTTCATGACCCAATAACGCAGTCGACTCCACCGCCGGCAGGCCGCCTGTTTGAACGTTGAGTTTTTGCCCCTTCATAGAATTCCCCTGTGCACCGCAATAAGCTTTCTGGTTGAAAGACTGGGGGCGCGCGGTGCCCGGATTAACTTACTGTACAACGACAGGAATAAGCTGACAACAGCTGCCATAACGGACGGGAATTGATATTCTTCACCCCATGCCTGTGCGCCTGCTGGTTTCCATTGCCATTCTGATCATCACCTTCCTGGTGTTGTTCCTCGTGCTGATTGCCTCTGAAACAGCTTTGACGGTCTGGCATTATCTGAAGGAAGCACCGGTATGGATCCAGGTCGGGTACGCTTTCATCCTGGTCGGTATGCCGCTGTTGACCCTGATTCTGTTCTGGAACTGGTTCCGCCCTTCCCGCAAAAAGCGTACCGCCGCGAAAAGCCCGGAACTCAGTGGCCAGACTCTGCAGGATGACCTGGTGGACTCAGCCCGCCAGGGGGTAGACGTAAGCAGTGCGCTCGCAGAAATCCGGGAGCAACGCCGCCGGCGCAGCAGCGGGGAAGTCTTTATCGCAGTCTATGGGGAGGTCAGCAGCGGAAAGAGCAGCCTGGTAAAGGCGCTGCTACCGGAGGCGCAGGCGGATTCGGACCCGAGGGCAGGCACGACGACACAAATCCGGCACTATTCCTGGCAAGCAGCTTCTGGCGACCGGGTGGTGATCAGTGACCTGCCCGGTTTCAACCTTGAAGACGACACGCCCGCGCTGGAAGAATCCCGCCGTGCGCATCTGGTGATATTTCTGTGCGACAGCGATCTCACCGGCAGTCAGGCCAATCAGCTCAAGTTGCTACGGGACCTGGGTAAGCCCGTGTTACTTGCGCTGAACAAATCAGATCGTTACTCCGGCGAGGAACTGGCGGTGCTGCTGGAGTCGATCAGCAGCAAAACCGGACTTGATCAAAGGGACGTGGTCGCGATCAGCACCGGCGGCAAAGAGGAAGTCATTCAATTGCTGGGCGAGGACATCGAACAGCGGGTATCGAGGGAACGACGGCCGGAGATCGACGCCCTGCGCAACGCGGTGCAACGTCACCTTGACCAGGATCGCGACCTGATGGAGTCTTTGCGCGAAACCGCGGTGCTGACCCTGGCCAACGAAAAGCTGGAAGCGGCCCGCGACCTGCACCGCGAAGAAAAGGCCAGCGAACTGGTCAGCACCTATTCGCGCCGGGCCGTCATTGGCGCAATGGCGGCCGTAGCACCGGGCTCCGACCTGGTCATCCAGGGTGTGCTGGCAACCAGGCTTATCAGGGAACTGTCAAAACTCTATGACGTGCCGGTGAAAGAAATTGAAATAGAGTCATTCCTCGAACAGGCCGGTGGCAAAGTAAAGAACATGACCGCCCTTACGCTGGCCATTGCCGGCAACGCGTTCAAGGCATTTCCTGGCATTGGAACACTGTCGGGGGGTGTCATTCATGCAGTTGCCTATGGCATGATTTTCGATAGCCTGGGTAAGGCTGTCGCCGAAACCATGGCCAGCCGCGGTGAGCTGCGCCCCTATCCCGCAGCAGAAGCTTTCGAGGAACTCTTGCATGACCATCTGGAATCAGGTGCGGTCCAGTTTGCGAAACTGGCGGTATCGAGAAAAAACAGGGACGCAGATCAAGCCTGAACAGCACCTGCTCGATGCCAATCGCAACATCAGGGAGCTGATCGAGGACACCAGCATTCCGACATCCGTGAGAGCAGAGCTGTCCGCCGAGTTCGAGGAAATTTCATCCATTTCGACCAAGCTGCGAAATGGCGAAATCCATATCGCGGCATTCGGCCGGGTCGGCGTTGGCAAGTCTTCCCTGCTCAATGCGCTGCTGGATCGCGAAGTTTTCAGCACCAGCCCCTTGCACGGAGAAACGAAAGGCGAAGACAGGCAGCACTGGCAAACCCTGAAAGAAGGGCATGTCGTTCTGATCGATACCCCCGGCATCGATGAACTGGACGGTGAAGAGCGTGAGCAACTGGCCCGTCGCATCAGCCACCGGGCAGACGTCACCCTGATGCTCTGTGAAGGCGACCTGACTGATTCCGAGTTCCAGGCTCTGCAGCAGCTTTGCCATTCGCGCAAAGCGGTGCTGCTGGTTCTGAACAAGTCTGACCGATACACGGAACAGGAACTCAGGTTATTGTTGCAGCGACTGGTCGAGCGTTGCCACGAACTGTTGCCGCCCGATCGAATCATTACCGCCAGCGCGGCACCACGGCCTGAGACCGTCATCCGGGTTAATGCCGCAGGCGATGAAATTGAAACGGTACGTGAACTCGCTCCGGAAACCGCGGTACTGAAAGAACGGCTATGGACTCTGCTGGAAAAAGAAGGCCAGACGCTTGCAGCTTTAAACGCTGCGATTTTTGCCAGCGAGCTGGACGAAAAAGTAGCCACCCGGATCGTCGCCGCCCGTAAAACGGTCGCGGAAAAAATCATTCGCAATTATTGCGCGACGAAAGGTTTGCTGGTCGCTTTGAACCCGGTGCCGATTACAGACCTCCTCGCTGCAGCCGGTACCGATGTTGCGATGGTCATTCACCTGGGAGAAGTTTATGGCTTCAAACTTTCCCGCCGTGAAGCGTCAAAACTGCTGCTGACCATTTCCGCTCAGCTGATTGCGCTGATGGGCGCTTACTGGGGAATGAACCTGGTTTCCAGCGCCCTGAAAACCGCCAGCGCCGGCTTATCGACAGCGCTGACAGCCACCGCCCAGGGAGCGCTGGCCTGGTATGCAACTTACCTGACCGGCAAAATGGCCCAAACCTGGTTCTCCCGGGGCAAATCCTGGGGTAATGCGGGCCCACAACAAACCGCGCGCCGGATCCTGGCCTCATTGGACCGGGATTCTATCCTTAAAACCGCCCGCGACGATCTGCTGACTCGCCTGAAAGGGGGGTCGTAATCACTGCGCCCGGATGGTGATGTCGCCACTGAATGTTTCCAGCCGGACCTTGGCCCCATTATCACCCTGCCGGTGCTCGAGCATGACGCCCGGCCCTTTTGAGACACTGGAAGATTTTCCAAAATCCGTCTTGATACCGCCACTGTAACTTTGCGCGGTAAACGCTGCCTGCTGCGACGAGGGAAGCCTCAGGTTAACGTCACCACTCATGGAATCACAGGTCAGGCGGCCACCCTCTTCAAGCGAAAGCTCGAGGGTCAGATCACCCGAAACCGACTCAAAACGTCCGCGAGAGAGCTTACCTCCCTCCAGCGTGACATCTCCGGACACCGTGCTCAGGCTGACTTCACCACTCGCGCCAACGATGCCGATCTCCCCGCTCACGGTTTCGACCGTAGACCGGGCCACTTCACCAACGAACTCGACATCACCACTGACCGATTGCAATTCCATGCGTTGTGGCCGAGCATCAACCTCCAGGTCACCACTGACCGTGTTCAGCAGGATACTTTCTCCGCGGTTGCCGCGCACCGTGATATCTGCGCTGACACCATCTGCTTCGATACTCGCAGCTGCCGGGATTCTCAAAAAGAGATCCGTGTCATCCGTATTGAGTTTGTTTTTCCGGTTGTGTACGCGGACCTGCACACCGTTGGCGTTGGACGTGATTTCAACTTCCTCCACGGTGTCGCCCGCCTCACCCCGAATCTGCACCTGTTCCTTGTCCCAGGTTGCAAACTCGATGACGCCAGCAATATTCTCCACCTGGACGAGACCATTGGCCTGCATGTCCAGAGTTTCATCAATATCCTCTCCGGCGAAGCTTGCCAGCGGTGCCGTCAGCAAAACGGCAGCGGCAACCCCTGCCAGGTTTATCGGGACGGATCTAATCAGGGTATTCATATGGTAAATCTCCGGTTATTTCGATCGAGCGTGACCAACTGTTTCAGAAAACCCAGTTGACGGGCACGCAATTCAAGCATTCTCTGGTTCAGGAAGGAATCACCCGGGTTTTCCTGCAAAGCAGCGACCAGCGCGGTTTCAGCAACTCTCAGGTCAGCCCAGGTCGACTCCAGTTTCTCTACTGTCTGGGCATTCAAACCGCTTTGTGAGTCGCTGACACTGATGAACTCCCTGAAGGCAGCCTGGTACTCTGCGTCAACGGCATACAAAATCCCTGGCGGTGCGCCATTATCAGCCAGCAGGTCTTCCGACCGCTCCGCCGGCAACGGGCCTTCTTTCACAGCGGGGCTCAGCAACAGGCCCGCAACCACCGCGAGCACAACGGATGCAGCCGCAGCCAGCCAAAGCCGCCGATGTGGCCTGGCATCCTGACCGGCGCCCGGCAGGGACTGATCGATGCGGGCGAAAATCCGGGGCCAGGGATCATTGGCCGGGCTGATTTCCCGTGGGAGCGCCGCCAGCTGTTTCAATAAATCCTGTTCGTTCATTCTCACGCTCACTTATCCAATTCGTCCCGGACCAACTTCCGGGCCCTGTGCAGCTGGGCCTTTGAGGAACCGACTGCCATTCCAGCTATCTCTGCCACCTCTGCATGGCTATAACCCTCTATGTCATAAAGCACCAACACGGTTCGTGCACGCTCCGGCAGTCTGGATATGGCCTGTTCCAGGTCCATTCGCTGGCCGGCATAAATATCGCTTGCACCGGTCGCTGTCCGTTCGACAGCAGCATCGAGTCCTGTCTCCCGCCCGAGGCGGCGCATCCTTGATCGCCGGTCACTCAGCGCTACGTTGGCCGCCAATCGGTGTAGCCAGGTGCCAAACCGGCTATCGCCCCGAAAACTGTCCAGCTTCTGCCACGCACGAACAAATGCTTCCTGCAAATTGTCCTCTGCCAGGGCTCCGTCACCTCCACACAGCCTCCACATCAAGGCATAAATCCGATCGCGGTGCCGGCGATAGAGTCTTTCGAAAGCGACACGGTCTCCCTTCCTGGCTCTTTCGACCAGACTGATATCTTCATCGTGATTCGCGGATTTCGCTTCCCACGATGCCACTGTGCGCTCCTCTCATGACTATTGGACTATTCCTCCGCCGAAAGGGTTTAAACGACGGACCGGTAATTCAGGATGGTATCAGCGTGCTGATCACATGTTCGATGTAGGCATCAAACTCTTCACTACTCAGGCTGGGTGTCTGGTTCTGTCGTTGCAGTTGCAGATACCCGAGGTAAACCGAGTAGGTCAGCCTGGCCTGGTTGCGTGCTATACGGGCATTCATGCCCAGTTCCTCGAAGGCCGCGCGGAGATGTGCCATGCGGCGCTGCGCCACCCGTTCCAGTACCGGTTCTACCTGCGGGTGTCCGGCAGCGGCACACAATTCGCTGTAGACCTCGTGAGTGAGTTTTTCCTTGCCCACGCGCCGAAAAAAGGATTCCAGCCGGTCCCGCGGGTGGTCGATTTCACCAAGAGCCTTGTTGAGATTGCGGCTATCGTGCGCTTCCCAGCGCTGCAGAGCTTGCTCCAGCAAAGCTTCCCGGCTTGCGAAATGCCAGTAAAAGCTGCCCTTCGTAATACCCATCCGGCGCGCCAGGGGCTCCACTGCAAGTGACTGCACACCCTGTTCTGCAATCAGTTCAAGCGCTTCTTTCTCCCAATCTTCCGCCGTCAGGGTCGCGCGTTCACTTTTTTTCAACGGTTTGCTCATTTTGTTCAGTCTTCCCGCCACCAATGCGGCATAAGTTTAACCCGTTTTGGCTCATTGATTGGCATGTATTGACTTGTTCGCCCAGGTTTACCATACTCCAGCGTATGGAATGTAATGGAGAAACATCATGACCTTGCTACTGTTGCTGACACTTTTGGGCATTTCAATAGCTTGTGCGTTCTATGGCGCCACCCTGCGGGTCTGGTCCATAGCTATGGTTGCCGGTTTTGCGGTGCTGGCTGCAACCGGTTCAGTGCCGATGGTGAGCCTGCTGATTATCGGCCTGCTGCTTGTTGCGATTCTGGCTCCGCTGAACGTGATCCCATGGCGCCAACAACTGATCAGTGGTCCTTTTCTCAAGCAATTCCGTCGCATGCTGCCCGAGATTTCAGAAACGGAGCAAGTAGCCCTCGACGCGGGCACTGTTGGCTGGGAGGGAGAGTTATTCGCCGGACGGCCGAATTGGAAATTGTTGAAGAAGCAGCCCTATCTCAGCCTGACGGTGGAGGAACAGGCCTTCCTGGACGGACCGGTGGAAGAACTCTGCCACACGCTCAACAGCTGGGAAATCACGCACATCGATGCGGATCTGAACCCTGAAACCTGGGCATTTCTGAAAGAGCACAAGTTTTTCGGGATGATCATTCCAAAGGAATACGGCGGCCTCGGTTTTTCAGCCATGGCACACCGCGCGGTTCTGCAGAAGCTCTCGTCGGTATGCGCCGTCACGGCGTCCACCGTCGCTGTTCCCAACTCGCTCGGACCGGGCGAACTGCTGCTGCACTACGGCACCGACGAACAGAAAAGCCACTTTCTGCCCAGGCTGGCCCGTGGCGAGGAAATACCTTGTTTTGGCCTGACCGGGCCAACCGCCGGTTCCGATGCGACCTCTATCCCGGACTACGGCATCATCTGCAAAGACACTTATGAAGGCAAAGAAGTTCTCGGTATCCGCCTGAATTTCGACAAGCGCTACATCACGTTGGCACCGGTAGCAACGATCATCGGTATTGCTTTCCGGATGTATGACCCGGATGGCTTGCTTGGAGAAACCGAGGACCTGGGCATCAGCCTGGCGCTGGTTCCCCGGGAAACCCGGGGCATGGAGATCGGCCGCCGGCACATGCCGCTTAACCTGCCGTTCCAGAATGGCCCGGTTCGAGGAAAAGACGTATTCGTTCCGTTGGACGCCCTGATTGGCGGCATTGAGATGGCCGGCCAGGGTTGGCGTATGCTGGTAGAGTGCCTGTCAGTTGGTCGCGCCATTTCGCTGCCCTCCACGTCCACAGGCGGCAGCAAGATGGGAGCACTGGCAACCGGTGCTTATGCGCGAATCCGCAAACAATTCAATATGCCGATTGGGCGCTTTGAAGGAATCGAAGCAGCACTGGCGAGAATCGCAGGCAACACCTACGCGACATCAGCTCTGTCCCGGATGACGGCCACCGCTGTTGATCTGGGCGAAAAGCCGGCGGTGACATCCGCCATTGCCAAGTATCACACCACGGAAATGGCTCGCGAAGTGATTCGGGACGCCATGGACATCCATGGCGGCAAAGGCGTAATTCTCGGCCCCAGAAATTACCTTGGCCGGGGCTGGGAGGGCATCCCGGTCTCCATCACCGTGGAAGGCGCCAACATCATGACGCGCAACCTGATGATCTTTGGTCAGGGTGCGATCCGCTGCCATCCCTTCGTGCTCAAGGAAATGGAGGCGGCACGACTGGAGAATACTGCAGAAAGGGTTAACCGTTTCGACCACCTGCTGTTTTCGCATGTCGGATATTCAATCAGAAACGCCGCCAGGAGCCTTGTCCTGGGCCTGAGTTTCGGCCAGATCGCAGTTGTTCCGCACGACCGGAAAACTGCCCGGTTCTATAAAAAACTGACCCGTTACTCCGCTTCGCTGGCGTTCATTTCCGACATCGCGATGTTGACTCTGGGCGGGAAACTCAAGCAGAAAGAACATATCTCCGCACGCCTGGGCGATGTTTTGAGCCACCTCTACATCTGCTCGGCCATGCTCAAGCGGTATGAAAGCGAAGGCCGGCCGGTGGCAGACCAGGCCATTCTTGCCTGGGCCTTCCATAACGCCATTTACAAAACCCAGATTGCGCTGCGACTGGTGGTCGACAACTTTCCCAATCGTTATATGCGGTTCATATTGCGCTTTGTCGTATTTCCATTCGGACGCCGGGAAAAGGAACCGGGTGACCGCCTGACGCACAAAGTGGCCCAGTTGCTGCTGGTACCTTCAGATACACGTAACCGTTTGACCCATGGTACGTTCAAGTCAGATACATCGACCCACCCCATCTGCCTGATGGAACAGGCCTTACCGCAGGTAATCCATGCCGAACCGCTGGAGCGCAAGCTGCTCAAAGCGCTCAAGCAAGGCTCTATCAGCGGTATTACCTGGGACGAGCAGGTCAGAGACGCCATCGAAAAATCCGTCCTCAGCAAAGAAGAAGCCGAAATCCTGGTCAAAGTCAGGGACCTGGTAGCGGAAATTATTGCGGTAGACGATTTTGACGTCGAGGACCTTCGGCTTGGAAGAAAACCGGCAAATCGGCTGAAAAAACAACACGCAGCCTGAATCAGGCCCGAGGCTTCGAACTTTCCTGTCCGGCGGCACTGCGCCGCCGGCGTAACTCTGACCTCATTTTCATCGGGTGCTCCACCCGCCGCATCTTGTCGAACAGGTGAGTCAGTGATCGCCAGGGATGCCTCCAGGTCATTCGGGGGCCTGCGAAGCGCATCACGTTCCGCGCCATTTCCCGCTGAACCGGTTTATAGCAGTGAATCGGGCAGTTGGCGCAGGTCGGCTTGTTAACGCCGTAGGGACATTTCTCCAGTCGTTTGCGGGCATACGTCATCAGCCGGGCGCAGTCTTCGCATAACTCGGAGCCATGGTGATCCTGGTGATGGTGGTCACAGTAAATGTGAGTCATGCACACCAGTGTTTGATGTTCGCGTTTCAGGCGGCCGGTAAGTGTAGTCATGGCTCAATAATAGGTGTATTTTCCGTTCATCTATTTGACCCTCATCAATATTCACTGCCTGACCGTGCGTTTGATATGCTGACACAGCCTATGCCCCGACCCGCAACAACAGCACTCTGCCTGATATTCTGCCTGTTTCTCGCTGGCTGCCAACAGCAACCCGCCGAGCACAAGGCACAATTTTTCATCTTCGGAACGCTGCTGGAAGTCAGCTTGTGGGATACCCCGCCTGAGACTGCAAGCCGGGCATTCGGCGAACTGCAGGACATGTTCCAGCAGATGCACAACGACTGGCATGCCTGGGAGCCGGGACAGCTGACTGAGATCAATCGTGCCTTCCAGGCCGGGCTGCCGGCGCTTGCGAGTCCATCCATCGTAAAACTCGTCGAGTATTCCCAGCAGGCCGAACTGAAAACCGATGGACGCTTCAATCCCGCGATCGGCGCCCTGGTCGGGCTATGGGGATTTCACACTTCGGATTACCCGATTGAGGGCCCTCCGCCAGCCGGCTCGCAAATCCGGGCGCTGGTCGCCACCGCTCCTTCCAGCCTCGATATAACTATCGACGGTCAGCAGCTGACGACGTCCAACCGCGCTGTCCAGCTCGACTTTGGTGGCATCGCCAAGGGTTATGCCATCGACATCGCCTGCGATCATCTGAAAACCCTGGGAATAAACAACGCGATTGTAAACGCCGGTGGCGATCTGCGTGCCATGGGTGATCACGGATCCCGCCCGTGGCGGATCGCTGTGCGCAGCCCGGGGGGCGGCATCATCGGAAGCTTGCAAACGACCCGGGACGAAGCCGTGTTCACTTCGGGAAATTACGAAAGATTTCGCCAGGACCAGCTACAGCGCTATCCCCACATCCTGGACCCTAGAACCGGCTGGCCAGTGCAGGATGTCGCATCGGTGACGGTCATCACACGACAGGGTTGGCTGGCGGACGCAGCCGCCACGGCACTGATCGTAGCAGGCCTGGAAGAATGGCAGGGAGTGGCTATTTCGCTGGGCCTCGACCAGGTCATGCTGGTGGATGAAACCGGCAAAGCCTGGGTCACAGAAAAAATGAACGAACGTCTTGAATTTGTCGACGGCGTTGAAAAGGAAGTGGTGAACTTTTAGAACATCCCGGTTTCGAGGCGGGCCACTTCCGACATCATGTGATGGCTCCAGGGCGGGTCGAAAGTCAGTTCTACATTCACTTGCTCGATGGTCGGCACTAGCAGCAGCTTTGAACGAACATCATCCACCAGGATGTCTCCCATGCCGCAGCCCGGAGCAGTCAGCGTCATGTCGACATCGACTATCCGCTCGTTCGCGTCGTTGGTGCGCATTTCACAGCGATAAATCAGTCCGAGGTCGACGATGTTGACCGGGATTTCCGGATCGTAAACGGTTTTCATCTGATCCCAGAGCAGTTGTTCCACGTCATCTTCGGTTGCGTCTTCCGGCAAACTGGGCGGCATAACCGGCTTTTTCCCGATCGCGTCCGCATCTACGCCTGCTATCCGGAACAGGTTGCCGTCCACGAATACCGTGAAACTGCCTCCCAACGCCTGCGTGATGTAGCCAACGGTTCCCGCGGGAATCGTCACTTCGTCCCCGACGGGAATCATCACGACCTCGCAGTCGCGTTCAAAGGTGCAGGGCTGGCTGGTTTGAGAAAACATTGATTCAGAAAATGCGGCCTGCCGCGCGGGAACTCAAGCGGCAGGCCCATATTCCTTGCAAGACTCAACCGATCTGGCTTTGCTGATAATTTTCGATACCCACCCGTTCAATCAGGTCAAGTTGCGTTTCCAGCCAATCGACGTGCTCCTCCTCGGAATCCAGAATGCTGTCGAACAGGTCGCGGCTGACAAAATCACTACAGGTTTCACAGTGCTGGATAGCCTCGCGCAAATCAGGAATGGCCTGCATTTCAAGCGCCAGGTCGCACTCCAGCATTTCCCGGGTGTGCTCGCCAATGCGCAGCTTCCCCATGTCCTGCAAATTAGGCAGGCCTTCCAGGAACAGGATTCGCTCGACCAGTGCGTCGGCATGTTTCATTTCATCTACGGATTCATGAAACTCATAATCACCAAGGGCCTTCAGGCCCCAGTCTTTAAACATTTTTGAATGCAGGAAGTACTGGTTGATCGCCGTTAATTCGTTGCGCAGAACGCGGTTCAGATATTCAATGACTTTCGGGTCACCCTTCATTAATGATTCTCCAGAGATAACGTGAAATCGGCCCGGTGGCCGGGAAAGAGATCATTCTACAAAAGGAATCAATTCGGTGCAGAAATGAGAATCGTTCGCAGCAAGAGAAGCATTAACCGTGGGAAACAATTTCCAGCTTCACGTCAGACCTGGGGGACCCGATATCCAGCAAGGCCTGGTCCATGACATCGCGCGCCAGCTTGACACAGGACCCGCATTGCGTGCCGCATCCAGTTTGGGCACTCAGGTCACGAAAGCTCCTGACCCCATTACCGACCGCCTCTTGAATGGCGGTTTCATTGACAGCGTTGCAGATACAAATATACATGGGTCAATATTAGGTGTTTTCCACGATCAGTTATTGACCCAGATCATAAATGCAAATGAGAATCATTGTCAATTAACTTGCGGGAATCCGTTACCCGCTCTGTGGAAAACTAGCCAGAAACCAGGCAGGAATCAGCCATCGGCTCCAGCAGGGTTAACGCTTTTTGGTACACGCTACGTTTGAAAGTGATGACGTTTTCAACCGGATACCAGAAATCCACCCACTTGTAGGTGCAGAACTCCGGATCGTCATAGCGATCAAGGCTGAAGGCCGAATCATCACCCAGAAAGCGCAACAGGAACCAGACCTGCTTCTGCCCGATGCATAACGGTTTGCTGTAGTGACGCTGATAGCGTCGTGGCAAGCGGTAGCGCAGCCAGCCCGGTGTGGACCCAACGATTTCAACCATATCCGGCATCAGCCCGGTTTCTTCCCGAAGTTCCCGGTACATAGCCTCGACCGGTGTCTCGTCGGTGTTCATTCCACCCTGTGGAAATTGCCAGCCGTCATTGCCCGTACGCTGCGCCCAGAAAACGCGTCGGTCCTCGTTCATCAGAACGATAGCAACATTTGGTCTATAGCCGTCGGGATCGATCATTGTTACTGCTTGTCTGCCCTCGTGGGGGCATGTAATATTTTTCTAATCAGATTCCCAGAATGTTAATCGTTTCTCTCCCATGATGCCAACAGCACATCGTCGATTGTTGTTTTTTCTGCTTGCCGTTCTTTCACTGGCGAGCATACCTTTTGCTTCAGCAATCGGGTCTGTGACGCTGGACTGGGGCCAGTGGTTTGCTGCATTGACTGATCCGTCTTCCCAGCATGGCGAACTTGTCTGGCGACTGCGGTTACCCCGGGCAGGTTCCGCATGGGCCGTTGGCGCCCTGCTGTCACTGTCCGGTTGCCTGATGCAGGTCCTGTTGCGCAATCCCCTGGCTGACCCGTATATCCTGGGGGTTTCAGGCGGTGCGTCTTTCGCGGCGCTGCTGGGCATGACCCTCGGCGCGACGGCAGCGATTATTCCGGGACTGGCCTGGGCCGGAGCACTGATTTCGATTCTGATCGTGTTCAGCCTGGCGCGCGGTGAGGGCCCCTGGAGCGGCACCAGGCTTCTCCTGACAGGTGTTGTTACTGCATCAGGCTGGGCGGCACTGATCAGCCTGTTGCTGACGCTGGGGCCAGACAGCAGCCTCCGCGGCATGTTGTTCTGGCTGATGGGCGACCTGAGTTATTCACGGTTTCCGCCCTGGGCTCTGGCCATCCTGGTGCTGGTGTTCCTGGCCTGTTTAGGCATGGCCAGAAGCCTGAACGTCCTGGCGATGGGCGAAACCACCGCCAAACTCCTGGGTGAACCGACCGGCAAATTGCTTTGGCTGGTCTACTTGCTGGCATCCATACTGACAGCCACCGCCGTTTCGATTGCTGGTAACGTGGGATTCGTCGGCTTGATCGTGCCGCACCTGATGCGCCTGGTAGTGGGGTCTGACCACCGAATACTGCTTCCCGCCGCCTCCTTGTTCGGCGGACTTTTCCTGGTGCTTTCTGATACGCTGGCGAGGGCTGTCCTCGCTCCCCGACAATTGCCGGTCGGTGTCATTACAGCGCTGCTGGGTGTCCCTTTGTTCCTGCTGTTACTGAACCGGGCCAGGGTGAAACAATGAGTCTGCTCAGCTGCAGGAATGTGGACGTCCGGATTGCCGGAATCAGAATCGTCGATCAATTGAACCTGGATATCAAGCCTGGCCAGTTCTGGGGCCTGCTGGGGCCCAACGGCATCGGCAAGACCACACTGCTCAAGTGCCTGGCCGGCCTGGATGAGCCGGCGGCCGGGCAAATCCTGCTGGAGTCGCGGGTTTTGAGTGAACTGCCGCGCAAGCTACTGGCCCTGCACATAGGCATGCTGCAGCAACACACGGTCTACGTGTTTGATTCCAGCGTATTGCAAACAGCGTTAACCGGGCGGCACCCCCATCTGGCCTACTGGGAGCGAGAAGGCCCGATGGACTTCGAGAAAGCCCGCAACGCGCTTGCTTCAGTCGGCCTGGAAGCCTTCGCTGAACGCAGTGTTACGGGGCTGTCAGGTGGCGAAGCCAGGCGACTCGCCTTCGCTGCGCTACTGGTCCAGGAACCGGAAGTCATGCTGCTTGATGAACCGACCAACCACCTGGACCTGAAGCACCAGGTCGAAATCATGCACATGATTTCCGCCCGGGTTACCTCGGGCACCCATTCAGCCTTTGCCGCACTTCACGACATCAACCTGGCTGCCCGTTATTGCAGCCACGTCGTCATGCTGTTCGGGGATGGTGAGTGGTGCGCCGGCCCGAGCACCGAAATGCTCAATGAGGACAGCCTCGCCCGCCTCTACCATTGTCCGGTCGAACGGCTGGAAAGCACAAGCGGTCCGCGCTTTCATCCGGCACCCCGTCAAGGTTAGCGACGGAGCCTGTCTTTCAGCCCTGCCCGGACGGCTTCAACCGGGACCTCATTTCAGTGTATATCTTGCCCAGCCGCCATGCACCGAAGGCCCACATTCCCATCACGGGCACATAAATCCAGGCGATCTGAGCGAGGGAAAGGCCTGCTGACGTCAATCCTTTAAAAATCCAGCTCGCGGTAACATCACTGCCGCGGTAGACCGCCGTATCGATAAAATTCTTGCTCTTGTACTTGGTCTCCCGATCGACCACGGTAAACAGCATTTCTTTGGTCGGGCCCAGCATGCCGTAGTTCAGCGACCTCTGCGCCACCTGCACGGCAGCGAACAGTACCAGGCCCATTGAACTGCCCAGGATGATGAACCCGCCGGCGAGCAGCGAGGGAATCAACACCAGTGTTCCGGACATACCCAGGTACCTGACCAGCCTGGCGGTAATGAAGAACTGGAACAGAAAGGCCAGTACCTGAACAGCCTGGTCGATGTGGCTGAAGAACGTGGTGCGTTCATCGAAACCGGCTATCTGTTCACTGACCAGGACAGCCAGCCCATTGAACAGAAAGGTCGAGGTCAGATTATGCAACAGCATCAGCAGGCAAGCGTAAAGCAGGTATTCCGAGCGGAAGACACGGACAGCACCCTCCCAGACACTGCCGCCGATAACCTCTGTCGGCCGGTTTTCCCGGTCCTTCCGAGAAAACCGGCCCAGCAGGATGGCTAACAGGGTTGCCAACAACAGTAAGAATGAGGCCGTGTACATGACTCCGGCACCCCCCCAATGGGGAATAATCCCTTTCGTGATGGACGGTGCAATGATGGCCCCAATGCTGCCACCCGCCATGATGAAACCGAACAGCCTCTGGGCCTGTCCAGGCCGGAAAATATCCGCCATGAAACTCCAGAACACGGAGACAACGAACAGGTTGAATACGCTCAGCCAGATGTAAAACGAGCGCTGCAGCCAGATGGGTGTGTCATCGCCCTTGAAAAAAACCGCGAACAGCACGAGGTGGCTGATGAAAAACAGGTAAATCGCCGGTATGAACTGCCCGCGCCTGAAGCGTGAAACCAGGAAGCCAAAAACCGGCACAATAAGCAGCATGGCAACGAATGTGCCGGTATAAAGCCAGTGCAGCACTTCGCTGTTGTTCGCCGCAATGGCGCCGCGAAGCGGTCGCAGCATGAAGTACCCGCCAAGCAGAAAGAAAAAATAAAAAAAAGCGATCGCCAGACGAGGCCATTCACCATGCTGAACCTGGACCAGCCGTTCCAGGAAATTACCGTTTCGAGGCGGATTGGCCGCTGCGGGCATTAACCGTCCATCACGCTGACATCCTGGCCGGGCTGCAAGCGCTCATTTCCACGTATCACAACCGTATCGCCCGGTGAAATATCCCCCAGCACCTCGACATCGCCACCTTGTCCAACACCCACGGTCACAGCAACTTGCTGTGCCTGGTTATTGGCGTCCACGACGAAGATACTCTGGCCTTCAGGGCGTAAAACGAGCGCATCCCTGGGTACGGTCAACACTTCCCTGGAAGCCGACGTCGGAATGGCTACCCGGAGCGTTTGGCCGACCGGGAAAAGCCTGCCGTCCAGGTCGATGCGGAGTTCGAACTGATGAGTATTCTCGTCGCCGACAGCTACGACCCTTCGCACCACACCCATCGACTGAATGTTTTCTGCACTCAATGCCACCGCCTGGCCTGGCTGGATGAAACTGAAGTAATCCAGCGGCGCGCGGGCGATGACTTCCAGATGTTGTTGATCGACCAGCCTGACTACCTCACCCCCTTCTTCCACCCGCTCACCGGGCGTCATCAGGCGTTCAACCACGATCCCACTGTACGGCGCCAGAATTTCTGTCCGGATCAGCTGGTCCCTGTTTTGTTCAAGCCTGGCTTTTGCAATATCCAGATCTCCCCGGGCCACATCCCGGTCAGAGCGGGTCAGCTCGAGTTGAGTCACTGCAGCCAGGTTATCTGCCGCCAGTTGACTGAAGCGCTGTTCTTCGCCTTCCAGGAAGCGCAGCCTGGCCTCGGCACGGGTAACCTGCGCCGCCAATTCGGCATTCCGCAAACGCAGGGCCGTGTCCTCGATGCGAGCCACCGGTTCACCGGCCTTGACCTCGGTACCCACGTCCGCCACCGAGGTCAGCCGACCGGTCACTTCTGCCGACAGCCTGGCATCATTGCGGCTCACTACCGTACCCGCAACCCGAGTCACCGGAGCAATGTCCTTGACCACGGCCTCGGCCGTTTTGACCAGGGCCGGTCCGCCCATTTGAGGCCAGGCCAGAACAGGAACGGAGGCAAGCAATGCCAGCAGGCCCATTCTGAAAAATCTGCTCAGGTTCATTCTTTTCACGCCAATTCCGGTAACAGTCTGCTTGCGGGTTTCAGTTCTTCATTCATTCTGAGGAGGCTGGGTAACAGAATCAATGTAAAAACAGTGCTGATCAGCATTCCGCCCACGATGACCGAGGCCATGCCCCGGTACAGTTCGGTGCCTGCCCCTGGCATCAACATCAAGGGCAACATACCGAAGATACTGGTTGTCGTGCTCATCAGAATCGGCCTCAACCGCAAGCGGACTGCACTCTCAACAGCATCCCGGCGGCTCATGCCTTCACGCTCGGCATCCCGGGCGCGGTAGACGAGCAAAATCGCGTTATTGACCACCAGCCCAAGCAGGATCACGAAACCAATCATTGTCAGCAAGTCCATTTGCTGCCCGCCGCCGGAGATCAACGCAAGGTCGACAAGTCTCAGTGATATGACTCCGCCAACGGTCGCCATCGGCAGCGTCAGGACAACCAGCAGGGAGTCGCGGAACGAACGAAACAGTGCGGAAATCAGCAGGTACAGAATGACCACAGCGAGAATGAAGCTTCCGGCCATGCTGGTCAGGGCTTCATCCAGTGCTTCGGCTGTTCCGCGATACCTGACAGTTCCTCCCTCGGGCATGCTTTCAAGAATCGTGGGAGCCACTTGTTGCTGGATGATGCCCAGGGCTTCTTCCATCGCCATGTCAGGCGGCGGAGTCACCTCCAAGGTCAATGTTCGCTTGCGATCAATCCGACGGATATTGGAAGGACCAGCGGTTCGGGTCACCGTAGCCAATTCACCCAGCGCCAGAACATCACCGTTTGCGGTAGCCACGGGCAACGCAGCCAGTTCTTCAGGTGAATACCAGTTCTGCGCCCGCATGACGACATAATAGCGCCGGGTGCCGTCAAAATATTCGCCCAGAAATGCGCCATCGCCCATTGCCCTGACTACCGTACCCAAGCGCCCGCGGTTCCAGCCAACTTCGGCAATTTTGCGATCATTCGGAATCAGGCGAATCTCCGGCTCAGCCAGTTCAAGCCCTGGAACCGGGCGCACATTGGCATCGGGCAAGGCCTGCATAACCGTATAAAATCCTGCCCGGCCCGCGGCAAGCAAAGAATCGAATGAATCGGCAGACAGGTCAATGTCAATTTTCCGTCCGCCCCTCGAACCTCCAAAAATCGGGTCACGCCCGGCAAAACCGAAGGTATCCGGAAAGCCAGCCATGATTTCCCGGTTGAATACGCCGATGACTTCATCGACATCCTCGTCGCGCAGTGCCTCGCCGCCGATGAACGAGCCCCATCCCTTGGCGGTTCCCAAAAAGTAACTCTTGATCTGCGGCTGCTTCTCTCCCGACAGGTAAGGAGCCAGGCGGCCGTCGATGACATCGACCAGTTCTTCACCTGCAGTCTCCATTCCCATGCCCGGCGCGGTGATCATGAAGCCCATGATGAAATTCTTTTTGCCTTCAGGCAGGTAGTCCGCCGGCGGCACCAGGAAAATCGCCAGGACGACCGGAAGCAGCGTGAGGATGCCCACCCAGCTCCACCGTTTACGTGGCGTAGCAGTCCAGCTCATGATGTGGCTGGTCACCCAGTGCCACCAGCTGCGATGGTGATCGTCAATGGCCTCGCCTTTCACCCAGTTGGCGGCTGCGGTGGGTAAAACCGTCACGGCAACCAGTAATGAGGCCACCACCGCAGCCGAAATCGTCACTGCCAGGTCACTGAACAATTGGCCTGCTTCATTCTGCAGAAAGATGACCGGCATGAAGATTGCCACGGTCGTTGCCGTGGAGGCCAGCAACGCGCCCCAGACCTGCGTTACCCCTCTCATCGAAGCCTCGTCGCCACTCAATCCCGCTTCGCGCTGGCGGAAGATGTTTTCCAGCACCACGATGGCGGCATCCAGCACCATGCCCGTGGCAAAGGCGAGCCCGGCCAGGGAAATAATATTCAGCGTCCGGCCGGCAGCATCCAGAACCATGAATGCCATCAGCAGGCATAAAGGGATCGCAAGCGCCACGATCAGTGTTGCCCTGAATTTGCGCAGGAACCACCACAAAACCACGATGGCCAACGAAACACCCAGCAGCAGGTTATTGCGCACCATGCCGACAGAAGCCGAGATGTACACGGTGTCATCCGAATCCTGGGTGATGTCGAGGTTGTTCCTGTCGAGTTCGTTTTCCCGCAGGTCTGCAACCGTTGCCTTCAGGTCCGTCATGATTTCGTAGACATTCACGCCGGATTCAGGAATCACGTAGATGGCCACCGAGGGGCCGCCGTTCTGATGGAGAATATTGGTGGCATCCACCATTGCCATTTCCACGCGGGCCACGTCCCGCAGCAGGACGGGTTTGCCCTCCCGCCATTCGAGCACCAGGTCGCCCAGTGAACTGACATCGTATTTGCCACTGAACCGAAGCGTATACTCGCGACGACCAACCTCGTTAAGGCCGGCGGAGATATCTGCATTTTCACCCAGTTGGGACGCAATTTCCGTCAAGTCCAGGCCGATATTGGCAGCCTTGAATGGATCAAACGTAATCCGGACTTCATGCTTACGGCCTCCGAAAGAGCCTACCTGTGAGATACCCGGTACCCGCTCGATCCGGGTTATGACCGTGTCTTCGATAAAGTCCTGGTAGCTTTCGATCGGTGTGGAATTCCCTGGCCTGGCGGTAATGGCAAACCAGGCAATCACCTTGTCGAAATTTTCCCCGCCCAGGCTGATCACCGGTTCAAGGGCATCTACCGGGTACCGCGGCACCTGGTTCAGACGGTTCATGACCTCGATCAGCGCCCGGTTCATGTCGGTGCCGATGACAAACTGCAGATTGATACTGCTCTGGCCGTAATTGGCCGAAGATTGCATCTTGAGCAGCCCGGGGATGCTGCGCAGCACGCGTTCCTGCGGCTCGATGATCTCCGATTCAATCTCGTTGGGCGCCGATGCGCGCCACTGTGTATAGATCGAAATCTCGGGGCGCGCGATGTCCGGCGTCATCTGGATGGGCAGGCGGGTGAGGCTCAGGATTCCAAAGATGGCCAGCAGGATACAGGCCACCACTACCGCGACAGGATTGGATAATGAGATTTTTGTCAGTGTCACGGTCAGCTCATGCCGATCTTTTGGGCCAGGGAGCATGGATTATAACGCGTCTTGACCAATGTCAGTCATCCCGCCGATATACGAAAATTCAATGAGCGAATCCTTGTTTCTGGTGCGTGATCAGATATCATGGTTGGAGGCCTCAATACGCAAACGTATGGAATTTGATTACATCATTGTCGGCGCCGGTTCGGCGGGTTGCGTGCTGGCCAATCGCCTGACTGAAAACCCTCGCAACCGCGTGCTGTTACTGGAAGCTGGCGGCAAGGACTGGCATCCGTTTATTCACATGCCAGCCGGCCTGGCCAAGCTGATTGGGCTGAAACACCTCAATTGGTCTTACGAAACTGAGCCGGAGCCTGAAATGAACGGACGCCGGATGTACTGGCCGCGGGGTAAAGTGCTGGGAGGCTCAAGCTCGATCAATGCGATGTGCTATTGCCGCGGGCATCGCAAAGACTACGATGAGTGGGCGCAGCAGGGCGCCAATGGCTGGGCCTTCGACGATGTTCTGCCCTATTTCATCAAGGCCGAGGACCAGGAAAACGGTGCATCCGACTTTCACGGTGCGGGCGGTCCGCTTGGCGTACAGAACCTGCGCCATACCAACCCGCTATCCACTACCTTCATACAAGCGGCGCAACAGGCCGGCCACCCGCGAACCGATGATTTCAATGGGCCCAGGCAAAGAGGATTCGATTTTTACCAGGTGACGCAAAGGGACGGCAAACGCTGCAGCACCGCAGTGGCATACCTGCGCCCCGCCCTGGACCGCACCAACCTGACGGTTCAAACACATGCCCTGGTCGAGGAAGTTATCCTGGACGGCAAGCGCGCCAGCGGCGTGAGCTATCGGCACAAAGGTAAGCTCAAAATCGCCGGAGCGGGCAAAGTCATCCTCTCCGGAGGCGCAATCAATTCACCTCAGCTGCTGCTGCTCTCGGGTATTGGCCCTGCCGACCATCTGCGGGAGCATCACATAGAAGTCCGCCATGAGCTCCCCGGCGTGGGCGCGAACCTGCAGGACCACCTGGATGTCTGCACATTGGTGCAATGCAAAAAACCGGTCACTTATGACCAGCTGAACGATTTCATCGTCGGCATTCAGTATTTCCTGGGCCGCAAAGGTCCCGGCACTTCGAATATCGCCGAAGCAGGCGGGTTCATCGTCAGCCGCCACGCGACCGATGACCGGCCCGATATACAGATGCACTTTGTACCGGCATTTCTGGATGACCATGGCAGGAACATACTGCCGGGGCACGGAATGACCATTCACGCGTGTGCGCTCAGGCCGGAAAGCCGTGGCGCCCTGACCCTGAAATCAAGCGACCCGTCAGCCGCGCCTGCCATGCAGCCCAATTACCTGAGCCGGGGCTACGACCGCGACATCATGCTCGAATGCATCCGGCTGTCCCGAGAGATCTTCGCGCAGGAAGCATTCAGGCCTTTTGCGGGCACCGAAGTTTTTCCGGGGGCTGCTGCGCAATCTGAAGATGGCTTGCTGGAATTTATCCGTAACAAGGCGGAAAGCATTTACCACCCGATCGGCACCTGCAAGATGGGGATCGATGAGATGGCCGTGGTCGATCCGGCCCTGAATGTACACGGCCTTGAAGGTCTCTCCGTGGTCGATGCCTCGATCATGCCGGCGCTGGTTTCAGGCAACACCAACGCGCCGACGGTCATGATTGCAGAGAAGTTTGCTGCGGCGCAGTGAGCAATGGCAGCGGTACATGAACCAGGTCGCAGATAACGCGTAACAATTCCAGTTCGGAGGCGGCCAGGCTGCCATCGTGCTGCACGACCTCCACCAGCGCCGCCACCAGTTTTTCTTTTTCAGCGGGTCTGAGCCGGTCGAGTTTCGGCAGTGCCGAATCAAGAATTTCAACCCAATCGCGCCGGTCCGGTAATTCAATAGGCAGCGACAAGCCCAGCGAGTCATAGCCGGCCTGCATCGCCTCGCGTGCGGATTCGACGCTTTCATGCCCATGCAATGCCAGCACACCCAGCACCTGGACAATTTCCCGCCCACATGCCCCGATCGTTTTACCACCCGCCAGCCGAACCCGGTTGGGATTATACGACTCCCACAAATGCTTGGTGATCACCCGGGCCAGCAAATATTCGAAAACATCGATTCGGCCATCTGACTCAACCAGTAACTTCACTGTTTCCAGTACCCGGGCTACGAAGTCAGGCGGCCGCCTCTTAAGGGCCGGAAACGCAACTTCCAGCAGCGGCAACCGCTGCTCTGGTGCCGCCAGTCCGGCTGACTGCAAAAGCGATCTCACCTGGGCTTCGCTGTCTGCGCCCATGCTCTCAGCCACCACCAGCAGCTGTTGCTCACGGATTTCAACATCGCGATCCAGCAAAGTGTAAAACAACACTTCCGGCGCCCATTCGGTCGAATGCGCCGCATGGGCAATGTTATCCGGTATCGAAGCGGCGATGGCTGCGGCCATCAGCATTCGTTCCCAGTCCGGATTACCAATCTGATCAACGATGCTGCCGGCGTCGAACATCCCCTGGCCTGGCCCAACCGCATCCTCGCGTGCCCGTTCAGCGTGCTTCCTGGCCTGCAACTGCTCGCGCTGAATTTTCGCCGCCAACCGGTCGAGCTCCTCCGCCTGAAAGTCGGGGTCAACCCGGCTGATGCGTTCATGCAGCGGCGGGTGGGTGGAAAACATCATCATTTTTTGACCATCGCCAAACAGCATATGGCTGATTTCCTCGGTATCCGCATCCAGGTAGGAGGCCTCGCTGTAGACGGCAATTTTCTTCAGGGCGCCGCCGATGCTGTCCGGGTCGCGGGTGAACTGCACGGCCGAAGCATCAGCCAGGTATTCGCGCTGGCGTGAAACCGCAGCCTTGATCCAGCGGCCAAAAAACAGGCCCACGTAACCCACCGCCATCAAGCCGAAAGCGATGAGCAGGACGGCGGCCCCGTTTTTATCCCGGGATCGCCCGGCAAAGTGGGAATGGATCAATACACGACGGCCGATGATGGCGAGCAAAAGTATCCCGAACAGGGCACCCATCAGCCGGATATTGATCCTCATGTCACCGTTCAGGATATGGCTGAATTCATGGGCAATGACGCCTTGCAGCTCATTGCGATCGAGTTTTTCCAGTGCACCCCGGGTGACCGCCACGGCTGCATCCGCCGGCGTGTAACCGGCAGCAAACGCATTGATACCGGACTCCTGTTCCAGCACGTAGATTTCGGGAACCGGAACGCCGGAAGCCAGGGCTATTTCTTCAACCACGTTACGCAACCGGCGGCGGCTGGCGTCCCGCGTATCAGACTCCACCAGGGTTCCTCCCAGCTGCCTGGCGACTTGCCCACCGCCGGAACGCAGGCTTGCAGTTTTGAACAGGCTGGCCAGGCCTATCACAGAGATAGAGGCGATCGCTCCGCCAGCCAGCAGGGGGAGGTTTGTTGTCATCATTTCCAATGGAGCCAGCGGCTGCTCACCGGTCTGGTAGCCGGTTACCCCCATCACCAGCAAAAGGATCAGGTTGATCGACGCCACGATGGCCAGCACGGCCAGCACAAAAACAACCATCAGCCAGCGGGATTGTTTGCGCGCCCGGTCCTGGTGTTCGAAAAAGTTCACGCCCTAGAAACTGACCTTGGGCACCTCGCGTTTGGCTTCGTCTTCGATTTCCAGCAATTCCGCTGCCCTGAAGTTGAACCAGCCGGCGAAGAAGTTATTCGGGAATGACTCACGCAAGGTGTTGTATTCCATCACCGAGTCGTTATAGGCCTGGCGAGAAAATGCAACCTTGTTTTCCGTCGTGGTCAGTTCTTCGGAAAGCTGCATCATGTTCTCGTTCGCCTTCAGGTCAGGATAGGCTTCGGAGAGCGCGAATAGACGTCCCAGCGCGCCGGACAGGCCCTGCTCGGCCTGCGCCAGCCTCTTCATAGCCTCGGGGTCGGACGGGTCCGCCGCGGCTTCTTTCAGCCCGGCAACGGCCGTATTACGCGCATTGATGACCGCCTCGAGCGTTTCCCGCTCATGTTTCATGTATCCCTTGGCGGTTTCCACCAGGTTCGGGATCAGGTCATGGCGCCGGGTCAGCTGCACGTCGATCTGGGCGAAAGCGTTTTTGAATCGGTTGCGGCCTGCGACCAGCCGGTTGTATATCGAAATGGCGAACAGAACAACGCCAGCAAGAATAATCAGGAATGTCCAACCCATAATGCTTCTCCAAGCGGTCCGGTGTGAGAAAAGTGTAACAAATCACCCGCTGGTAGCGAGGGTGACGTTAGTCATGACTGGTTTTGCGCCATCTCCTTTTCGATCCTGGCCCAGGAATCCCGCAAAGTGACGATGCGGTTAAGTACCGGCCTGCCCGGTTTCGAATCAACATTGTCGTGGCAAAAATAGCCGGTGCGTTCGAACTGGTAAAAATCACCGGCCTCTCCATTTGCAACCTGCGGCTCAACAATCGCATGCTGGATCACATCCAACGAATGCGGGTTGAGGAATTCGCGGTAGTCATGATCTTTCTCACCCAGCGGGTTGGGCACGGTGAACAGGCGATCGCACAAGCGAATCTCAGCCGGCTGGCCGTGTTCAGCGGATACCCAGTGAATGGTGCCCTTGACCTTGCGCGACGCGCCCGGCATGCCGGACCTCGTGTCCGGATCGAAAGTACAATGGAGCTCTGTCACTTCGCCCTTCTCATCCTTGATTACCTCGTTGCACTGCACGATGAAAGCATTACGCAATCTGACTTCGCCTCCAGGCCTCATGCGGAAGAACTTCCGCGGCGGCTCTTCCATGAAATCTCCACGTTCAATCCAGATTTCATGGGTCAGGGCGACTTTCCGCGTTCCCATCGCTTCATTCTGGGGATGAACGGGCGCCTCCAGCCATTCCGTCTCGCCTTCGGGATAATTCGTCAGGATGACTTTTAACGGGTCCAGCACCGCCATGGTCCGCGGTGCCCGCACATTGAGGTCATTGCGCACCGCATTTTCCAGCACGCCCATCGGAATGATGCTGTCGGCCTTGGACACGCCCATCTCGGTCCAGAAAGCGCGGATGGCTTCGGGCGTGAATCCGCGCCGGCGCAACCCAGCCAGCGTAGGCATGCGGGGATCGTCCCAGCCATTGACCAGGCCTTCCTCGACCAGTTCGCGCAAACGGCGTTTACTCATCACCGTGTAATCCAGGTTGCCGCGGGCAAATTCAATCTGGCGCGGATGGCAGGGCGTCGGGATATTGTCCAGGAACCAGTCGTACAGCGGCCTGTGATCTTCGAATTCCAGCGTGCAAAGTGAATGCGTGATGCCTTCTATGGCATCCGAAATGCCATGCGCCCAGTCGTACATCGGGTAGATATGCCACTCATCGCCAGTGCGGTGATGCGAAGCATTCCGGATCCGGTAAACCACCGGGTCACGCATGTTCATATTGGGTGAGGTCATGTCGATCCTGGCCCTGAGCGCCAGCGTCCCATCGGCGAATTCACCAGCTTTCATCCGTTCGAACAAGTCGAGGTTCTCTTCCACCGGGCGGTCCCGGTACGGACTCTCGCGACCGGGCTCGGTCAGGGTACCGCGGTGCGCCCTGATTTCCTCGGCGGTCAGTTCCTCGACGTAGGCCTTGCCGGTTTTGATCAGGTGCAGCGCGTAGTCATACAGTTGATGGAAATAATCCGAGGCATGCAGCAGTTCATCCCATTCGAAGCCCAGCCAGCGAACGTCGTCCATGATGGCCCGCATGAAGTCCTCGTTTTCCTTCAGCGGGTTGGTGTCGTCGAACCGCAAATTGGTGCGGCCGCCAAATTCAGCCGCCACTCCGAAATTGAGGCAGATCGATTTCGCATGACCGATGTGCAGATGCCCATTGGGTTCCGGGGGAAATCGCGTGATGATGCGGTCGTGCTTGCCGGATTCCAGATCCTTGATGATGATGTTTCTGATGAAATTGGTCGGAGTGGTTCCGTTTTCACTGCTCATTGGGGTGATCCTGCCGGCTGCTGGCCTGTAAAAACGATGAATTCTACCGTAATCGGATGGTAAACCACCATGCCCGGATGCCGATCATGGACTTCTGTATCACACGGGCACATAACAATTTTCTGGCTGGCGGTCGCAATTAAGTTCCGGATTGACCATTGGGCTGTCATCCTGTCTCGCTGCTGGATTGTCCAGCTTACCGGAAAATTTCTGAATCGTTACTATACTAAGGCTACGGTCAGGGGGGCCAAGCAATTTTTGACCGGGATTTTTCCATACAACTGAATGAGAGTATTGCAAATGCAAATATCAAAAAAACTGGCTTTGATCTTCACATTTACCTGCCTGTTCTGGTTATTGCCGGCACAAGCCCAGGAAACTGACGGTGTCGCCTCTGGCGTATTGATCACGCCCAAAGCAGGTCACGAAGAAACGCTGATCACGGCAATCACCGAATACCATCACTGGATAGCCCAGTTCGAAGGGCATATGGAATATACCTGGTATGAAATCCTGACAGGACCCCATACAGGCAAGTACATGGCCCGTTCCGGTAACCACAACTGGGCGGATTTCGATGCCGAATATGACTGGCAGGAAGAATCCGGGAAGGTGTTTGCTTCCAATATCGCGCCTCATATCGAAAGCATGCACCGCACCATGACCGAAGAGATGAGGGAGTATTCTCACTGGCCGGAAAGTTTCGACGGTTACACCCACTTCACGGTTGAGAACTGGTACATCAAAAACGGCCACGGCAGAAAATTCCGCACCCACCTGAAGAAAATCGTGGAAACATTAAAAGCGAATGGCTTTAAAAACTACTGGGGCTTTTTCGATGTCGTTACCGGCGGTCATGGGGGACAGGTGCAGTTGGTATCAGCCAACAAGGGCTGGGCTGACATGGCGGACACAGACCCTTCATTCTACGACATCATGAGCAAGGAACTTGGCGGTGATGAAGCGTTCAACGCATTCATGTCCGAATGGGGCGCCACCTTCAAATCGGGTGCGAACTGGACCGTGAAACGCATGCCGGAAGCAAGCGATTACGGCAAATAATCAAGACTCTGTATTTACGTCGGACAAACCCCGGCTTCGGCCGGGGTTTGTCGTGAGAGCGTGGATTGGAATTTGCCCCGGATTCATCGGAGCATCATGAAAAACCGCCCGGCAAAAAAAAAGCCCCGGATTGTTTCCGGGGCTTGAAAGCGCATCGCATAAGGCATAGAAGTGTGGGGACTGCCTGTTTTGAAAGACGATGCGCAAGGCACAGTCAACTTACATCACCATCATAATGAAACCGTGTTAAAAAACTGTGAATGGAACGTTTCGTTATCGTGATAAATAGCCTCGGACCGGCAAAAACCGGTCAGGCCACTTGTTTGCGAGCCTTTTTCAGCGTGACCAGCA
>JAOUCS010000038.1 GCA_029859645.1 Lysobacterales bacterium | reverse complement strand
CCGCTCCAGTTCCTCCGCGGTGGGGGGACGGTCTTCCTCTCCCAGTTCGTGAATCCGGACCGTGGTGGCACCGATGAATGATGCGACATTATTGGAAATGCCGCTTTTTTCCAGGTAGGCGAGGTAATCGCCCAGCGTGGTCCATTCAATTTCGTACTTGATATCGCCCTGCCGCCGGAGCATTTCCGCCTTCATCGCATCGTTCAGCGGACCCATCGACCAGCCTTCACCCATCACTTCCAGTGTCACGCCCTGGCGGATATCGCTCTGTGACCGCCCGTCCTCGAGCAACGATTCGGTGGCCCAGCTCAGCATATTGATGAAGCCGGGCGCCACGGCCAGGCCGCCGGCGTCGATCACCATTTTCGCCGTGCCGTTTATCTGGCCAACCGCAGCAATCCGGTCGCCGCTGATGGCGACATCGGCCAGCACGGCCTCACCGCCATCGCCAGTGTAGACCATACCGTTCCGGATCAGGATGTCGAAGTTCGCCGCTGCTTCCGGAGCTGCTGCAACAGGTGCTTGCGAATCGGAACAGGCGGCCAGTAACAGGCACGACAGGGAAAACAGGAAAATTCTGAATGGCATGTTGACAGGGTCCTTATTTGAACTCGGGGTGTTGTTCCAGCCAGGCGGCCAGTTCGGTCCTGGCATGATCGTAGCCGGCCTGGACGATTTTTTCGAACGATTTGACCTCGGTCATGCCGAATTTTCGCACCGGGGGCTTCAGCAGGATATCGGCTTTTTTGCCTTGCTCCCTGACCCGGTCCAGCGTGCCCAGCAGCGTAGCCTTCAGCATGATATTGGACAGGCTGGGCACCCTGTGGCGGGGCGCGAACGGCAGGTAGCGCCCGCGGAATACCGCCCAGGGTGACGGTACCGTTGCATAGTCGACGGTTACTTCTTCGGCCGATGACAGGTCGACGGCAATGATCCGGCTGACCGGCTTCTGCCGCATTTCATCGACCGGCAGATTGTTGACGACGGCGCCGTCGATGGTCAGGCGCTGGTTGACAACGGCGGGCGGAATGATGCCGGGTAAAGCCGCGCTGGCCCTCAGGGCGTCCGGCAAGTAACCGGTTTCATGCACATTGGTCGAGCCGGTGTCCAGGTTACAGGAGACGCAGTAGAACGGGGTAGGGAGGTCTTCGATCTGGTAGTCAAGGTGCTCTTCCAGCATGCGCGCCATGCGCCTTCCACGAACCAGCGACATCATCGGAATGGTGAAGTCGCTGAACGGCTTGCCTTCGACGAAAGATTTTTTCGCCAGCACCATGGAGTCTTCATCCGATACGGGACAGGCGATCGCAGCGGCCATGATGGCGCCGATGCTGGTGCCACCCACCCAGTCGATCGGCAGGCCCAGTTCCGACATCGCGCGGCTGACGCCCAGGTGGGCGAACCCCCTGGCAGCGCCACCGGCCAGCACCAGCCCCAGGGCATTTCCCGATACGATCCGGGTCACGCGGCTTAAATCATCGGGTATGTCCTGGCGGACATGCACGTGAAAATCGACATTCCGTCTGGCCAACCAGCCGGCAGTGCCCCTGATCTGCTGGTCTGAAGGCGGCTGCAACAGAACCAGTAACTGCCGGGCGATGGTGGAACCGGAGGTTTCCAGCAGGTCGATCTCCCAGGGCCGGGGCGATGGTTCCAGCGATGCATCCCCGACCAGCAGCACCATGTCGGAATGGCGCAGGGCAAAGTGCGCCCAGTCGGTATTGCCCGCTGAACACTGGTATACGACGAAACGATAGTCATTTTCCTGATCCTGCAGCCAGTTTTTAAGCGATTCCGGAACCGCTTCGCCGCGCTGGAGCGACTCGACCGGCGCCCCTTTCCTGCCCAGTTCGTCAGCGGCAAGGCTCAGCGTATGCCCCTGGTTTTCAAGCTCCATGGTGAGCTCGCGGCAGAAATTTTCCAGCCGCGGTGAGGCGTCCAGCGGCAGGATGGTAATGGCATTGAGGTTGCGGGTGGAGGATGAGCGGCCAAAACTGCTTTGCAGCAGGTTGGCGACGTTGGTTGCCAACCGCATTACCAGCGCGGGGTGGTCCATCGCCAGCCGGTCGAACGATTCCCGGTTCAGACGGATCAGCAGACTGTCGCGGATGGCCTGGATGCCAACCGCCCGTGGCGCACCGGTCAGCAGGCTGAGTTCACCGACGCTGTCGCCGGGCACGATCTCGTTCAGGAAACGGCCCCGGTGGTGGCCTTCCGAATCTTTCGCCCAGGCTTGCAGGCGGCCGCGGACCAGGAAATACAGGGCATCGCCGGGGTCACCCTGTTGCATCAGCCATTCGCCGCCGGGCAGGTGCTTGACGTCCAGTTCGTCCAGCACGGTATCGTCGACGGAGAATTCCATCTTGAAATACGCCCCGAGCGTATCGAGAATTCTTCGTGTCAGACCTTTTGACTCGATCTCACGGACTTTCATCAATCTGCCGTCCCCAGCGACCTTTGGGTTTCCAAGATAACACCGATGGATTGGATGAAACTCGCAAACTGCTGTTCGTCATGGAGGTCGAACGGCTGTCCGTCCTTGCGGTTGAGTAACTGGGCGACGGCGAACACGTCGCCTTGCAGGTTCTTGATCGGCAGGCAGAGGATGGAACGGGTCCTGAAGCCGGTTTGTTTGTCCACTTCGCGGTTGAAACGAGGGTCAGCATAGGCATCATCAATGCAGATGGACTGCCCGCTCTGCGCGACGGCACCGGCGATTCCGGCGCCAACCGGAAAACGAATCTCGCCCATTGCTGCCAGGTTTTCGGAGACTTTCAGCACCAGTTCATCGCCCTCCACCAGGAACAGAGAGGACCGTTCGGCATTCAGCAGCACGGCCAGCTTGCGTGTGAACGCAAACAGCCCGCGGTCGATCATGCTTTTGAAGGCCACGTTGTTGGACAGCGCGGTGACCTCCAGGAAGCGTTCAGATTCCTCGGTGATATCCTGCAGCAACTCGCGGAACTGGGTCTCATCCAACTCGTCCACGATGTCATCGACCGGTTGCTTCTGCCGGTTGGCTGCCAGCATCTCCATCATGTGGCGGTTGTTGGCGATTACGGCATCGGTGAAGGTGGAAAGGCAACCATCCTCGAGGTGCACAATACGGTCCGCAATATCGAGAATGCGGTTGTCATGGGTCACCAACAAGATGGTCGTACCATGCTCCTTCGCCAGCACTTTCATGCGCTCGACCACTTCTCGCCCTGACTCCTTGTCCAGCGAGGCGGTGGGCTCATCCGCCAGCAGCATGGCGGGTTCGGAAACCAGCGCCCGGGCGATGGCCACGCGCTGGCGCTGGCCACCAGACAACTGGTCCGGCTTGTAATGGATGCGGTCGCCCAGGCCGACCGCTGCCAGCATTTCCATTGACCGGCGGCGGTGCTCGGATCGCGGATATTTGCCGCTGGCGCGGATGCCCAGTTGCACGTTTTGCAATGCCGACAGCGCGCCCAGCAGATTATGTTGCTGAAAGATGAAGCCGATCTGACGGCGGACTGATTCCAGCGTGGCCGGCCTGGCGTTCAGGAGTTCCTTGCCCAGTATGCAGACACTGCCCTGCTGGGCCGACCGCAGTGCGCCAACCAGGGTCAGCATGGTGGTCTTGCCGGAGCCGGACGGGCCGGTGACGATGACAATCTCACCAGTGTGGATCTCTACCGAGACGTCGAACAGGATCTGTTTTTTCAGGCTGCCCTTGCCATAGGAATGATTCAGGCCCTCAACCCGGATCGGTGCAGAAGCGTCCATCAGAACACCTCCGCCGGGTCCAGTCGGCGCACTTTACGAACGGCCATCAGGCCGGACAGGGCGCACATCGTCAGGGTCATCAGAAACACGTTGATGGCGCGTTCCTGGGTGATGTACAAAGGCAGGTTGGTGGCTGCCGCAGCCTTGCCGTACAACCAGTAAACAATCGCCACGCCCGGCAGGTAACCGAGCACGGCCAGGATAGCCGCCTGCTGCAGCACGATGCCGGATACAAAGCGGTTCCGGTAACCAATAGCGCGCAGCGTCGCGTATTCGTTGAGGTGTTCGGACACGTCGGCAAACAGGATCTGGTAGACAATGATCGCACCCACAACGAAGCCCATGATGGCTCCGAAAGCGAAGATATAACCGATCGGCGTGGCTGAATTCCAGTAGTCCTTTTCGCGCTGGACGAACTGCTGTTTGGTCAGTACCAGCACATCTTCAGGCAAGTATTCTGCCAGAGCATCCCTGACTTCCTGCGCATCACGGCCTGGTTGCAGCCGGATCAGGCCCAGGTGGATTTCACTGCGGGGCAGGCTGGGAAACAGCCGCAGCCAATTGTCTTCGCTGGTGATGATGGTTCCGTCGATGCCAAAGGAAGTGCCCATTTCAAACAACCCGACCACTTCAGTATTCCGGTCGTTGATCTCAGTGACGACTGGCTGGCCGGCGAGCAGCGCATCCTCGACCGCCCCGAATTCCGGCCGGGAGCCGCTGTCGAACAACACCACGTCCTGGCGCCGTAACAGCTCGCTGGCCTGGTCGAAACCGTCCAGCCGAAGCAGCGGGTGATCGGGCTGAAAGCCGATGGTGTTGATGCGGCGCCGGTTGTTGTCCCAGGGGTTTTTCCAGACCGAGGTGGAAATGTATACGGGGGTGACGCTGTCGACCGCGTCGAAACCCAGGGTCTGGTATAGACGGCGAATCGAAAAGGACTGGGGCCGGACGATAAACACACTGTCCGGGCTGAACAGGGCGATGTCGTAGTCGAAACGTTCATGAAAGCGCACGGCGCTCTCGAACAACGCCGAGCGAAAGCCTAGCTGCATCATGATCAGCAAGACGGCAAAAGCAATACCTGACAACGCGACCAGCAGCCGCAGGGGCTTATGCTTGAGTTGCAGCCAACCCAGTGGCATCAGAGGCGAATGATCACATCGACCTGGAGATGGGTCAGGCTGGCTACCGCTTCAGAATTCTCCAGTTCGATCTCCACTTCGATGATGCGGGCATCTTTTCGGGCTGCCGGGTCGGTACCGATTTCATCCTGTTTCTGTACTTTCTGGCGGATATGTTTGACGGTGCCGGCCAGGTCCTGGTCCAGGGCAGGGCTGCTGATGGTGGCTTGCTGCCCGGTCCGCACATGGCGAATGTCGGTTTCATAGACTTCGGCGATGGCGAGCATGTGATCGACCCGGCCCAGTTCGATGATGCCCTTTTCGCCGATCAGTTCGCCCGGTTGAACAGTGATGTCCAGCACGCGGCCATCGACTGGCGCCCGGATATAAGCCCTCTGTAATTCGGCGTTGGCGCGGTTCACGTGCGCCCGTGCGACCTCGATACCGGTTTCAGACAGGCGGACAAGGGTCGACGCGTTGGCACAGGCCGCTTTCTGGGCTTCGGCTTCGCCCCGCGCACTTTCCGCTTCCTCCTCACCGGCCACGCCCTGGGCGCGCAACCGCTCGCGCCGTTCAGCCTCACGGGCGGCGACATCGGCCCTGACGCAGGTTTCAACAGCGCTGCTGCGGGCTGCCTCCACTTCCCGTTCGGCCAGCAGCAATGAAGCCTCGGCTTCGAGCAAACGGGCGGTCAGTACAGCTGCCGTGTCGGTGACCGCCACCAGGTCGCCCTGGCGGATATCATCCCCTTCGCTGACATGGAGTTCGGTCAGTACGGCGCCAGACACCGCTTCGGGCATGGAGGAAGCCGCTACGCGGATGATGCCCTGCTCCGGTTCCAGGCGGCCCAGCGCTGACACGGCCTGGGGCTGCTGGGCGGATACGCTGGTGCTCGCGACCATCGCCATCAGGCATAGCGAAATTGTGTATTTCATGACCGGACTCCCTGGTCGATTCTGGCAGATCGGGAAACTTGTTTTGCCTATGTTCCCGTTTTCGTTTCAGAATAGCAGGCATGGCCAACACTGCACAATCGATTGATCGGCGCCTGAGCGTGGCCCCCATGATGGACTGGACGGATCGGCATTGCCGATATTTTCATCGCCTGCTTGCGCCTGCGGCCCTGCTGTACACGGAAATGGTGACTACCGGCGCTGTACTGCACGGCGACAGGCAACGGTTGATGGGGTATAGCCCGGAAGAGCATCCGCTGGCCCTGCAACTCGGTGGCAGCGATCCTGCCGACCTGGCGGCGTGCGCCCGGATTGCGGAGCAATATGGTTACGACGAGGTCAATCTCAACGTGGGTTGCCCCTCGGACCGCGTGCAGCGCGGCCGCTTTGGCGCCTGCCTGATGCTGGAGCCGGGGCTGGTGCATGATTGTGTTCAGGCTATGCGTGAAGCGGTGGGGATACCCGTGACCGTAAAAACCCGGCTTGGAGTCGATGATTGCTACAGCTACTCTTATTTCAGCGACTTCGTCGGTGCGGTAGCTCGTTCTGGTTGCGATGTTTTCATCGTCCATGCGCGCAAGGCGTGGTTGACCGGCCTCAGTCCTAAAGAGAATCGCGATGTGCCGGAACTGCGCTACGACTGGGTGATGCGGCTGAAGGAAGAACACCCTGAATTGACCATCGCCATCAACGGCGGAATCACCACCGTGCAGCAGGCGCTTGACCTGCTTGAGAAGCTGGATGGCGTCATGCTGGGCAGAGCGGCTTATCACACGCCCTGGATCCTGGCCGAGTTGCAAAGGGAATTGTTTGCAGCCCCCGGCGTCGAAAGCAGGGACGAGGCGGTGGAATTGATGTCCCGATACGTGGCCGTGCAAACCGCCCGGGGCGTTCCGGTCAAGAATATCAGCCGCCACCTGCTGGGCCTGTTCCAGGGGCTGCCCGGTGCGCGGCGCTGGCGGCGTTACATCAGCGAGAACGCACACCTGGACGCCGCCAACAGCTGCCTGCTGGCCGAGGCCCGTGAGCATATGCGACGGGGCATAGCGGTTGCGGCCGGTTCAGCTATCGTTCAGGACGATGCCATAGAATGAAATTCGCACGATCCAGGATACGGATATGAACAAATACTTGATCCATTGCGTTCTGATCATCGCACTGACCCTGGCGGCCGGCAGCGTTTCGGCGCAATCGCTTGACGAAGCGGCTGCCCAGGCGGCCAAGCAGCACAATGCCAAGGTACTGTCGGCCCAGACCGTGCAACAGGGCGACAAGCAGGTGCACGTGATCAAGCTGCTGACCAAGGATGGCGTCGTCAAGACCGTCCGCGTGACGGTCCGCAAGCGCTGAGCCAGCGAGGACAACCGGGAGGTAAACACATGCGAGTTCTGCTGATTGAAGACGATCCCCGGCTGCAGGAAACCCTGGTGTCTAACCTGCGCGATGCGGGCTATGCCGTCGATGTCTCGGCCGACGGTATCGAAGGGTTGTACCTGGGCGAGGAGTTTCCGGTTGACCTGGCTATCATCGACCTTGGCTTGCCACAACTGTCTGGGCTGGAAGTAATCCGCAAACTGCGCAAGCGCGGCAGGGATTTCCCGATCCTTGTGCTGACCGCGCGCTCCGAGTGGCAAGACAAGGTGGCCGGCCTGGAGGCGGGCGCGGATGACTATGTCACCAAGCCTTTTCATATGGAGGAACTGATGGCGCGCATCAACGCCCTGATGCGACGGGCAGGCGGGCATGCCCAGCCGAAGGTCAACCTGGGTCCGTTTACCATCGACCTGACCGGCCAGCGCGTTTTTCGCGATGGCGAGGAAATCGAACTGACCACCTATGAGTACAAGGTGCTGAACTACCTGGTCATGCACCCGGACGAGGTCGTGACCAAGACGGCGCTGTCCGAGCACATTTACGAAGAGGACGCTGACCGCGACAGCAACGTGATCGAAGTGTTCGTGGGGCGCCTGCGCCGCAAGCTGGACCCCGATGGCTCCCTCAACCCGATCGAGACCCTGCGCGGCAGGGGTTACCGGCTTGCGCTCCTTCTCGCTGCGTAACCGGCTGGCGCTGGCCGGCACGCTGGTACTGGTCATTGCGCTGGGAGCTGTTGGCCTGGCGCTGAACGCGGCGAATGAGCGCGGGGCCGTGTCATCCCTGCAGGCACGCATGGAGTCCTACGTTTACCTGGTACTCGCGGCGATGGAAGTCGATGGTAACGGCCGCCTGCGGATGGAGGCGGAGTTTGCCGATCCCAGGCTGAACCAGCCGTCTTCGGGTGTCTACGTGCAGGTGCAGGGCCGGGCGGATCGCTGGACCTCGCCGTCTTCGCTGGGACTCCAGTGGCCTGACCGGAATGACGTGACGCCCGGCCAGGGCGTATTTACCGAGCCCGCCAGGGGCATAGATTTTTTCTCCTATATTTATGGTGTGGGCTGGCAACTTTCTGATGACAGCATTGAACCGTTTACCGTGCTGGTGCTGGTCGACGAAAGCGAGATCCGCCAGCAGACCAGCGCCTTCCGCCTGGGACTGTGGCGTGCATTGGGCGCCGCCGGCGTCATCCTGGCGTTGGCACAATTGATGATTTTCTTCTTCGGTTTTCGCCCGTTGCGGCAGGTAGCGGGAGACGTAGCGCGGGTCGAATCCGGCCAGTCAGAGCGGTTGACCGGCCATTATCCCCGCGAACTTGAACCGCTGGCCCGCAACGTCAATCGCCTGCTGGAGACCGAGAAATCCAACCAGGACCGAATTCGCAACGCGCTGGACTCGCTTGCGCACAGCCTGAAAACACCGCTGGCCGTGATCCAGGCCGGCCTGCCGCTGCACGGCGGCAAGTCAGAGGTCTCGATGCAGAACGCCGTCGATGAGATTCGCCACCTGATCGGCACGCGACTGCAACGCGCCGGCACTTCAACCCGTCGCACCATGGCCGAACCGGTGGAAGTTGCGCCCCAGCTTCAACGGGTTATTGAGTCGCTGCAAAAAGTCTATTCTCACAAAATGATAGAGGTCACCTGCACACTGGAACCATGTACGGTCTTTTACGGAGAAAAGCGCGACCTGCTGGAACTGCTGGGCAACCTGTTGGACAACGCCTTCAAATACGGCAAAAGCAAGGTGCGTATTACCGGCGGCGCCGTGGACCCGGATGCCACCCGCCCGGGCCTTTGGCTGCGCATCGAAGACGACGGTCCCGGCATCGAGAAAACGCAGGTGTCGCTATTACTGCAACGAGGAGCCCGCGGAGATGAGCGGGTGGAAGGTCACGGCCTGGGCCTCGCAATCGTTGCAGAGCTGGCAGACGCCTATGCTGGCGAGCTGGGAATCGGTCACAGTGAATGGGGCGGGGCCAGGATTGATATCCGGTTTCCGGCCAGCTGATCGGGTCGATGGTGGGGGCGGGATTCGGCTGATTTTATTTCAGAACACGCTCGAGACATCCGTGTTCGCTCTTCGGCTGTTCCCGACAACCGAAGGTTCTGAAATAAACTCAGCTCAACCCCGCCTGGCAAACCAGCACCGGGGCGCAGGAACGGATAACATTACGGGGCAAGACCCCATTCAGGAGTTGCACGATCAACAATTTAAATTCCATCCAGGATCTGCTGGACATCATGAACCAGCTGCGTGACCCGGAGACCGGCTGCCCGTGGGACCGGGAACAGGATTTTTCCACGATTGCTCCTTACACCATCGAAGAAGCCTACGAAGTGGCCGATGCGATCCAACGCGGGCGGATGGATGAGCTGAAGGACGAGTTGGGGGACTTGCTGTTCCAGGTGGTGTTCCACTCGAAGATGGCCAGCGAGACCGGGGATTTTGACTTCGATGACGTGGTCGAAGCCGTCTGTGACAAGATGATTCGCCGTCATCCCCACGTGTTTGCAAGAGAGGAGGGTAACGGACACGAAATTGATGCAGTGGCCCAGACCGAAGCCTGGGAACATGCCAAGGCGCGGGAGCGCGAGGAAAAGGGCGCGCAGAGCCTGCTGGATGACGTGCCGCGCGGCATGGCCGAACTGCAGCGGGCGGTCAAGTTACAAAAGCGCGCGTCGCACGTGGGCTTTGATTGGAGTTCGCCGGGGCCGGTGATGGAGAAATTTGCCGAGGAGTCAGTGGAAATGCTCGAGGCCATGCAATCGGGCAGTCACGAGGAAATGGAAGATGAGCTCGGTGATCTGCTGTTCGTGATCGCAAACCTGGCGCGGCAGCTTAAGATTGATCCGGCCAAGGCGTTACGGCGAGCCAATGCCAAGTTTGAGCTGCGGTTTCGGGCGATTGAGCGAGCCGCAGGCAATCGCGAAGCGTTGCACCGGATGGAACTGGATGAAATGGAAGCCTTGTGGCAGCAGGCCAAGCTGCACCACAGGAAAGAGGGCACGGAATGAATGACTGGCTGATCACGCAGGGAATCAACAACCCGCAAACAGGGATGATAGTGGGTCTGCTGGCAGGCCTGTTGATTGCCGTGGTGCTGGCCTGGTTGCTGTCGCGGCGCAGCGCGAAAGCAGAAGCGGACCGCCTGCAACCCTTAATCGATACGCTTGAAACGCGCGCGGCTGAATTGACGGAAGCTTTGTCGGATTCCGAGCAGAATGCAGCTGTGCTGGAAACCCGGCTGGATGACCGGGAGCAGCATTACCGGGAGCAGATCCGCAAGCTGGAAGAAGCCGAGAAGCGCCTGTCAGATAATTTCGAGCGGCTGGCCGGTAAGATTTTCGAAGAGCGCTCGGAAAAACTGTCGGATCTCAATACCAGGCAGCTGGACACCCTGCTCAAACCCCTGGGTGAGAAACTCAACGAGTTCCGTAACACGGTGGAGAGCGCCCATAAGCAGGAAACCGCCCAGCACCAGGTGATGAAGGAAAAAATCGGTGACCTGGAAAAACTCAATGAACGCCTGCATGAAGATGCGACCAACCTGTCCCGCGCGCTCACTTCCAGCGTCAAGACACAGGGCAACTGGGGCGAGCAGCAGCTGGAGCGGCTGCTGGAAATATCCGGGCTGACCAAGGGTCAGGAGTTCTCGACCCAGTATTCAGTGACCACTGAGAGTGGCCAACGGGTGCAGCCGGACCTGGTGCTGCACTTGCCGGAAGGCAAATCCATCGTGCTCGATTCCAAGGTGTCACTGGTGGCGTGGACGCGCTACCAGGCCACCGAAGAGGATGATCTGCGTGCAATTGCCCTGAAAGAGCACGTCCAGTCCATTCGCCAGCACATCAAGGGCCTCGGTGAAAAACGTTATGCAGAAGTACCCGAGTTGAACGCACTGGATTTTGTACTGATGTTCGTGCCGATCGAATCCGCACTGATCGAGGCGCTGCAGGCCGATCCCGTGCTGCCCGAATTTGCCCTGCGTAACAAGGTGGCATTGCTGTCGCCGACCAACTTTCTCGCCACCATGCGCACGGTCGCATCAGTCTGGTCTGTGCACAAGCAAAACACCAATGCCCAGGAGATCGCCCGGCGGGCAGGGCTGCTGTACGATAAGTTCGCTGGTTTCGTGGAAAATCTCCAGGTTGTGGGTGACCGTCTCGGCCAGGCGCAACACAGTTACGAGAAAGCCTTTGGTCAGTTATCCCTGGGTGCTGGAAACCTGCTTGGGCAGGCGGAAAAACTCCGGGAACTGGGCGCTCGCAATACCAAGCAGCTGGATCAGCAATTGCTTGAAAACTCTGCCAGCGAAACGGGGGCCCTGGAACAGGAACTGCCCGAGAAATAATTCCTGTTTAAGCGTTGATTTGGGGCGCAACCGCCATTTTGGATTTATCGATAAATATAATTGACATAAATTGACAAAGCAGGGATAATTGCCGTCATGGGTGTGGGGAAACTACACCTTGGCTTTTGAGTGATAGCAGTAATCTGCCTATAAAAATTTCTAAATGGAGAAATTAGTAATGACTATTAAACGTGTTTTATTTGCAATGATTGCAATGATGCTGCTGCCGGCCCTGGCCTATGCACAGCCAACCCCCCCGCCGGTGACACCTGCAGCCGATACCGCAGTTATTGCGGTGGTCCACGAATTCACTGACGGCAATATGGAAGATTCCGTGTTGGTTTCCGTCGTTTGTAACGCTGGAACGATTTCACCTTCCTCTGCCACACTGGCTGGTGGAGAGGGCGTATCTTTCGTGCTCGCTAATATTCCTGTTAGCGGAACTCCGACGGTTTGTAACGTAACCCAGTCTCCTTTGAGCGATTACGATGCTGGCTACGTTTGTGCCCCAGGCTCTGGCGGTGCGAGCACAACCGACCCAACGTCCTGTGCAAACCCCACTGGCTTCCCGGACGATCTCGTAAACACAGCTACTTCATGTGAGTTCGGAAACCTGCTGCCCTATGATGGCTCAACTGTAGTGGACGAGAATGTTGGTTACTGCGCCGTTTTGTCTACCCCTACACCGGTTGACGTTGAAGTGACCAAGATTTGGGAAGAGTTTGGCGCAGAACAGGCCGACTTTGATCCTGACGTGAACATCACACTCCGTTGTGAGAGCGGTGCAGTAATCGTCGGCGGAACTGAAGGCATTGGCGGTCGATGGAGCAAGACTGTAGCCGTCAGCGACTTTGACGATGAAGATGGTAACTACATCGGTGAAGGCACTGCTGACTTTGAAGTAATTCCGAATTGGTACCCGACTGCTTCAGATCCGGATGACCAGGAATACACAGAGTGTACTGCTACAGAAAGCGGCATCGCATCCAGCGCGGTTGAAGTCGATAACAACTGCGATGGCATCGAAGTTGCAGTTGGCATGGGTGACGAGTGCACCATCACCAACACCGTGTTCTTCGAAGGCATCCCGACCCTTAGCCAGTACGGCATGGCTATCATGGTTCTGTTGATGCTGGGTGTTGGCTTTGTTGGCATGCGCCGCTTTGTCTGATTGACATCGGCGAATAGCCCTTAGCTATACAGCTAAACCGAAACCCCGCGTCAGCAATGGCGCGGGGTTTTTTAATGGTTGAATGAATAAACTGATGGATCGATTTTTCAACATCCGTATTCGATCTCGCAGATGCTTGCCGGCGCTGCTGGGCCTGATGCTGTTTATTGGGTCAGCGCAAGCCGTGGCCGCCATAAGTGTGGCTGCAGAGTTCGAGCAGCGGTTGTTGCCCAGCCTTGAAGTTGAACTGTCGTGCGGTGAGGGCCACGAGGCAAATCGCATCACCAAGTTGACGCAGCCGGGCCGCCAGGTGCTTTATCCGGATGATCTTGGCTTATCCACATCAGGTTGCCGGTTGAAAGCGAATTTGCCCAAGGGATATTCGGTGACATACGGGGTCGAAGAAATCACCGGTTCGATCGCTGATCGGAAGGGGTGCCGATTCACGCAAACCGAACCCGGCCGGCCACAGGAGTGCCGGATGAGTGTCAAGCAGGATCCGGTACTACTCAGGGTTTACAAGAAATGGATTGGCGGGTCCGGTGAAGAGCAGGATGTCCGCATCATGCTGGAATGTGAAAGCGGTAAGTACTCGGGTTTCCGGTATATCAATGAGGGCTCTCCCGACGGTTGGGAAATCAGCGACATCCATCCTGACGGCATCCTCTGTAATGTTACCGAACAGCTAAGGGACAATTTTGAAGCCGACATCATCGATTGCCAGGGTCTTTATGTTTTGCCGGGTAAGGGGGAGGAATGCACCTTGCTGAACACCAAGATAGTCAAACGCATTGAAATGCTGAATCGTTATGGAAAAGTGATCATGATTGTTCTGGTTTTGGCCGTGGGATTGATAGCGATGGGGCGACTGAACCCGGGTAATGTATGATTTTTGCCATAATGTGGTAAAAATGTATCGAAAGGTGTTGACAAAAATTTACATTTAATGGAAACTTACTGACAGAACACACAGGGCTCCAAATAAAACAGATCGACAGGATGTCGGTCTGTTTTGCTATCCGGGATTGAAAAAAGCTTTATCCATACATTCCCAACGTCACGCGGTCCCTTTTTTCCAGGTCTTTCTGTGTCAGTACATCGCGATATCCCAAATCAATCATCAGCTGCCTTACTGCCTCGCCCTGGTCGTAGCCATGCTCAAAGGCCAGCAAGCCTCCAGCTGTTAAATAATTTCGGGAATCATCCGTCAAATGCCGAATGGCGGCCAGTGCGTCGCGACCCGGAGTCAGGGCTAGCGTGGGTTCAAAGCGGCAATCACCTTTCTGCAGGTGAGAATCGCCGGACGCGATGTACGGCGGGTTGCTGACCAGCACGTCAAATTTACCTTCCAGCGGCTTAAGCCATGAACCCCGGTGAAATCGCACTCTGCCGGGCGCAATAGCCTTGGCGTTTTGTTTGGCCAGGTGCAACGCCGCCTTGCTGTACTCGGTTGCATGAATCTCGCAATTGGGCCGTTCAGTCGCCAGCGCCAGGGCGATTGCGCCGCTGCCGGTACCCAGGTCGGCAATTCTCCACGCTGCATTTTGCGGGATCCGGGCCAGCACGACCTCTACCAATAACTCGGTCTCGGGTCTGGGAATCAAGACATCGGGCGAAACCTTCAACGGCAGCGACCAGAACTCCCGTTCTCCGGTCAGGTAGGCAATCGGTTGACCGTGTACCCGCCGTTCGACCAGCTCCCGGTAAGCGTTTTCCTGCGACGGCTCTAACGGATGACCGGGGTTGGCATACAGCCAGGCCCGGTCTGCTTGCAGAATTTTGCTGCACAGGATTTCAGCCTCCAGCGGACCGGCCGGCTGGCCCTGCAATCGCAGCCGGCCCCAGGCCAGCAGTTCGCGTACGTTCATGGCCTGCGGCTTAGCCGTCGCGGGACGTAACCGAAGCCTGCACCCGGGCATGAGCCGCGCCTGTGTGCGCCGCCCCTTTTTTCTGAAAGCGCGCGGGAATGGCGTGACTCCAGGCTTCGCGCCACCATTTGCCGAAGTCATCGAGGATCATGTACAGCGACGGGATCAGGAACAGCGTGATCACGGTGGCGAACAGGATGCCGAAGGCCAGCGAGGCCGCCATGGGAATCACGATCTGGGCCTGCAGGCTGGTTTCCAGCACGATGGGCACCAGTCCGAAGAAAGTGGTCAGGGAAGTCAGCAGAATCGCCCTGAAGCGCTTGCTGGCGGCATCCGTCACCGCCTGCAGCAGTGGAATGCCCAGCCGCCGTTCGCGGTTGACGAAGTCCACCAGGATCAGGCTGTCATTGACCACCACGCCGGCCAGGGCGATGATGCCGAAAAAACTCATCATGCTGACCTGGATACCCAGGATCCAGTGCCCCACCAGTGCGCCGATGGTGCCGAACGGTATCACGGACATGATGATCAGCGGCTGGGAGTAAGAGCGCAGCGGAATGGCCATCAGGGCATAAATCAGGAATACGGCAAACAGCGCGCCCTTGATCAGGTCATGTTGAACCTCCGACGCTGCTTGACTCTCACCGCTCAGGCGATGCCTGACTCCGGGAAACTGGGCCAGTACTTCGGGCAATTCTTTCTCGATAATGTCCGCAGTGATCTTGCCGGGTTCGTAATTCTGCTTGTCCACCTCGGCGGACACCTGCGCGGCGCGTTCGCGGTCGAACCTGCGAATACGGGTCGGGCTTTCAGACATTTCCACCTCTGCCACGGCACGGAAGGGCACACGTCCGCCGTCCGGCGTACGAATCCGCATGTTGTCCAGGTAACCCACCGAATCGCGTTCATCGCGGGGAAACCGCACCATGACCTTGACTTCGTCCTGTCCGCGCTGCACCCGCTGGACTTCCTCGCCATAGAAGCCGGCGCGGACCTGGCGGGCCAGGTCGGATAAGGTCAGTCCCAGCGCTTCGGCCTCGGGCTTGATATTCAGCTTGATCTCCGGCGTCCCGCGTTCGTAACTGTTGCGGATGTCGTAAACACCTTCGTACTGGCGAATCCGGGTTTCCAGTTCCTTCGCAGCCCGGCCCACCTGTTCAATATTGGTGCCGATCAGCTGCAACGAGATAGACGGGCCGCCGCCGGGGCCGGTGGCGCCTTCGAATCCGAGCGTCTTGACGCCCGGGATTTCGCCCACTTCTTCGCGCCAGCGGCGCAGCACTTCGGGTCCGGTAATGACGTCTTCATTCTCCTTGACCAGTTCGGTAATGATCTGGCCGGAGGTATCGTTGCGTGCAAACGCCAATGCACTGGTGACGACGGCGCCCGATTCGAGCCCCTGTTCTTCGCTGACCTGGCGGTCCACTTCCCACAGGCCGGCCTGGACAATGCGCAGGGCTTCATGGGTTTGTGACGAGGGCGTGCCTTCGTTCATTTCCAGGTTCACCTGCAGGAAGTCCGCGGTAATATCCGGGAAGAAAACAAATCGCAGGATGCCGCCGGCCAGCAGGCCGATCGAGAGGATCAACATCGAAATGAAGATCGACAGGGTCAGGTAGCGATGTTGCAACGCTTTTTTCAGCAGCGGAGCGTAACGGTCATCGACGAAATGGTGCAGGCCTTCACTGAAAAATCGCTGGAAGCGGACGAACACATTATGCGTGTCTTTCTCATAGTGCTTGATTTTCATGTGCGCCAGGTGAGCCGGCAGGATCAGCTTGGATTCCACCAATGAGAACATCAGGCATAGAATGACCACCCAGCCGATGGCTGAGAAAAACTGGCCGGATATACCGGTCACCATCAGGATCGGCAAAAACGCAGCGATGGTGGTGAGTACGCCGAAGGTCGCAGGCACGGCAACTTTCAGCACCCCTTCCACCACGTGATCCACCGAGTGGCCTTTCTCCCGGATATTGGTGTAGGCGCTTTCGCCGATGACAATGGCGTCATCCACCACGATACCCAGCACCAGGATAAAGCCGAACAGGCTCAGCATGTTGACCGTCACGTCAACGGTCGGCATCAGGAAAAATGCACCCATGAAGGCGATGGGTAAGCCCACCATGACCCAGAAGGCGAGTTTCAGGCGCAGGAACAGCGCCAGCACCAGGAACACCAGGGCCGCGCCGATGACGAGATTCTTCACCATCATGTCGAGGCGGCCTTTCAGGTAGTAACTGACGTCAGCCCAGGCTGCCAGTGAGACCCCCTCGGGCAAACTCGCAGCCTTGCGCTCGACAAATTCATGCACGGTGGCTGAAATGTCAAGTTCGCTCTGGTTGCCGACCGAGAGCACCTGGATAGAGGTAACCGGGTGACCGTTATATTCTGAAAACCGTTCACCCTCAACGAATTCATCGCGAATGTGCGCAATGTCCTTGAGCAGAACCCGGGTGCCATCCTCGTTGGTGCGAACCACGATGTTTTCAAAATCCCGCCCGACGTAAGCCTGGCCCTTGGTGCGGACCAGGATGTCACCGGAATCAGCCCGGATGGCGCCGGCTGACAGGTCCAGAGAACTGCGGCGCACGGCCTGGGCGACTTCCGACAGCGTCATGCCGTAGCCCTGCAGCGTGAATTCGCTCACCTCAATGCTGATTTCGTAGGGGCGAAGGCCAAAAAACTCCGCCCGGGTGACGCCGGGCAGCGTGACTATTTCGTTCCTGATTTGCCGGGCGAATTCTTTCAGCGTGCGCTCGGCGACATCGCCGTAAACGCTGACGATGACCACCTGCTGCTGGAACTGCGTCCGCGAAATCACCGGTTTTTCCGTATTGTCCGGGAAGGTGGAAATGGCGTCGACCCGGTTCTTGACCTGGTCCATGATGTCGGACACTTCGTAATCCGCATGCACTTCCACCTGGACCGTGCCGTTGCCGCGCCTGGCCGTGGAAACGATTTCTTTGATGCCTTCGATGTCCTGGATGGCTTCTTCGATCTTGATGACCACGCCTTCTTCGACATCCAACGGCGTGGCGCCGAGGAAAGGCACGCTGACCGTGATGTAGTTGGTGTCGATCCGTGGCTGAATTTCTTTCTTGATGGTCAGCACGGTGTAAAAACCGCCGACCAGCAAGATGACCATCAGCAGGTTGGCCGCAACCGAGTTGCGCGCAAACCAGTTGATCAGCGCTGCGTAGGGGCCATAATTCATTGTTCAGATTCCTTGGCAGCCGCGCCGTCTTCAGGTTCCGGCTCCTGCAGCGGCGCGGGAGGATCTTCTCCGGTTACCGCCAGCAGGGTTCCCGGAATCGGCGCGTCCATCGATGTCGTGACGATCAGTTCTCCACCTTCGACACCGGCCGAGATGTATACCTTGCGTGGTTCCGCGCGCACTACCGATACCTGCCTGATTTCCAGTTTGCGTTCGTCATTGGCAACCAGCACGGTATCGTCCGGGCGCAGCACGGCACGCGGCAGCACGACCACATCATCGGCGCGCCGGCCCTGGATTTCGGCCCGCACAAAGGAACCCATTTTCAGCTCTGCCTGCTGGCTCAGGCCGAGTACACCGTAAGGGTCGATCACTTCGGCAACCGCGTAAATCACCCGGCTGGCTTCGTCAACGACACCCTCGGTACGGACGATTTCCGCGCTCCACTCGCCGCCGGTGACCGCGCCATCAGCCGTTAGCATGACCGGTACCCGCTCCGTCCGGTCAAGCCGGGTGGCTGAAGGCAGATCCAGGTAAGCCATGTCGCTGTTGGAAAGCGGCAGCCGGATTTCTGCCTTGTCTACCGAGAACGTAACGCCGAGTGGTGTGCCGGCACCGACAAACTGGCCAACATCGACCAGTTTGGAGCGCACCAGCCCGTCGTAGGGCACCTTGATCCGGGTTCGTTGCAGGTCACGCCTGGCTTCCTGCAACTTGGCCTCCGCCGCCTGCACCGCGGCTTTCGCTTCGGCCAGCTGCGGCAAGCGTAGAGTCAGCTCAGAGGGCTCGCCTTGGCGGCCCAGGTTGTTCCAGTCTTTCAGTGCCTGCTCCGAACGTGCTTTTTGCTCTGAGTACTGTGCCTTGCGGGCGGCAAGTGCAGCTTGCGCGCTCAGCAGGCCGGTTTCATAGTCGCTCGGGTCAATCTGTAGCAGCACCTCGCCCTCGCGGAAAAATCCGCCGGCGATGAAGTTTTCCGATACGGAGACAATCTGTCCGGGCACTTCCGCAACCAGCGCGGTTTCGGTGCGTGGCCGCACAGTGCCCTGGGAGTAAACCGAAAAATTCAGGGAGGCGACTTCTGCGGGGATGGCATCGATGCGAACGGCCGGGCTGGCGTCCTCTTTGATCTCGGGGCGTTTACCCTTGGCGACGGTGACCATTGCAATGACGGCAAGAACGGACATCGCGATGAGCAGCAGTGGCAGAATGTATTTGAAAAACTTTCGCATGCTATGTCTCTCCCATGGACACGTGGGATTATCCCAGTTATGCCGCGCCTTGTCATAGGGCAAAAGTTTGGCGGGCAGGATTAAATCGAATCCATTAGCCATGTACAATACGTTTCTGGCGTTTGGGCCGACTGACTGGCAGAGCATGGGCATTATTCTAAAAACCAGGGACGAAATCGAAAAGATGCGGGTAGCCGGTCAATTGGCGGCCGAAGTTCTGCAGATGATTCGCCCTCACGTTCAGCCCGGAATCACCACTGGCGAGCTCGACGAAATCTGCCACGAATACATCACCGGTCACCAGCAGGCCATTCCCGCACCGCTGGATTACCGTGGTTTTCCGCGCTCCATCTGCACCTCCGTCAACAACGTGATCTGCCACGGCATACCCGGCGACAAGCGCCTGAAAGACGGCGATATCATCAATATCGACATCACCGTCATCAAGGACGGCTGGCATGGCGATACCAGCAAAATGTTCCTGGTGGGCAAGCCCACCGTCAAGGGCAAGCGTATCTGCGAGATTGCTTACCACTCGATGGTCACCGGTATTGAAATGATCAAACCCGGAGTCAGGCTGGGTGATATCGGTCACGCCATCCAAAAATACGCCGAGGGGCAGAGCGGTTCGGTGGTGCGTGAATACTGCGGTCACGGCATTGGACAGGGCTTCCACGAGGACCCGCAAGTCCTTCACTATGGCCGGCCGGATACCGGTGAGGTGCTGGTGCCGGGCATGGTGTTCACGATTGAACCCATGATCAACCTGGGCCGGCGGGAGACCCGCTTGATGCGTGACGGCTGGACCGTGGTCACCCGCGACCGCAGCCTTTCCGCCCAGTGGGAACATACGATCGCGGTTACCGACGACGGTTATGACGTCCTGACCCGCCTGCCAGGGGATGATCTCTGACGATGCATGGACGCCTGGCCGCACTGCCGGCTACCCGGGACTGCCTGGACTTGACGCGGATCGAAGCGCTCGAGAATGCCGGCGTCATCGAGCTGGACAGCAAGGGTGCCAGCCGACAGGTCTCCGATCTGAGGGATTATCTTCGAGCTTCCATGGAGCATGCAGACTCGCTGCTGGCGGAGCGTTTCTGGGCAGGTGAAGACGTCGTTCAGCTGGTCCACTCGCGCGCCTGGGTGCTGGAGCAGTTGCTGCTGCTGGCCTGGCGCAAGCTGGTGCCGGTTACCGATGGTATTGCCCTGGTTGCTGTCGGTGGATTCGGGCGTGGTGAGCTTCATCCCGGTTCGGACGTGGACCTGCTGATCCTGCTGGACGACGAGCTGGACAAGACGTCGCTGAAGAACGAGATAGAGCAGTTTGTGCAACTGCTGTGGGACGCCGGTTTTTACCTGGGCCACAGTGTAAGGACGGTCTCGGAATGTGCCGAGGACGCTGCCGATGACGTGGTCACCGCCACGACTTTCATGGAATCACGCCTGCTGGCAGGTTCACTGGAATTGCTTAACAAAATGCTCAGCGCCACTTCACCCGGACACATGTGGAAGGCCGGGGCCTTTTTCGAGGCCAAGTACGAGGAGCAGAAGCAAAGACACGAGCGTTACCATGAAACCGCCTACAACCTGGAGCCGAATATCAAGGAAGGGCCGGGAGGCTTGCGGGACATCCAGATGATTTCCTGGGTAGCGCGTCGTCACCTGGGGGCCGAGAACCTGCACGGGCTGGTCGAAAACGGCTATATCAGTGAATCGGAACATCGCGACCTGGTTGGTGGTCAGCATTTTCTCTGGCGGGTCAGGTACGCCCTGCACAACCTGGCTGGCCGGGCTGAAGATCGCCTGCTGTTTGATTACCAGCGCCAGATTGCCGAGCGCTTCGGTTTCAAGGATAGCGACACCAGCCTGGCTGTTGAACAGTTCATGCAGCTGTACTATCGCACCGTGATGAGGCTGGAACGGTTGAATGAAAGCCTGCTGCAGCTGTTTCAGGAGGCCTTGTTTTCCGAAGAAAAAGACCACGTTATCGAGTTGAATGACAATTTCCAGGCGCGTAACGGATTCGTCGAGCCGCGCACCAAAACCGTTTTCGAGGACCGCCCCATCGCGCTGATGGAACTGTTCGTGCTGTTGGCTCGCAACCAGGACTTGCGGGGCATAACGGCGGCAACCATCCGCGCCATTCGTGATCACCTGTACCTGGTGGACGAGGAGTACCGGTGCAGCAAGGAAGTGAATGCCTGCTTGCTGGAACTGTTGCGGCAACCGGAGGGCGTCTACACGCAGCTCAGGCGGATGAATCGCTACGGTCTGCTGGCTGCCCTGATTCCTGCGTTTGGCAATATCGTCGGCCGCATGCAGTACGATCTTTTTCATGTGTACACGGTAGATCAGCACACGCTGTTCGTGGTGCGCAACCTGCGGCGCTTCGCTTATGGCAAGTACAAGGAACGTTACCCGCACGCAAGGGCAGTCTTCAAGCGGATTGCCAAACCCGAACTACTTTACCTGGCCGCCATTTTCCACGATATCGCCAAGGGCCGGGGTGGTGACCACTCCGAGCTGGGTGCGGTGGATGCAGAGGCCTTTTGCGCCATGCTGGACATCGAACCCTCGGAGCGGGAAATGGTTGCGTGGCTGGTGCGGTTTCACCTGGCAATGTCGCAAACCTCCCAGCGCAAGGACCTGTCGGACCCGCAGAACATCCAGGCATTTGCCGAACTGGTAGGCAACACACGTTACCTGGATCACCTTTACCTGCTGACAGTCGCCGATATCGCCGGAACCAGTCCGAAATTATGGAACAACTGGAAAAACAAGCTGCTGTGGGAGCTCTACCTGTCGACCGGAGACGCCTTGCGCCGGGGACTGGAAAATCCGATCAAACGTGCAACCCGTATTCGTGAGACCCGGGCGGCTGCACTCAGCCGGCTGGTGCGACGCGGCGTGGATACCGGCCTGATCAATGAATTGTGGGAAACCTTGCCGGATTATGCGTTCTGGCGCCTGAGTCCGGATCAACTCGAATGGACCACCGAAATCCTGGTCAGGGATGAAACGCGGGGGCGTCATATCGCCGTGAGGCCGGTTCAACCCCATGGTGTCTCTGAGCTATTGGTCAGCGTGAGGGATTACAGCGGCCTGTTTGCCGCGATCACCGCGATTCTCGATGAGATGGGCCTGGACGTGATGTCGGCACGCGTTCTGACCACCAATAATGACTGGAGTTACGACCTGTTTCAGCTGATGGATCAGCATGGTGACGTGATCAACGAGGTGGACTCAGCAGAACTGGTCAGGCGCCTGGACCGGGCGACCCGCGATGAAAAGCCCCGGAAACCTGTAAAACGCACCCTGCCGCGCCGCCTCAGACACTTTTCCGCAGCCCCGGAAGTCCTGATTACCATGGATCCCGACAAGGCGGGTTCGGTGCTGCATATCCGCTGTAGCGACCGGCCCGGCCTGCTGTCGAGGATTGCCGCCGCCATTTTCTCCCAGCAGGTGCAGGTGCACAACGCCCGCATTGCCACCTTTGGCGAGCGTGTGGAAGACACCTTCCTGGTCAGCGACAACGATCATCAGCCATTGGAAAAAAATGCCCGGGAAGCGCTGATTGCGGCCATCAAACAACACATTGAAGAAGGTTAGTTTCGATGAAGGCATTGATTGAAGCAGCATGGGAAGAACGCGGCAGGCTTACGCCGGCCTCTGCGCCGCCAGACCTGAAACAGGCCGTGGAGGACTGCCTCGATGGGCTGGAAACGGGGCGCATGCGAGTGGCTGAACCCCTCGGACCGCCCGGTGAGTGGCAAGTGAACCAGTGGCTGAAGAAAGCCGTGTTGTTGTCTTTCCGCTTGCATGAAAACGAAGTCATCGAGGCGGGTTTCACGCGCTTTTTCGACAAGCTGCCGCTACGCTGGGGAGAAGGTGCACACAACCCGATCGAAGCCGTCGGCGCACGGGTCGTTCCTCCCGCCACGGTGAGGCGCGGAGCACATATCGGCCACGATGCGGTATTGATGCCCAGCTATGTGAACATCGGCGCCTGGGTGGGCCCGGGGACCATGGTGGACACCTGGGCCACGGTCGGCTCGTGCGCCCAGATCGGTGCCAATGTGCACCTGTCAGGCGGGGTAGGTATCGGTGGCGTACTGGAACCTTTGCAGGCCAATCCAACCATCATTGAAGACCATTGTTTTATCGGCGCCCGGTCCGAAGTTGTTGAAGGCGTCATCGTGGAGCGGGGCAGTGTGTTGTCGATGGGCGTATACATCGGCCAGAGCACCAAGATTTACAACCGCGAGACCGGAGAAATACACCGCGGCCGGGTTCCGGCCGGTTCGGTCGTCGTGCCGGGAGCATTGCCTGCCAAAGACGGCAGCCACTCACTCTACTGTGCAGTGATCGTCAAGCAGGTGGACGAGAAAACCCGCGCCAGCACCGGCGTCAACGAGATACTGCGCAATGTTGAATGAAGACCGGATACACCTGCATATATATGGCATCCGCAATTGCGATACTTGCAGGTCAACGCTGAAATACCTGGAAACCCGGAATGTTCCCCATACGTTCCATGATTTTCGCCAGGAAGGGTTGAGTAAAGAACTCCTGGCCGGATGGCTGGCTTCATCGCACCGCGATTACCTGGTCAATCGGCGCAGTACCACCTGGCGCCAGCTTTCCGATGAAGAAAAGCAGCTTGCGGAATCCGACCCCGGAGCGCTGTTGCTGAAGCACGTGACTCTGATCAAACGTCCGGTGATTACAGATGGCCAGACCATCCTGGACGTTGGATTCTCTCCCGCAAGCCTCGACGATTATATCTGAGCATGTCAAAAGTACTCGAACTGACCAGGGAACTGACCGCGCGGCCCTCCGTCACTCCGGATGACGCGGGTTGTCAACGCCTGATTGCCGACCGCTTGCTGCCGCTGGGCTTCAATGTCGAATGGTTCCTGTGCGGTAAAGTCAGCAATGTGCTGTTCACCCGCGGGCAGGGTTCGCCGTCGTTGTGGTTCCTGGGGCACACCGACGTGGTGCCGCCCGGACCGGAACAGCTGTGGACCTTCCTGCCGTTTCACCCTGACGAAAAAGACGGCGAGTTGTATGGCCGCGGTGTGGCCGACATGAAAGGCGCTGTTGCAGCCATGGTCGTGGCGCTGGAGACGTTTGCCGTGCAGCATCCCGACCATAGTGGCCAGTTGGGCCTGTTACTGACCAGCGACGAGGAAGGTGCAGCCATCGACGGCGTGGTCCGCGTGGTCGAAGAACTCAAAAGACGCGGCCAAAAGCCCGATTTCTGCCTGGTGGGCGAACCTTCCAGCCAGCAGATACTGGGCGATACCGTGAGGGTAGGGCGACGGGGTTCGATCTACGTACGATTGCGGGTCAACGGCGTGCAGGGCCATACAGCCTTTCCGGAGAATCTCGTTAATCCCGTCCACCACATCGCCCCTTTCCTTAAAGACCTGGTCGAGCAACACTGGGATACCGGCGACGAAGATTTTCCGGCAAGCCACTGCCAGGTCTCATGGCTCAAGGCCGGCACCGGCGCGGGTAATGTCACACCGGCCAACGTGGAACTGCTGGCCAATTTCAGAAATGGTCCAAAGTCACCCGCCAAAGCCATCAGGACCCAGTTCGAAAAGCTGCTGCGCAATCACGGCATCGACGACTACGATATCCGCTGGGAAATAATGGGCGAACCCTTCCGCAGTTCAGCCGGAAAGCTCAGAGCCGCCGTCACCGGGGCCATCCAGGAAATCCTGCAGCAAACCCCCGACCTCAACACCGGCGGCGGTACCTCCGACGGCCGCTACATAGCACCCCTGGGCACCGAAGTCCTCGAACTGGGCCTCATCAACGCAACCATTCACCAGGTCGATGAGCGTACTCCTGTCGCTGATCTCGACCGCCTTTTTGCCACTTATTACGACATCGCCCGCCGGATTATTCTCTGACAGCGGAACTCGCCTGGTTTGGGCAGGGGATTATGTTGAATTGAGGGCGGTAAGACCTCATTTTTTAGTTATCAAAAATGAGGTACTTATCATGAGAATGGACAAACTGACGAGCAAGTTCCAGCTTGCCCTGGCGGATGCGCAGAGCCTGGCGGTTGGGATGGATCAACAGCTGATTGAGCCGGCGCACGTGATGGTTGCGTTGCTGGACCAGGAGGGCGGCGCCAGCCGGCACCTGCTCAGCAAGGCCGGTGTGCGGGTGGATCAGCTGCGATCGAAATTGGGTGAACGGCTTGAGAGCCTGCCGCGGGTTAGTGGCACGGAAGGTGAAATAAACCTTTCAAACGACCTGATCAAGATTCTGAACCTGACTGACAAGCTGGCGCAGAAACGCGGCGACCAGTATGTGGCGAGCGAACTCTTTATCCTTGCTGCGATGGACATGAAGGGCGCCCTGGGGGATATCCTCAAGCAGGCCGGCGCCAACCGCGAAGCGATTGAAAAGGCGATCGAGGACATGCGCGGCGGCGAGCAGGTGGTGGATCCCAACGCCGAGGAAAACCGCCAGGCGCTGGAAAAGTACACCATTGACCTGACCGAGCGGGCAGAGCAGTCGAAGCTGGACCCGGTGATCGGGCGCGACGAGGAAATCCGGCGTTGCGTCCAGGTGCTGCAGCGGCGCACCAAGAACAACCCGGTGTTGATCGGTGAGCCCGGCGTCGGCAAGACCGCTATCGTGGAAGGCCTCGCTCAACGCATCATCAACAACGAGTGCCCGGAAGGCATTCGGGGCAAACGGGTGCTCAGCCTGGACATGGGGTCCTTGCTGGCCGGCGCAAAGTTCCGCGGCGAGTTCGAGGAGCGGCTCAAAGCCGTACTCAGCGACCTGGCCAAGCAGGAAGGCAACATCATCCTGTTCATCGACGAAATTCACACCATGGTCGGCGCCGGTAAGGCCGAGGGAGCGATGGATGCCGGCAATATGCTGAAACCAGCCCTGGCCCGCGGCGAGTTGCATTGCATCGGCGCAACCACGCTGGATGAGTATCGCCAGTATGTCGAAAAAGATGCAGCGCTGGAACGGCGCTTCCAGAAAGTATTCGTCGGCGAACCGACGGTTGAAGACACCATTGCCATCCTGCGCGGACTGCAGGAGCGTTACGAAGTACATCACGGTGTGGACATCACTGACCCGGCGCTGGTGGCTGCTGCGACGCTGTCTCACCGGTATATCAGTGACCGGCAGCTGCCCGACAAGGCCATCGACCTGATGGACGAGGCGGCTTCACGCATCCGCATGGAAATTGATTCCAAGCCCGAAGCACTGGACCGGCTGGAGCGAAAACTGATCCAGCAGAAGATCCAGCGCGAGGCGCTGAAGAAGGAATCCGATGAGGCCTCCATCAAGCGCCTGGAAGAGCTGGAAGAAAACATCGCCGAAATGGAGCGGGAGTTTTCCGACCTGGATGAAATCTGGAAATCCGAGAAAGCGGCAGTGCAGGGCACCACCCACATCAAGGAGGAACTGGAGCGTACCCGTGCTGCCCTGGAAACCGCGATGCGGGCGCAGGACCTGGCGCGGATGTCCGAGTTGCAGTACGGCAAGATTCCCGAGCTGGAAAAGCAGCTTGAAGACGCGGAGAAAGGAGAGCAGGGCGAATTCCAGTTATTGCGGAACAATGTGACCGAAGACGAGATTGCCGAGGTGGTTTCCCGCTGGACCGGCATTCCGGTATCACGCATGCTCGAGGGCGAGCGTGACAAGCTGTTGCGCATGGAAGAAAGCCTGCATCAACGTGTGATCGGGCAGGATGAGGCCGTGTCGGCTGTTTCCGATGCGATCAGGCGGTCTCGCGCCGGCCTGTCCGACCCGAACCGACCGATCGGCTCCTTCCTGTTCATGGGCCCGACCGGGGTCGGTAAAACCGAGCTGTGCAAGGCGCTGGCCGAGTTCATGTTCGACACCGAGGACGCCATGGTGCGCATCGACATGTCCGAGTTCATGGAAAAACATTCTGTGTCGCGGCTGGTCGGCGCTCCCCCGGGCTATGTGGGTTACGAGGAAGGAGGTTACCTGACCGAGGCGGTTCGTCGCCGTCCTTACTCGGTGATCCTGATGGATGAAATTGAGAAAGCGCACCCGGACGTGTTCAACATCCTGTTGCAGGTGCTCGATGATGGGCGCCTGACGGATGGCCATGGCCGCACCGTGGATTTCAGGAATACCGTTGTTGTGATGACTTCAAACCTCGGCTCCCAGCGGATCCAGGAACTGGCGGGCGAAGGCTATGAAGCCATTAAAACGGCGGTGATGGACGTGGTGGGGCAGCATTTCCGACCCGAGTTCATCAACCGGGTCGATGAAATGGTGGTGTTCCACCCACTCGATCAGGAGCAGATCAAGCTGATCGCCGGGATCCAGCTAGCTAATCTTCGCAGGCGCGTGGAGAGCAATGGTTTTGAGCTGGAAGTCTCCGATGAAGCGATGAACCTGATTGGCGAAGCAGGCTTTGACCCGGTGTACGGCGCCAGGCCGCTGAAGCGCGCCATCCAGCAGGAAATCGAGAATCCGCTGGCGCAGAAAATCCTGTCCGGAGATTATGCTTCCGGGGATACGATCATCGTTACGGTAGAGGGGGGGCACTTCGTTTTCAGCTAACGCGAAGGCAAGTGCATGCGGCGGCTGCGCTCGCCCAGCGGGCGCAGGAACTGGCCGAACATGTCGAAGCTGAGAGCCACTGACTGGCCGATCAGTTCGTGTGTCTGCTGCTGAATGGCGGCTGCATCACCCCGCCGCCCGTTGACCTGGAGATCTTCCAGGTATTCCGGCAAACTCAGCCAGCGGTTGATCAGCCGCTCGTCCAGTTCCAGGTGGCATTGCAGTCCCCAGGCGTTCTGCCCATAGCGGAATGCCTGGTTTTCGCAGGTCGGTGAGCGGGCCAGGTGAACGGCGCCATCAGGCAGGTCAAAGGTGTAGCCATGCCATTGAAACACCGGGTGGGATTCATGCAGCGCGCAAAACAGCGGATCGGCCGGTGCCTGCACGGTCGGCTGCAGGTCGTACCAGCCAATTTCCCATTCTTTCATCGGCCGCACGCCGCCGCCCAGGGTGTAGGCCAGCAGCTGTGCTCCCAGGCAGATACCCAGCACGGGAATTTCGCGTTTCAATGCTTCCTCGATACAGCGCGTTTCGACGTTCAGGTGTGGATAGAGATGCCCCTGGTCGGGCATTTGC
>JAOUCS010000225.1 GCA_029859645.1 Lysobacterales bacterium | reverse complement strand
AGCCGATCCCCCCGGGCTCGGCATACGTTCGGTCCCGACTACCCCACCCTACCCCATCAGAGAAAACCGATTCCTTTTTTCAGCTTACTACCCAGAAGCTGGTTAGACCATCCGCCTCATAATCGGCAGGTCGAAGGCCCGGGCGGCCCGGTTAAATCCTTACCTACGCGGCCCGCAGTTCCCACCATTTTCTATGTATTTCATAGAGTTATAACTGCCTAGCGCGTCCGACTATTCCGCGGACATGGGTGTAAACTCATAATCCGGAGTAGTTGGGTCAAGGCGCAGCCAGCTACAGGCTGGGTTTACCAGTTGGGAATCGATGGCGAGTTGACAAAAAATACTAACAGGAGTCTATTGCAGCCAGCGGCGCAAACAAACACAGTACAATTCAAATCTTCCCTTACCCGCTTCCAGTGATTGCAATAGGAGCAAAGTCGCCCAATGGTACCAGTGATTGACCTTCTCGATACACCAGGCCAGAGCATTGAAAAACTGGCTACCGCCTGTGCCGACTGGGGATTTTTCCACGTCGCCAACCACGGCGTCGACGCTCAGTTAATCGCTTCACTGCAGGCGGCGAGCCGAGATTTCTTCAGTTTGCCACTGCGCGTCAAGCAGACAGTCTCCCGCACAATGGACAACCCTTTCGGCTATTACGATCGGGAGCTCACAAAGAATCTGAGGGACCGCAAGGAAATCTTCGATTACGCGCCGGACGAAGCAACGCCCTGGCCTCCTTCACCTCCAGGTTTTCAAACAATACTTGAGAACTACGCGTTGGACTGCCACCGACTCGCGCTGCAACTAATGGCATTGTGCTGTGAGGGGCTGGGCGCTGAGCGAGATACCCTGGACCACCACTTCCAGCATGGACACAGTAGCTTTCTCAGGCTGAACCACTATCCGCTTACTGATCCATTGGCTGGAGTCGACGCACCCCCAGCAGGGCCATATGGTATCAGCCAACACTCGGATGCCGGCGCCATTACCGTGCTGCTGCAAGACGGGTTGGCTGCACTGCAAGTGCTAAAGGACGGCAGTTGGGTCGGCGTAACACCCGTGCCTGACACCCTGACCGTCAATATCGGGGATATGCTTCAGGTCTGGTCTAATGACCGATACCGCGCCCCCTTGCACCGGGTTCGTGCGAGCAGTGAGGTGGCGAGGTACAGCGCTGCTTACTTTTGCAACCCGGACTACAGTACGATCGTAGCGCCTCTTTCTACCACAGTGTCCACTACCAAAGCTCCCCACTATCAACCGATATCCTGGGCCGAATTCCGTCGCATGCGAGCGATGGGAGACTATGGTGATTATGGTGAGGAAATACAGATCTCCCACTTCAGGGTGCAGCGCCCGTGAGTTAACTCCTTCTTTGGGCGCTATTCGCAGCCGGGATCGAAAGATCCCGGCCTTTTATTAGAATGAATACCTGATCCCGGCCTCGACCGATTCACCCGCTTCAGGAGCGTAGTTACGCAGGAATGAGGTGCTGAGACGAATTTCATCATCGCCGATGTTCTTCCATTTCAGGAAGGTCATCAATTCGCTGCTCTCACCGAACTCCAGGCGGTATTCGATACCAGCATCCCAGCGGGTATAGCCATCGGTTTGTGTCTCGAAGTCGCCGGGATCATCCTGGTCGCCAGCGTTCATCACCTTGACCCAGGTAGTCAGATTACCGTCCTGCCAGAGCAGCTCGCTTCCCACTCTAAACGGCGGCAACCGGGGCACATCCCCACCCTCGTCGAACTCCGCAACCACATAATCAGCCGTCACACCCAGACGCAGCTCGCCTGACCAGACATCCGTGAGAAACCAATCGCTCTCCAACTCAAATCCTGCGAAGTCCGCATCATCTTGCCGGTAAGCATAGATCGGCGACTCGTCCTCCTCTTCGCCGGTGTTGAACAGAAAAATGTAGTCCTCGAACACATTGTAAAACAGTGAGAGCGAGGCCCAGCTTCGCTCGCCTTCCCAGTTAATCGACAGATCCAGGTTATTGGAAAGTTCTTCGTCAAGGTTGGCATCACCGACTTCGATCACTCCGGTTGCTGCATGCACTACCAGCTGGTCCGCGCGGTCAGCATCGACATTGGAGAAGAGTTCTTCCGTTGAGGGTGCACGTGAACTACGCGACAGGGAGGCGCCCAGCCGCCAGTCCTGGCTGACCCGCCACAGTGCAGATCCGGCCAGACTTAAGCTGGTGAAGTCTTCGCTACCCGCGTTGGTGGCATCGGGATCGCGCTCGACGTAATCACCTCGCGCGCCCAGCTCAAAGGTCCAGTTGCCGCTGTGATAATCCTCCACCAGGAATACGCCGAATGCACTGCTATCGGTCTCGGGCACATAGGCTTCATCACCGATGGCCGAGAACTCATCTTCCTGCCACTGGAACCCCAACACGCCGTGAAAACCGAGCATAGGCTCATGAACGACTTCTACGCGCGTCTCCCAGGTATCACGGTCAAATTCGGTGCCGACTTCGGCGCCCTCCAGCTCCCGGTGCTCGTAATCCGTATAAGTCAGGAACGCCCGCAGCACCTCGATGCTACCACCAGCGAGGTCGTGGATATGCAACTGGGCGTCATACCGGGTCTGCTCCAGGTCGATGCGGACATCTTCTTCACCGTGCTCGTCCTCGTCGTGCTCCTCCTCGTGGCCCTCCTCCTCATGGTCTTCGTCTGCGTGCTCGCCACCCTCGTGGTCGTCGTCTTCGTGGTGACCATGGGCACCGGATGGGATTCCATACTTGGTTTCCAGGTGGCTCACCGCGAAACCGGTATAACCGCGCTCACCGAAGTGGAAGCTGAATCCGCCGG
>JAOUCS010000129.1 GCA_029859645.1 Lysobacterales bacterium | reverse complement strand
GCGACCGATTTCCGGGAGTCATCAAACTGTTCGACTACTTGAATGGCCAGACCCTGGGCTTCCTGGTCGACCTGGTCCCAGATTCCACTGAAATGCCGGGTGACGATCATTCCATCCGGATGGCCGTCATGACCCGATTCATGAGCCAACGCGCCAGCCACGACTGCCGTTAGCCCGGTTGCCAGAACTAAACTCGCAAACCAATTTATCGATTTCATTTCAAATACCCCGCGTGTCGTCGACGATTTAATCTCCCTTCGGGAGTTTCATCAAATATTAACTTCTCCTAATATGACTTTTATCATGTTGCAGGTTCACTGGAATCTCTCTTAAGCGTTCGCCGCTGCCACAGCAGGAATATCGCCGGGATCAACGCCAGCGTCAGCACGGTCGCGCTGACCATCCCGCCGACCATCGGCGCCGCGATGCGCCGCATCACTTCCGATCCTGTCCCACTGCCGAACATGATCGGCAGCAAACCTGCAACGATGGCCGCAACCGTCATCATGATCGGACGGACCCGCATCAGCGCCCCGTTGGTGACGGCTGCCACCAGGTCGGAGGATGTGAGTGCTCGTTGTTCCTGGCTGGCCTTCAGTTTCTCACTGGCCAGCGCCTGCTTCAAATAGACCAGCATCACGACACCGATTTCCACCGCGACGCCCGCCAGGGCGATGAATCCTACGCCGACCGCAACGGACATGTGATAACCCAGCAGGTAAAGCAGCCAGATTCCGCCTACCAGGGCGGTGGGCAGTGTACCCAGGATGATCAGCACTTCCGTCATATTTCTGAAATTCAGGAATAACAGGATGATGATTGTCATCAGCGTGATGGGCACAACGACGGTCAATCGCTGCCTGGCCCTTTCCATGTATTCATATTGCCCTGACCAGTTGATGGAATAGCCAGGCGGCAAATCCAGTTGATCAGAAACGGCTTTCCGGGCGGCCGATACGTAGGTTCCAAGGTCCACGCCCTCGATGTCTACGAATATCCAGCCATTAAGCCGGGCGTTTTCGCTCTTGATCATCGGCGGGCCATCCTCGACCCGAATATCGGCCACCGCCGACAGTGGAATCTGCTGTCCTGATGGGGTTACCACGGCAAGCTCTCTGAGTTTCTCCACGGAGTCCCGCTGGCCCCGCGGGTAACGCAGATTGACGGGATAGCGTTCCAGCCCCTCAATGGTTTCGGTGACGTTCATTCCACCAATAGCCGTGCGGACGATATCCTGCACGTCATCAATATTAAGCCCGTATCGTGAGGCCCGGTCGCGCAGAATATCGACAGTCACGTAACGGCCGCCCGCGACCCGCTCCGAAAAGGCCGAGGCCGTACCGGGAACCTCCTGGAGAATCGCTTCGATATCCTCGCCAACTTGCTGGATGACGCCGAGATCCGGGCCGGCCACCTTGATGCCGACCGGCGTCTTGATTCCGGTGGCCAGCATGTCGATGCGGGTTTTAATCGGCCAGACCCAGGCATTGGTAAGCCCCGGAAGCTGCACGCGCTGATTCAGCTCCTCCTTGATGTCATCGATGGTCATCCCTTCGCGCCAATCTTCCTCGGGTTTCAGCTGAATCAGTGTTTCGATCATCGTCAACGGCGCCGGGTCGGTAGCCGTTTCAGCCCGTCCGATTTTCCCGAAAACACGCTTCACTTCGGGAACCGTGCGGATGAGTTTATCCGTCTGCTGCAATAATTCCTGGGCCTTGCCGATGGAAATACCCGGAAAGGTCGTGGGCATATACATCAGGTCGCCTTCGTTGAGATCGGGCATGAATTCCGAACCGAGCTTGTTCACAGGCCAGAACCCGATCATCACCAGTACCGCAGTCAACAGGACCACGCTCCAGGGGTGCCGGGTGATCTGGCCAACCAGGGGACGGTACAACCAGACCAGCAAACGATTGATCGAATTCCGGTGCTCTGCAACAATTTTTCCACGGATGAAATAGCCCATCAGTACCGGCACCAGCGTGATCGAAAGCCCTGCGGCGGCCGCCATGGCATAGGTCTTGGTGAACGCAAGCGGTGCGAACAGCCGGCCTTCCTGTGCCTGCAGGGTGAATACCGGCAGAAAGCTGAGCGTGATGATCAACAAAGAAAAAAACAGTGGCGGTCCGACTTCGACCGCCGCTTCAGTCACCACATCCCAGTGCGACCTGGAATCGTATGAAGCCTGTTCCATTTTCTTATGGAGCGTTTCGATCATGACGATCGCCGCGTCGACCATCGCTCCGATAGCAATCGCGATGCCACCCAGGGACATGATGTTGGCGTTAAGTCCCTGTGCATTCATCACCAGGAACGCAGCAAGAATGCCCAGCGGCAGGCTAATGACAACGACCAGGGACGAGCGCAGATGGAACAGAAATACCAGGCAAACCAGGGCCACCACCAGGAACTCCAATAGCAGTTTGTTCTGGAGATTATCCACCGCCCGTTCAATCAGCAAAGACCGGTCGTAGGTTTCGATGATCTCGACACCCTCGGGCAGGCTTTTCTGCAGTTCGGCCAGCCTTTCTTTGACGCCGGCGATGGTTTTTCGGGCATTCTCCCCGAACCGCATGACGACAATGCCGCCAACCACTTCACCCTCGCCGTCGAGTTCCGCAATTCCGCGGCGCATCTGGGGCCCAATGCGGATATCAGCCACATCCGCCAGCCTGATAGGAGTGCCCTGCTGATTCATTCCGAGAGGTATCGCGGCGAGATCCTCTTTTGATTTCAGGTAACCGGTGGCGCGGATCATGTACTCGGCTTCACCCATTTCGATGACTGATCCGCCCACTTCACGGTTACCCCGCTGGATGGCCGAGCGTACTTTGGCCAGCGGCAAACCATAGGCCCTCAGCGCATCCGGGTTCAGAACCACCTGGTATTGCCGGACCATACCCCCTACGGTCGCAACCTCAGCGACCCCGGTAACCGTCTGTAATTCGTACTTGAGAAACCAGTCCTGGATGGATCTCAGCTGCGCCAGGTCGTGCTGACCAGAACGATCCTGCAGCGCATACTCATAGATCCACCCCACGCCGGTCGCATCCGGCCCCAGCGCCGGCCTGGCCGACGGCGGCAGCTGGCCGGCAACCTGATTCAGGTATTCCAACACCCGTGACCTCGCCCAGTACAGGTCCGTTCCGTCCTCAAAGATGACATAGACGTAGGAATCGCCGAAAAAAGAATAGCCTCTGACCGTGGAGGCACCGGGCACAGAAAGCATGGCGGTGGTCAACGGATAGGTCACCTGGTCCTCGACCACCTGCGGCGCCTGACCGGGAAACGGTGTCTTGATGATAACCTGCACGTCGGACAGGTCCGGTATCGCATCGACCGGCGTATTGACCATCACCCAGGTTCCGCTCACAGCCAGGATGACACTGAGCAATACCACCAGGAAACGGTTTGCAATCGACCAGCGGATAATCGCTTCAATCATGATCATGATCTCCCTCATCGACCGGCACCTCGGACATTTCCTTGCTGTCACCAGAGAAGATCTGCTCGATCACATATTCGCCGGCGTGTTCCTGCACCAGCGCGAAGCGAATACCCTGCCCCGCTTCGATTCCGGCCAGATCGACCGTGGGCTTCACGTCGAACACCATCGTCATGCTCGGCCACCCCAGCGCATCGATGGGGCCATGTGAGACCCGGACCCGCCGTTCACTCCGGTCCACACCGTCCACCCAGCCACTGGCGAACACGGAACCGAGATCTCTCTGGGCCGGGAGCTCGTCCACTGATTCGAGCCGCTTGATACTGCCGGCCAGGCTGGCTTCAGAATCGATCAGGAACTGGGCGGACGAAACCACCTCATCACCCTCGGAAATGCCCGCAAGAATCTCCACGAAATCACCGGACTCCAGGCCGGTCAGGACTTCATGAACTCTGAAGATTCCGTCGCCTGCCGCTACAACGACCCGGTCCCTGCCTGGAGCCGGAATCAGCGCCTCGCGGGGTATACTCAGCGCATTGGGTTTCAGGCGGCCGTAAATTGAGACCCGTGCATACATGTTGGGCTTGAGCTTCTCCCCCGGGTTTTCAAACCGCAAACGAACCTTTAGCGTCCGGGTTACCGGATCCAGCACGGGGTACACGTAATCGACCTGGCCGCTGAACTCCTTGCCCGGCAGATACTCAAGCCTGGCTTCGGCTGCCTGTCCTTCTGCAACCCAGCTCGTCTGGGCCTCGAAAACCTGTGCCTGCAGCCAGACACTCGACAGGTCCGCCAGGCTGATGATTGGCGTGTTGGTCTGGACAAACATGCCCTCCCTGACGCCAAGGGAAGCGACGATGCCATCCTGGGGCGCCACCACCTTGATGTTGTCGGAGGCGGATCCTCTTTTTTCGAGCTCGCTGATTTCAGACGAAATCAGACCCAGCGCCCGGAGTTTCTCCCTGGCACCTTGTTGCAGGCGGGCTCCGCCGCGCTGCAGCGTCTGCAGGTACTCTTTCTGCGCGTTGACCAGTTCGGGCGAGTAAAACTCGAACAAAAGGTCTCCGCGGGAAACTCTTTCACCTTCAGCGTCGACCCTGAGGTTGACGATCCAGCCGGCAACACGGGTGTTGATATGGCTGATCCGGGTTTCATCGAAACCCACATAACCGGTGGCTTCGATGCGCCGCCAAAGTGGCCTGACCTTGGCCTTTTCCGTGCGCACGCCCAGGTTATTGACCACTGCGGCGCTGATAGTGACGGCGTCTTCGTCTGATCCAGACTGTTCGTAGACCGGGACCAGGTCCATGCCCATTGGAGACTTTCCGGGCTTGTCCCGCCTGAAGTCAGGGTCCATCGGAGCGACCCAGTAGAGAATCTTCTGCTCTGCTGTCGATTCTTCACTGGCTGGCGCATTGCCGGGCGTCATATGGTTGATTCCCGGCCCAATAATTACACCCACCGCAAAAGCCGCCAGCACCAGGATGATCATGATGATTTTGCTGTTCATTCCTATTCTCCCTCCAGGTAACGCAGACGGGCTCGGGTTTTCAACATTTCCGCCTGCAGCCGTGCGTGCTCCAATTGCAAATCGAATTCGGTGATGCGGGTTCGCAGCAGCGTGGTCAGATCCGTTACGGATGACTGGTACGCATCGAACGAGGCACTTGAACTGAATGCCGCCTCTGGTAACAGGGAGTTTTCAAACAGCTTGATGCGCTCCTGTTGTTTAAGCCAGGTTGAGAAATGAAAATCGACCTCGCTACTCATGCGCCTGAGCAGATCATCACGGTTGTACATCGCTGCCGAGGACTCAGCCAGCTGTGCAGCCACAACCCGGTCCTGGCGGTTTTTATGAAACAGCGGAACGTCCATCAGCACCATGAAGGTCATCAGATCGGTTCGTGCACTGCCGTCAGGATTGGTACCACCGCGCCCACCGTAGGTTACGTCCAGTGCAAATTCCGGCTTGTATTTCTGTTTTGCCAGGTTTACACCGGTTTCCGCTGCAGAAATATGTTTCTGTAAGGCCTGTACTCGCGGATGAGCCAGCAGATTGTCCTTGATGGCGTCGGCAGAGAGTCCGGAATCCATAAGCGTCCAGGTTTCCTCCAGGTCACGGTAGGCCGCCTCGCCAATCCACATTGCCAGGCGTGCGCGCGCCTGCTGCTCATCCTGGGCAATACGGGTAGCACGGTCTTCAACTTTCGCCAGTTCCACCGCTGCCTGCAACACATCCTGCTGCTGCACCCTGCCGGTCGCGTAGTAGTCCTGGGTTATGTCCGCCACATCGGCAAATGCCGTCATTGCTTCAGCATTGATATGGGCCAGTTTTCGATGCTTTGCTACCTCGAGGAACTGTTCCCGCACTGCCAGCAGAACCTGCAGCGCCTTGTCTTGCGCCATCTTGTCCAGACCCTGGGATTTCAGCCCGAACTGCTCTGATCGCAATGCACGGGAATTTCCACGCGGAAATTTCTGTACCAGGCCAAGCTGGACCTGGGTCATCGCCTCCTGCCCGAGATTGAACGTATCCATCGGCAATGAAACCAGCCCCATTTTAAGCAAGGGGTCGGGCAGTTGTTCGGCCGCGACCGACAACTCATCCAGCGCCTGTTGGCTTGCCCTGACCGACTGGATACCGGGGTCCGACGACAGGGCCAGGTCCTCCGCGGCCGCAAGGCTCAGCGATGAGGCCGGGCTATGTGTAGCAAAAACGATGCCGGTAAAAGCCAGGATTGCCGTGAAAACCTGGCTTAACCTGGTGCGTCTGTGCATCCAAAACATGACTTTCTCCAATATCCTGCAAGCGCCACTCTGCGCTTTTTCAAATCCAAAACAGCAATGGGCCCGGGCCGGACGGACCGGACCCGGAATCTGTTCAGATCAGGCTATTGGAGGTCGGAACGGAGGTGAGGAGTGGCTGGGCAGAATGACGCCCATTGAAGATTCCCGATAAACCGAACGACTCCATACGGGTTCCACGCGGGGAATATCGAAAATTGCAGAAACGCTGACGAAACACATTCCGCAGTTCATTCCGGCATCACAGCCATCCCGGGAGTCGGTATCTTCGGTATCGCAACAGTCATGCCCCTGCTTGCCGGACATGTCCATCTGATGAGTGGATTCCTGATTTTCTTCCATCTCCATATCACACACGCCAGCCTGCAGTGGCTGGGCGCTGATCGCCAGGGCAAGAATAAGAATCCATAACTTCATGTGCTATAAAATAATCGAAAATCCAAGTAATTTCCAGCATTTAGATCATGTATTTATGATGTCGCTATATAGACTGTTGCACCAACAGGGAGTTCAAACCCTTCCAGGACCGGGCGATCAGCATGATCCCTTCGGGTTAGCATTAAAGATGAAAAAAATATGATGTATGATTACCGCATACGTTATCCATCGACGATCACAGAGGTAATACCCATGTTCCAGCCAAGACTGAGACCTTCGCTCATCCTGATGTCCTTCATGCTGAGCCTGGTCACACTTACCGGAGCGAACGCTGAAGAAGACGCCGATCCCTTTGAAAATCTGGCCCCGGTTGAAGACGCAAAGGTCGGAATGGCTTACATCGACCCCGACGCGGATTTTAGCGTATTCAAACGGTTCATGATTCTTGAGCCCCATGTGGCTTTTCGCAGCAACTGGGAGCGCGACCAGCGCCGCACCGGCAGCCGAACCAGGGTCTCGGCCAGCGATATGGACCGAATCAAGACCGACGTTGCGAACCTGTTTCGGGACGTATTTACCGAAACCCTGGAAAAAGGGGATGCGATGCAACTCGCGGAAGAGCCTGATTTCGATGTCCTGTTGATTCGCCCGGCGATCATCGATCTGGATATTACCGCCCCTGACCTGGCCAGTCCCGGGCGCAGCAGGACATTCACTACCACCGGTGGGGCGGCCACGCTCTACATTGAACTGTATGATTCCGTCAGCGGCCAGATTATCGGCAGGGCCCTGGACCGGAGGACCGTTCGCAATAGCACCGGAAACGTATCCTGGACCAACCGGGTCACCAACACGGCGGATGCACGGCGCATGTTTATGGGTTGGGCGGAACTGCTCAGGAACTTCCTCGAATCGTATTATTCAGAATAGCCGGGCGCATCGGCCGACCCGGCGCCGGGCTGGAACATGTGACCGCCTGCGGGACTGCTGATATAATTTCGCGCTCGCCCTCGTAGCTCAGCTGGATAGAGCAATCGCCTCCTAAGCGATAGGTCACACGTTCGAATCGTGTCGAGGGCGCCATTTCATAGCGGCACCCAGTTCTTGTTAGTTAATGACCTTAATTGTCATGGCTGCAGGTTTTATGACCCGACCGGGATGATTCCAATTTTTGCATCTAACTGTTAAACATACAGATTTCTTTTGGACGTCATTCTTGGCATGCATTATGCAGTTATTCAGCTACAGGAGAAAATGATTTTCTCTGATGCAGTAGCAAGGAGGTTACTCAGATGTTTCATACGAAAAGCCGCAGAACCACGTCGAAGCAAGCCTTGAACCACTTCATATTCCTGGCATTGCTGTTGCCTTCATTCCATGTTTTCGCTGCAGACCCGGCAACCGCTTTGAATGAGTCAACGCAGGCGACCAAATCCAGGGTGATACCGTCCCACAAAACCGATCGACCAAGCACGCCCGTCTACAGAAAATCTATTAATTCAAAGACGACCGTTACCCGCAGGGTGACGATGGACAACTACGAGCGCGTAATGCGCACCGTATCGCAACCCCGGTCGACGCAAACCGTTTGGCTCGGAAAATCAAACCGTTCCGACAATCGCCAAAAGCCGAAAACGACCTGGCTCGGTAAGAAAGGTAAATCCGACTAGTAACAGATTTACCGTTCTTCGAAGTAGTAGAGGCCAATACCCGCGGTCACGAGGCCTTCGCCATAAGCCTCGCTTTCCCAGGGCTCGATATGGGTCTCTGCTTCTTCCTTATAGCGTTCCAATAATTGGCGCATGGCGTTTCTGAACGATTGCCGCTCCTCCGGATCCAGCCTGAAGGTCCACCGCTGGCGCTGGAAAAACTTTTCCTCAGGCAAAGCGTCCATGTTGTGTTCGATGGTGGAAATAAGGTTGGAAATAGCCGACAGAGCCGCATTCACCATGTTAGGTTCGTCATCGGACAGGTAGGGCGAGAACTCGTTGACCACCAGCTTCAGTGTGCGATTCTCCTTGTCCCGCTCAACGCTCCGGGTAGCAACCAACCGTTCGATGATGGACTGCGTGGTAATACCTCGGCCAGAAATGGTTGCCTTGACCATCTGTTCGAACTCACCCCGGTCAGATCCATAACTCAACACCGTGGATTGTTCTGCAGCACCAGAGTTGACCCTGCCCACCCAGGCCTCAACAATGGCGCTTTCCGGAGTAAGCTCAGCCAGAAACTGCTGCCGGTACTGCAACACGTCCACTTCCAGCCGTTTACGTATCTGCACCAGAGTTCGCGTATCCAGCCCGGTCACCAGGGCCAGGCGGGTCATCGGCACGTTCTTGCCGGGATTCTCCGCACGCAGATTCTTCTCGGCTTCCTCGACGTAGATATAGCGAATCATCTCCTGCAGCCTGACCAGGGAAATTCGCCCGACCAGGAAGCGGATCAATTTACGAAAAACGTTCTCCACCGCCCGCGTAAGCATGGCGGCTTCCTGGTATCTCTGCTTGTGGTCAGCCGGCATCTGGATCTCCTTTTCGCTGCCAAACCGTAAAAAAAGGACTGACCCAGGCCATTCCCGGCCCGGATCGTCCTGCCGCCAAACCACTCTGTCCGCACGGGCCGGGTCAATGACGTCCCCTGTGCGTTCTCCCGGCCACCAGAAAAGGTTTGTTGCGGTTCCTGGTTCCCCATTGCGTTGACAATAATGTCAAATATTGACATTTATGTCAATATTCTATCTCGGAAAATCTGCTTAAACAGCTGTAGGAAAATCCACAGGAAAGCGATAGGAAGAATGCCGGTTTGCAGAATGAATACAACGCTAAGCTGGATCAGGTGCTCGATGACATCGGAAGTCCGTTCAGCGATATATTCGACTTTCTGCTGGAAATCCATTGTTTTAAGCGCGCTTTCATACATGAGTTCGAGGGATTCGAGCATGCCGGAGCCCGCTTCTTCGGTACTACCCGGTGCCTCGCTGGAACTGACGTCCCTGATTTCCGTACCGGCGGATTCGATCACCTGGGTGCTTTCTTCGAAACGTTTTTCCAGGAACACACGATAAAGGCCTTCGTTGCCTATCATCGCCACCGGCACGGCAAAACGGATAAAAGCCACGATGATGAATAGCCGGAAAATCATTTTTTCCGATCCGCCGGTACTCCCGCCACTGTCGATCGGTCGCCGTAGCCTGAACCAAAGCC
>JAOUCS010000128.1 GCA_029859645.1 Lysobacterales bacterium | reverse complement strand
TTCAGTCAGGGTCTTGCTGCGATCCTGGATATACTGCTGTGCAAGTTCTTTGCGGATATCCGTCAGTAACTGTTTGAAAGATGTATCTTCTTTTTGTAACTTTCTGTGCAGATTACGGGGAGTCGTGTGCATTTCTTCGGCAATCGATGCTTCCGTCACTGCACCATTGGCCAGCCCGTCGATGATGGCGGCTTTGACACGGTTGACGATATCCTGCTTTTCATTGTGTGCCAGGTATTTGACCACGATGTGTTCATTGAGCTTGGCTAACTGGTCGTTGGATCCGGTCAGGCGACGATCGACATCTTCCAGCCGGATCACGATGGTGGTAGCCTCGCAGCCGAATTCGATGGCGCACCGAAACAGTTCATAGTAATAACCTGAATCTTCGGGTTCAGGCTGTTTCATCATGATCCTGGCCGGATTGAAATCGTCACCCGCTATCATGCGGCAAAATCGCGTCACGGCGGCCAATTGTCCATTTTCCCTGATGCGCTTGTTCAGCAAGGGCATGTGGGCATCCATCCTGACGTAGAAAAATTCCTCATCTTCGTCCAGGTCGATGGTCAGTCTCTCCTGGATGACGCGGGCGTAACGACTGAGTCGCTGAAACCCGGTGCGCAGGCTGGAACTGGCCAGCCACGCAAAGCCCAGCGCTCCCAGGTGGGCCGGTCTTGTATGTTCGGCCCCTTTCAGTCCGAAATAAGGATCCCCGGACAGCTTGGCCGCTTTGACGTCCAGTTTTTGATACTGTTCCAGCGAGATTCGGGCGCCCGGGTCGAACAGGGAGTCAGGATCTACGCCTTCCTCCCTGAACAGAGGCTCAGGATCAATACCGTAGCCTTTCAGTTGTTCCCAGAGCGCACCCAGGGCTGGAGCAAAAATGGTCATCAATCGATTTACCTCGGACCGGCGAATTCTTCCCGCTCATTCTGTCTGAGCATGCCCGATCACGTCAACAGTCTGTCCGTTCCCGTCAAGCGGGGAAACCTGCGGCTATCTATAGTTCATCGCGTAATCAGTACGCTTTCCGGGTGCTGACGTTTACAAGGGAACACCAATGGCCATGAGTGAAAACACCGGCTCCGACAGGCAAGGGGCGGTCAGCATGCAGCGGGGCATCAACGAAGCCCTGCTTCGAACCGAAATCGGGTTCTGGCGCGACATGATCGTTTCCTGTCGGGATACCGAATCACCCGACAGTCTTGAGCGCATGCAGCATGCATTGAAGCTGGCGGAAACCCGCCTGGCTCAAATGAGCGGAAAAATGAAATCAAATGTGCTGTGCATTGACGTGGCGCGTGGAGGAGTCAAATGAATGCCAATCTGAACTTCGACCTGCTGTTCAACCAGCTCCCGGAGCAAGAGCTTTGGCAGTTATTGCAGGATCTCATCGCCTCGGAAATCGAACTACCTGACCAGACCGTCGAGCAACTGGATGACCGGATGCAGGGCTTCCTTTTTTTGCAGGAATCCGTTAATAACCGGGAAGCGCGGATTCGTTTCGCCCGGTCTGCAGAACACATGACCTATTTACGGGATGCTGCCGGTAGCCGTAATGTGTGGATGAGCGATGACGAGTTTTCCGAGTTGGTCAACGACAATGACTCGACGACCCTGGCCTGTTTTGCCCGCAGTGACCAGATGAAACCACACCACCTGGCATACATCGAATACAAGCTCGGGGTGCAACCACACCGCGCCGACTTGCTGGCGTCTTCTTATGAAACGTCGATTACCTTGAAAAAGGCGCTGGAAAAACAGGACAACTCCTGGGAGATGGCCCTGTTTCGATTGGCCCGGACGGCGCTTGACGGCGCAGATACAGATCCCCGGGCACTCTGGCAGGCCTATCTGAACCTGAAAAACATGGATCAGGATGCGGTCCTGTCAACGGGACGTCCGGTCCGGACAAGCAAGACTGCTGCCAGATCCATACACTGAAAATCCAGGTTGATACATGGCCTGGGTCTCTCTCTGAAAAATAGTGTGTGCGTTGGGGGACAGGAAACTGTCCCCATTTTTTTAGGAGCAAAAAATAATGAACAATTTGCTGAAACTCCTCAGATTCCTGGCCTGGTACGGCATCGCGGTCGCTGCATTTTTCTACGTGCTGCCCATCGTCGGCCTGCTGATCGAAGTGCAATACGACATGCTCACCAGCAGCGCAAAATTTTTCGCAATCATCGGATTCTTATTGGTGATCGCGGTCTGGCAGGTCATCAGCCTCCGGGACAGGTTGCGGCAGTCGCCATGGAAGAAGCTTGACGGTATGGCGCTATAGTCTGCCAAAAGAACACACAGGGCAGGGGACACGATCCCTTGTAACGATGAAGGCCGGCGCATGAGCCGGCCTTTTTTCATGCGGGAAATTGGTCGATAATGCCCGCATGACTGAACGAAAGTGCTTTCCCTGTAACGCCTGTTGCCAGGGGTGGATGATCTCCAGCGTAGTGGAAATGGCGCCAGGAAAGCCCTGTCAGCACTGCATCTCCGAGGGGTGTGCCATTTATCCGGACCGTCCCAGGATTCCATGCCAAATCTATCGTTGTGCCTGGTTGCGCGAAGACGGCGGTTTGCCGGAGGATTTTCGTCCGGATATCTGTGGCGCTATTGTCTCGCTGGGCAGGGTCTGGAACGGCTGGACCGTAATACGCGCAACGCCCACCGGAGCTGAAATACCTGGAGCGACGCTGGACTGGATCAAGGCTTACGCGGTCAGGCTGAACACACCGCTGATGATCCAGCAAAACCTGGTTGAGGACGGGCAATACGGGGCGGCAAAGATCCTGGGTTATGGCCCCCCTGAATTCGTAGCCGCAGTCAGGAACGCCATCAACGTTGATGACATCATCAAGTTATAGGGCCTGGTTCGTGTTGCGATCTTCGCTGGGCGATTTACCGGTCCAGCCCTTGTAAGCACGCGACAGCGAGCTGCTGTCGGAAAAACCCAGCATGTAGGCGATTTCGGTCAGGCTCAGCGAGCTGTCCTGGATATAACGCTCTCCCAGTTCCCGGCGGGTTGCAGCCAGCAGTTCCTTGTACGAAGAGCCCGCTTCCTTCAGGCGCCGGCGAAGAGTCCTTTCCGACAGGAATAAGCGCTCCGCGATTTGCTCGATGGCCACCTGGCCGAAAGGCAGCTGGTCGTAGATGATGGACTTGGTCTGTCCCAAGATGTCGTTTTTGTCGAGCACTGCCAGGTAGTCGATGATCTGTTTTTCAAACATCAGCAACAGCCGGGGATCGTAGCCGGGAAGCCGCTGGTCAGCGGTTTCAGCGTCGATCAGCACTGCACTGGCAGCAGCACCGAATTCCAGTTCACAACGGAAATAGGCGTAATAGGCAGCAGGCCTGGGCGGCTCCTCCTGCATGAACAAAACCTTGTCTGGCTTGAAAGCATCTCCACAAACCATGCGGCACAGCCTGGCCACGTTGCTGAGCCTGATGCGTTCCCGCAAGGCCGGGTCACGTTCAATATCCGGCCGCCATTCGAGCTCTACCCGCAGGTGTGTGCCGGTGTCTTCCAACTGGACCAGCCCGTCATCCGATAATAATTTCTGGTAGCGGTAAAGGAGCTCGAAAGCTTTGCGCAGCGTTTCGCTGGCGAGCCAGGCATAGCCCATGACGCCATAGTACGAGGGGTGGACATGCTCAACCAGGTGAAAAGCGAACGCATCGTCGTGGCTTTCCTGCTTGGCGGTCCAGAGCAGTTGGTCCAGCTTGTCCGCGCTGATACGTGCATTGGGATCCATTCGCAGGGCAGGATCAATTCCGGCTTCCCTGAACAGCTGTTCGGCGTCAATTCCGCACTCTTCGGCGCTTGCCCAGATAAAGCTTAAATAGGGTGCAAATACGGCCATCAATGGATTCCCGGTCAATTAATTCTGAAAATTCTCATATTTGAGGTACATACGTCAAACATTTGGCCTTGTTTGCAGGGTTACTGGACGGTGAACTCCCTAAACTTTAACCCATCGAACAAGCCAATACTTAACGGGACAAACTGATGGACTTGGTAGAAGCCTTCCAAACGGAAATCGAATTCTGGAACGACATGCTGTGCAACCAGACAGAGGAAACATCTCCGGAAATACTGCAACGAATGCAAATGGCCAAGCGCCTGGCCGAACAGAAGTTACATCTTTATTCTGCAGAAGGTCTGGACTCGGTCAACTGACTGTCTGCAGCGTGGTCCACTGAATCGGGCCACCGCGCACGACGTATTTTCAACGAGATACTCAGTACCCACTCCTTTTCATTTAAGCTGCGGTTAATCGACCGTATGTTAAATATATCTAATCTAGAGGTCTTTTGGTCCGATCACGTAGCCAATTGAGAGGAGACGGAATCATGACGAACAGACGCATGGCGGAAGCCACCATTAACGCCTCATTGGATGCACACCTGCATGGTGCACGGGAAGGTGACGCCAACGAAGCCCGGCAGTTGCACGATTTGCTTGACCAGATGCTGACCGAACGGGAAATCCCGGAGGGCCGGTTATGGCTGACTGACCACGGCAAGATGTTACTGGCGCAAATGCACCGGGAACTCAGTCACTGCGAAAGCAGCGGCGATCACCTGGGAAATGAAGTGCTCGAGGCTGTACAGTTCAGGCCACACACCAGCCATTGGCAGGATTCATGCAGCTTTGTGCATGACTTGCGGGTTGCCATGTCCGTGGCCAACGAGTTGTGCATTCAACGTGACGCCGGCGAGACAATCGATGTGAGCGTAGCCGCTGAAAAGGTCGCCGCCCGGGGTGAATATGGCCTGGATGCCATTCGGCTTGCAGAGGTATACGAGGAAATCGCCTCCACGGTGGGAGGCTTCAGGGAGATATCACGCTGCTGATGGCGGGCAAGCTGATGACCGGGGATCAATAGTCTCGATACAGGTCTTCGGCCTTTTTCATCAGTCGCGAACGTTCTCCAGGGTTTGTGCGCGTCAAAGCGCTGTAACGGTACTGCAGATAAATCCTGGCCCTGAGGCTATCATTCCAGGGTGCGACAGCCAGTGCGTCGTCAAAGATCCGGTATTGTTCTTCCAGCGAAATGCCTTCGAGGAATTTCTGAAAGCCGGTCAGGTAGCGATACTCTGCTCCCAGAGTCCGCAGCATCCTGGCTTTATCCCGGGAGTTTGCGTCCAGGCCTGCCATGAAGTTTACAAATTCAGCCTGTTTCAATTCAATGATAAACGCGTGATTCTCAATGAACTGGGTCTGCCGCTGGTAGGCGTATTCCCAGGGATAAAAAAACTCGTAGCGGGGAAATTCCAGGCTGTTGACCGGGGTGTCCCGCAGGCGTTCCAACAGTGCCTCGCGGCCAGCCACGTAATGCGGCAGGACCGCTTCAGCCGAGGTCAGGCCGTAAGGTTTCAGAGCCTGCATCGCTTCTGCATTGAGCCGAAACCTCTCCCGCACTGAATCAAGTTTCATCGGAATTGGTTGCCTGGAGCCTACCAGTATGGTGTTGAATGGCCCGCGTTTGTGGGCAGGCAGAAAATACCATAACTGGACATATGGAAAACTCTCGACAAAAGTCTTCAGCACCATGCGGTATTGCCTGGGCGGCAGGGTAGTTGGCACCCATTGTGCCGCCAGGCCATCATCAGCCAGGTGGTCGTACAGCAGGTCGTAGTAATCCTTTGAGTAGGAAAAGCCATTGGAAGCATATTCGTCAGCCGTTTTTTCATCAGCTGAAATGACCTGAACCCTATTGTCATGGGTACGCAGATAACTGCCGATATCGTCTACCACGATGTGCAAGCGCAGATCGTCCAGGGCCCGGTGGTTTTCCTCTGCAAACCAATGGGCGCCCTCGACCACACCCGGTTCGATTTCCACGCCGGTGATTGATTTCACACCCTCATGCTTCAGGCTCTCGCCCAATAAAATCCCGGAACCGACGCCCACCGACAGTTCGGTCGAGACGTCATCCAGCAGCAGCTTGGGCAAATGCGCCAGTAACAGTTGCTTGAACTCGGACTGCCCGGTTCCGCCAATCACGATGCCGTCTACACTGATATGCTTTTCGCCATTCCTGGGATTCATGAAGACTTTTGTCGTTGCCAGCGGTCCTTCGCGATAGAACAACGTCTCGAAAAAGGGCTGCTCGCCATCGGATGGAAACTGGAACTGGATGGGTGCGCGGCCGAGCAACGCCAGGCTCGCCAGCAATGCAGCAGGTAAAGCCAATCGCCATGCTGCCCTTGCCGGCGGTCTTAGCAGTCGCAAGGACAAAACCAGGAAGCCCAGGCTGATGTTGAGAAGCGCCATGGCCACGATACCCTTCTGAATTCCCAGCCAATTTAGCAGGATCAGTCCGGGTAGTAGCGCCCCCAGTACATTGCCCAGGGTGTTAACGGCATAGACTCTTCCGACGGTTGCTCCTGTTTCGTCCGGATCGCCGGCGGCGATCTGGCCCACCAGCGGAAAAGTGGCGCCGATCAGCATAGCCGGCAGCAGCATCACCAGGAAGGCCACGCCAAACCCGCTCAGGGTCAGCGCGACCGCATCATCCGATCTTTGCAGGAAGAACTGGTTCAAAGCTTGCGGATCGGAGGTGCTGAACAACAACGGTAGCGCAAGGGCTGAAAAAATTCCCAGCAGAACCTGCAGCCAGCCAAACACCACTGAACGGTCGAATTCACTTCTGAGAATGAACCTTATCGCATAGCCGCCGAGGGCGATGCCGGTCAGAAACGCGGCAAGCATGGTCGTCAGTGCATAGGTTGAATTACCCAGGATGAAAACCAGCGAGCGGGTCCAGTAAATTTCGTAAGCGAAGGAAGTAAAGCCGGACAGGCACAGTCCGAAAAGGATCACGCGGTAGGTGCCGGGTCCGAGCACAGTAGTTGCGCCGTCTGGCCGAAATTCAGCCGGCTGACTGGCATTGGACGGGGCGTGTACTTTAACGGGACCAGAAGATGAGAGAGCCAGAGCAGCCAGGCCCACGACCAGGTTGCCCGCCACAGCGAGATAGACCGGAATGTGAATGCCGTAGCGGCCGATCAGGAAAAAACCGGTCAGCAATACGCCACAAACTGCGCCTAAGGTGTTGAACGCATAGAGTGTGCTGATGTTGATCCCTACCAGCGCCTGTCTGCTGGAAAAAAACCTGGTCAGTACGGGAAGTGTAGCGCCCATCAGTATTGTCGGTGGCAGGACCAGCAGAAATGCCAGCACAAAGCGTGTTGCGCCGAACGCAAAGACAGACTCGCCCGTCCATGTATAAAGCAACTGATGCGCCGTTCCCAGTTGGTCAATAAGAAGGTGGGAAACCAGCGCCATGACGGCTATGCCGATTTCCAGCCAGCCGTACAGCTTCAACGCATTCGGATGGCGGTCTGCCCGTTTGCCAATCTTCCAGGCCCCCAGGGCCATGCCGGACATCCAGGCCGCCAGGACTGTTCCAACTGCAAGCGCTGTCGAGCCGAACACGTGGGCCATCATCCGCGCCCAGACGACCTCGTACATCAGTGCAAGCGCACCGGATGCGAGAAACAGCAGAATGATGATGCGGGTTGTTGCTCCAGCCATGATCGGCAATGCTACACCGGCGCCAGGCTTGAGGCCTAATTTACCTGCTTAGCTTGATTGAATCGGAGGAGGCTCCGGTGTTGCGGCCCCCCTGGGGCAGGGGAGCCGCGTTCTGGTTCTATTCTACAGGTGTGTATTTGAACTTCTGCCCGCCTATGGATGCTTCATACATCAAGCCGCCCTTGGCGAGGGTGAATACAGCCATGCCACGCTTCCAGGCCCCGGCCGCCTTGGTGTCACCGGCGCTGGCGGAAGCTCCCTTGGTCGTAGCGCCGGCCTGAGCGCCATAAGTCAACGCCACTGCCGTGGCATCGGCTCCGAATTCAAACTGACCTTTGGTGAAATCGTTGTACACATCGACATTTTTGAACAGGATGATCTGGCTATAGGCCTGGCCACCCAGTTGTAAACCGACGGTTACCTGTCCCATTGAAACATCACCGGTATGCTTGCCACCGGCAAAAACACATCCGGTGCCACCGGCACCGCCGATGCCAATGCCGCCTTTGCCGATAGTGGGCAGGATGGCGTAGCCATAGGATTCGGCCATCATATCCGCGACATTGCCCAGTCCCTTCATTTCATCTGCGGATGCCTTGCATTCCGCCACGGTGGCGGCTGCATGAGCAGTTGCTGCGAACAGCAGGAACAAGGCTCCTGCCAGTAATACATTTCTTGATTTCATCTGTGTCTCTCCTTGTGAGATCGCATCATGGGGGTGGATATCGTATTAGTCTAAGCGACCGTTTGATCTGTATCCAATGCTTTGTTCATGCGCATCTGGATCTTACGGGCCTGCGGTTTCCTCCTGTTCCGGCCAGGTTGAATCTTTGGGTTGAAGGCTCTGGTGCTGTTATTCTGATTTTGAACCTTGAACGTGTGCCGCAGGGTCTTCGCAAGCTGTTGGATTGACTTAACTCAACTTTTTGCCGGTCATGCGCTTATCAGCAGGTTTTGATGGCGTATGTTGAAAGTGTTGCACCACAGATTTTGCATGGAGGACCGGATTATGAAAAATGCCTCGGCCATTACCTGCATCCTGTTTGCCGCGATAACGTCAGTGACTGCGTTTTCAGCGCCTAAGGCGGATCGGATCGACATTCACTATGTGACTCCGAAGACTCCTGAGCACCAGCAGATACACGATGCGTTACGGGAGCGCCAGGTACTGGAGCGTTTGCAGGAATTTCTCAGCCCGTTCAAGCTGCCAAGAGCCCTGAAAATCAGCCTGGCTGGATGCGACGGCGAGGCCGATGCGTTCTATGGCGATGACGACATTACGATCTGCTACGAATACATTGAGGAGCTTTGGCAAAGAATGCCGAAGGAAACGACCTCTTCCGGCGTTGAGCCCTACGACGCGTTTGTCGGGCCATTGATAGACACCTCTCTGCACGAATTCGGTCACGCATTGATCGACATGCATGACCTGCCGGTATTGGGGCGCGTTGAAGACGCGGCAGATCAGCTGGCAGCCTACATTTATCTTCAACTCGGGCCGGAAGAGTCGCTGCGGTTGATTCGTGGTACGGCCTATGCCTTCCTGTACGAAGCAAGTAGCAAGCAGGCGCCGTCCATGGCGGAATATGCCAATGAACACGGCACGCCCGCGCAACGTGCATACAATGTTTTGTGCATCGCTTACGGCGCTGACCCCAAGCTGTTCGGCCAGATCGTAGACGAGGGAATATTGCCCTGGGAGCGAGCCGAATTCTGCGATGAAGAATACGAACAGATCCAGGATGCTTTCGAAGAATTGATCAGCCCGCATATCGACTATGCTCTTGCGAAGGAAAATTTTGACCGATCCTGGCTGAGTGAGGCAAAAGGGCAGTCGAAGTAAAAACTTGGATTTGCTTGATAGTGATCAGGTATCGCCCGGTAATGGCCGCCTCCAATATCAAGCTGCCAGAATGTATTTCAATTGCAGCTTTTTTCCAGTCGTTAACGATAATTTTATAGAAAGGCTATTGATCGTCCTGACATCACGGGGGAAATATCAATGCGTTATTTACTGGCCCTGTTGGCAACGATTCTCCTGAGCCCGTTGCTCAGTGCAGCGGTGGTTGTTCCTGCGGACGATTCCAGAATCCTCTACACGGGACGTTGGGACCGGACAAATCCTTCCGAACCGTGGGTTTATGCCAAGGGAACTTCGGTCCAGGCAAAGTTCAACGGCACCAGCCTTTACGCGATCCTGTCGGCCACCACGAACGACTATATCCGCATCAATATTATTGAAGATGATGCCGTTGTCCGTTCGGAAAAAATCCCTATAGCCTACGGGACAGACAGCTA
>JAOUCS010000127.1 GCA_029859645.1 Lysobacterales bacterium | reverse complement strand
GTTGCGCAACAACGGCTACATGGAAGTGAACACGCCCGAAGTAGTGGACATCAAGTTGTGGGAAAAATCTGGCCACGCAGAGAAGTTCATCGAGGACATGTTCATCACCGAGTCGGAGAACCGCACCTACGCGATCAAGCCGATGAATTGCCCCTGCCATGTGCAGATTTACAACCAGGGCCTGCACAGCTACCGCGACCTGCCGATGCGGATGGCGGAGTTCGGCTCCTGCCATCGCAATGAGCCTTCCGGCGCACTGCACGGCCTGATGCGGGTACGCGCGTTCGCGCAGGATGATGCACATATATTCTGTACCCCCGGGCAGATGCAATCAGAATCGGCGGCCTTCATCGATTTGCTGTACAAAATTTACGCGGACTTCGGTTTCAACGAGGTGCTGGTGAAACTCTCCACGCGCCCTGAAAAACGCATCGGCGACGACGCAGAATGGGACAAAGCAGAGGCGACGCTGGCCGCGGCACTGGACGAAGCCGGTATCGAATGGGAAGAAAACCCGGGCGAGGGTGCATTCTACGGCCCGAAAATCGAGTTCTCATTAAAAGATACCATCGGTCGTGTCTGGCAGTGCGGTACTCTGCAGGTGGATCCGTTCATGCCCGGGCGGCTGGGGGCCAGCTACATCGACGAAGACAGCTCACGCCAGACGCCAATGATGCTGCACCGCGCCATTCTTGGTTCACTGGAGCGTTTTATCGGCATCCTGATTGAGAACTACGGCGGGGCTTTCCCCGCCTGGCTGGCGCCGGTCCAGGCCATGGTGCTGAATATCAGCGAGAAGCAGAGCGATTACTGCAAAAAGGTTGCCGAAGCCCTTGGAAATCAAGGTTTCCGGGTGGATTCAGACTTGAGAAACGAGAAGATCGGCTTTAAAATTCGCCAGCACACGATGGCCAAAGTACCTTATCTGCTTGTAGTGGGGGACAGAGAGGTCGAAAATGGCACGATTGCTATCAGAACCCGGTCGGGAGAGGACCTGGGCAGCATGCCAGTTGAAGAGTTTGCAAAACACCTTGCCGATGATGTGGGGCGGCGGGGACGAATCGATAACCAACAGGAGGATTGACACATCGCAGCAACAAAACAGAAAACCCGGCGCAACGGAGATATAACCGCGCCGCAGGTTCGCGTGATTGACGCGGACGGTGAGCAGGCCGGAATCATGGCCCTGCAACAGGCACTGGACATGGCAGAGCAAGATGGACTGGACCTGGTGGAAATTGCTCCAAACGGAGAACCACCGGTTTGCCGGATCATGGATTTCGGCAAGTTCAGATTCGAACAGGCCAAAAAGGCACAGATTGCCAAGAAAAAGCAGAAGAATGTTCAGGTAAAGGAAGTCAAATTCCGGCCAGGCACTGAAGAAGCTGATTACCAGGTAAAGCTGCGCAATGTGCATCGCTTCCTGGATGAAGGCAACAAGGTCAAACTAACGCTCCGTTTTCGTGGCCGTGAGATGGCCCACCGGGAACTGGGCGCTGCGATGCTGAAGCGGGTGGAGACCGAGCTGGCGGAGGAAATTACCGTCGAGCAGTACCCCAGGATGGAAGGCCGCCAGATGGTGATGATGATCGCACCCAAGAAACACTGATGTGTTCAGGCCAAACTTATTAATTTCTATTGAAAAAAAGGGCTCCGAGCCCTAAAATACGCTCCCCGCGAAAATTCGCGTGGAACAAAGAAGCGTTTCCGAGCCATAAAGAGCCTTCAGAGGCCGCTTGTGTAACGTCAAATGTAGAGTCCCCTCGATGGGACGAAAAAGGAGCAAGACCATGCCCAAGTTGAAAACCAACCGGGGCGCGGCCAAGCGTTTCAAGAAAACCGCCTCGGGCGGCTTCAAGCGCGGCCACGCCTATCACAGTCATATTCTGACCAAGAAATCGCAGAAGCAAAAACGCGGCTTGCGCGGCACTGACATGATCAGTTCCGCCGATAAGAAGTCCGTCAAGCGCTTGCTGCCGCATTCATAAAGGAGGCTCAGAACAATGGCTAGAGTAAAACGTGGTGTAGTGGCAAGAGCCCGGCACAAGAAAGTACTGAAAGAAGCAAAAGGTTATTACGGCGCGCGCCGCAAGGTTTATCGCGTTGCCAAGCAGGCGGTTACCAAGGCAGGACAGTATTCCTACCGTGACCGCCGCCAGCGCAAGCGGCAGTTCCGTCGCCTGTGGATTGTCCGGATCAACGCCGCCGCGCGTAATCACGGATTGTCCTACAGCCGTTTCATCGACGGCCTGAACAAGGCGGAAATCGAAGTCGATCGCAAAGTGCTGGCGGATCTCGCTGTGCATGACATCGAAGCCTTCGGTGTGCTGGCAGAAAAAGCTAAAGCCAGCCTGGGATAATTCCCGGGGTGGACACTGTCACAGACCTGCAGACGCGGGCGCTGGCTGAAATTTCAGCCAGCGACAGCCTCCAGCAACTGGATGAGCTGCGAGTCCGTTACCTCGGCAAAAAGGGTGAGATCACCGCTCAGCTGAAGTCGCTCGGCTCAATGGAGCCCGACCAGCGCCGTTCCTTTGGCCAGGCGGTCAATGCGGTGCGCGATGCGCTGAACCAGGCCATCAATGCCCGGCGCAAGGCGCTGGAAACAGAGGCGCTGGAGCAGAAGTTGCTGAGCGAAAAAGTCGATGTCACCCTGCCGGGCCGTGGCGAACAACGTGGCGGCCTGCACCCGGTCACCATGGCCATGGAACGGGCCATCAGCATCTTCACCAGGCTGGGTTTTGACGTGGCCACCGGGCCCGAGGTCGAAGACGACCACTACAACTTCGAATCGCTGAACTTCCCGCCGCACCATCCTGCGCGTGCGATGCACGATACCTTCTATTTCGGCGACGGACGCCTGCTGCGCACACACACCTCGCCGGTGCAAATCCGCGTGATGGAAAAAAGTGATCCGCCTTACCGGATCATCGCGCCGGGCAAGGTTTACCGCAGCGACTCGGACCAGACCCATACCCCGATGTTCCACCAGGTGGAGGGCCTGCTGGTGGGCCGTAATGTCAGCATGGCCGATCTGAAAGGCGTGCTGCACACTTTCGTGAATGCCTTTTTCGAACGCTCACTGGCGGTTCGTTTCCGTCCGTCTTATTTCCCATTCACCGAACCTTCGGCAGAAGTGGATATCGGCTGGGAAAAAGGTGATGGCTCGGAGTCGGGCTGGCTGGAAATCCTCGGCTGCGGAATGGTGCACCCCAATGTGTTGCGGGGTTGTGGCGTCGACCCTGAAGAATTCACCGGTTATGCCTTCGGCATGGGCGTGGAGCGTATGGCGATGCTGCGTTACGGCGTCACCGATTTGAGGCAGTTTTTCGAGAACGATCTCGAATTCCTGCGCCAGTTTCACTGATCACGGCACACCCAGGGTAAGCACATGCAATTCAATGTCGAATGGCTGAAAAAATGGGTCGCGATTGAGCTGGAGCCCGAGGCGCTGGCAGACAAGCTGACCGCTGCCGGTCTGGAGGTCGATGACATTCGCGGGGTCGCCGGGGAATTCAGCGACGTGGTCGTCGCCGAAATCGCCGACTGCCAGCCACATCCCAATGCCGACAAGCTTTCCCTGTGTTCCGTCAATGACGGTACGGAAGAGCGCTTACAGATTGTCTGCGGCGCCCCCAATGCCCGACCCGGTATTCGTGTCCCGCTGGCAAAGGTCGGTGCGAAGATCGGGCCTGACTTCAGGATCAAACGTGCCAAGCTGCGAGGCGTCGAATCGTGCGGCATGTTGTGTTCCGCCAAAGAGCTTGGATTGTCAGACGACCATTCAGGATTAATGGAGCTGCCCGCAGACGCGCCACTGGGCACATCGCTGCAGGATTACCTGTCGCTGAACGACACGGTGATCGAGGTTGACCTGACGCCCAACCGGGCGGACTGCCTGTCGATCAAGGGCCTGGCCCGGGATGTCTCGGCCAGTTGCGAAGCTGAATACACCCCGGAACAGATCGAACCGGTTCCGGCGTCCAATGATTCGCGGTTCCCGATTCGGCTGGAAAGCCCCGAGGACTGCCCGCGTTATGCCGGCCGTGTCATCCGGGGAATCGACCCGAACGCCAAAACGCCGCTGTGGATGGTTGAAACCCTGCGTCGTTGTGGCCTGCGCAGCATCAGCCCGACGGTGGATGTGACCAACTACGTATTGCTGGAACTGGGTCAGCCGATGCATGCGTTTGACCTGGATAAACTGAACAGTGAGATCGTGGTCCGGCGGGGCAGGGCAGGCGAAAAACTGGTCCTGCTGGACGAGTCAGAAGTGGACCTGGATGAAGAAGTACTGGCCATTTGCGACAGCGCAGGCCCGGTCGCCATCGCCGGTATCATGGGCGGCCTGGACAGTGGTGTGACCAGTGAAACAAAAGATATCCTGTTCGAAAGCGCCTACTTCAATCCGGCTACCATCATGGGCAAGGCGCGAGCCTATGGCATGCATACGGATGCTTCGCACCGGTTCGAGCGCGGCGTCGACCCCAGCGGCCAGGAACTGGCGGTAGAGCGCGCGACACAATTGCTGGTTGATATCGCCGGCGGCGAATCCGGTCCGCTGTTGCTGGCCGAGGAAGAAACATGCATACCACGCAACCAGCCGGTCCGCTTAAGACCGGAAAGACTTAACCTTGTCATTGGCTGCGACATTCCCCGAAAGGCCACAGAATCCATCCTGGAGCGCCTGGGAATGGAAACGACGTGGGACGAAGATCATTGGATCGTCACCGCCCCCTCCAGCCGTTTCGATATCGGAATAGAAGAGGACCTGATCGAAGAAGTCGCCCGGATTTATGGCTACGATAAAATCCCGGAAGCCCCTGTTTCCGGTGAACTGGCGCCGGGCATGAGTCAAGGTCACCAGGTTTCACTGGCGCGCGTGCGCGAGGCCCTCTGCTCTGCCGGTTACCAGGAAGCCATTAACTACAGTTTTGTGGACCGGAGCCAACTCGAAGCCATCTACCATCATTTCCTGGTATTACCGCTGGCCAATCCCTTGTCTTCGGACATGGATGTCATGCGCACGAGCCTGCTACCCGGGTTGCTGACCTCGCTGGCACGGAATATACACCGGCAGCAATCCCGCGTGCGCCTGTTTGAAACGGGCGTTGCCTTCCTTCAGAAAGAGGGTGGCCTGGATGAAATTCCACGACTAGCGGGTGTCGCCTGTGGTGATGCTCTCCCAGAGCAGTGGGGTGAACTGTCACGCACGTTGGATTTCTTCGACCTGAAGGGCGATATCGAGCGCCTTTTTGCCATGAAGGGCGAGGCTGGCAAGCCCGTGTTCGACGCGGCAGCAGATTTATCATGGATGCATCCGGGTGTGAGTGCCCGAATCAGTCTGGATGAAAAGACCGTGGGATGGTGTGGAGCAGCGCATCCTTCGGTGTTAAAGGCGTTCGACATCAAGAAAAGCGTATTCGCGTTCGAAATAGACCTGAATTACCTGCTAGATAGAGAAATACCATTCACGAAATTAATTTCGCGCTTTCCATCGGTGCGACGCGATCTAGCAGTGCTTTTGTCAAATGATGTGAGCTATGCGGAGGTCAAGAAGTGCATCACTGCCGTGGGCGGTCCTTACCTGGAGAAAACCACGGTATTTGATGTTTACCAGGGAAGTAATTTAAAAGAAGGTTACAAAAGTCTCGCTATAGGCTTGATTTTTAACAATGTTTCAAGCACTCTTAAAGATGAAGATGTTGATCCTGTAATAGAAACCATCGTTTCTGAACTGGAGCAGCATTTGGGTGCCCAGTTGAGAGGATAACAATGTCACTGACAAAGGCAGATATCGCAGACCGGCTGTTTGACGAAGTCGGTCTCAACAAGCGCGAAGCCAAGGAATTTGTGGATTCATTTTTCGAGGCTATCAAAATCGCACTTGAAGGGGGCGAAAACGTCAAACTTTCAGGGTTTGGTAATTTTCAATTACGTGACAAAAACCAAAGGCCAGGCAGAAATCCCAAGACGGGTGAGGAAATTCCAATTTCCGCACGCCGCGTGGTGACGTTCCGACCTGGCCAAAAACTACGTGCAAGGGTGGAAGCATATGTTGGATCCGGGGATTGACCGAGATCTACCGCCGATTCCGGCTAAAAGGTATTTTACAATCGGCGAAGTAAGTGATTTGTGTGGCGTTAAACCACACGTGCTTCGCTATTGGGAACAGGAGTTCGAACAGCTTAAACCGGTGAAACGCCGGGGAAATCGCCGCTATTACCAGCGCGGCGACGTCATGATGATTCGCCAGATTCGCAGCTTGCTGTATGAGCAGGGCTACACTATCGGTGGCGCCCGTCAGATGCTCGAGGGTGACGAAGCGAAAGACGATGTGAATCGCAGCCAGCAGATCATCCGCCAGGTGCGGATGGAACTTGAGCAGGTGCTGCAGGTTCTCAAACGTTAAGCTACAACGGGATCCAGATTTGAGGTAAAATTCCGCGTCTCGTGAGACACGCGGTGAGACCCATTTATGTTTTTGAAAGTGTCGGGGCGTGGTGCAGTCTGGTAGCGCGGAGATTGAGAGTTTGTTCGAGCATTTCTTTGCCTTCGGCAAAACCACTCTCTCACAAACGGCATGCTAAGCGACCTCCGGTCGCGAAAAAATCGGGTGATATAAAATTCACCCAACCTGGAAGATATAATAGGTTTTAAACAAGTCGGGGCGTGGCGCAGTCTGGTAGCGCACTGCAATGGGGTTGCAGGGGTCGGAGGTTCGAATCCTCTCGCCCCGACCATTTAACTAACTGATTTAGCGAATAAATAAACGGCTCTTTGCACCCCATGCAGAGGGCCGTTTTTTAATGGGTACACATGAGGTACACAAAAAAGCCGTGGATTGAGTACCCGATTGAGTCAACACCGTTTAAGCCCCCCAGGCATAAAACGCGCCCAGAATCGACTATGGGCCGCTTGAATAGCTTTTTTCCTACAGCCAGGCCGCCCAGGACCGGGCAGGATAGATACAGCGGTTTCCCCTTGCCGCTGCCCTGGTTCTGCGCTGGGGCTTTTTACTTGGCGTTCTTGAACTCAGCCAGCAGGGTTTCAACCATCGTTACGGGGTAGCATTCGGTAGCGCCGCTTCCGGTGTGAAAGTTGAGCATTTCCTTCACTGGGAGTCGCTTTCGCTTGTGATTCTTGTGGAGCGACTGCTCGAACACCTGTGCTTCCTTGCCCGTATCAAACGGCATCGTAGCCAGGACGGATACCTCTGCTTCCGAAGGAAGTCCGTATCGGGTTGTACGGAAATCTACATCTTTGGCATAACCCAGTTTCAGCCATTCGTCCGCACCCACTTTGATATGCAGCAGGTAGGCATTTGATGGAAGTGTGTAGAAAAATTCCTCGCAGGTCTGGCAGCGAAAACTGCCAGTGCGCATTTCCCTGGTTCCGACTTCCTGCTGATGCCCACAATTAAGCCTGTAGGTGCGGTAGTTGGCATCCTTACCGGATCCAAGCAACTCGCAGCCTTGCGCTTTTGCTTCCTCATTCAATTTATTATCAAAACAGACTTGGCAGCGGAATTGACCAATTCGCATAGCGCCTGTCCCAACTTCCAGCACATGCCCACAAGGAAGCCGGTAGGTGCGATAGGTGGCATCCTTGCCCGATCCCAGTAACTCACAGCCTTGCGCTCTTGCCTCTTCAATCAAATTGTTATCTAGACAGATTTGGCAGCGAAGCCTGCCGCCACGCATATTTGCGAGCGTAATTTCTTGTTCATGACCGCAAGGAAGGCTGTAGATGCGGTAGTTGGCGTTTTTCCCAGCGCCGAGTAAGACACAACCTTGCGCGTTTGCTTCTTCGTTCAATTTAGTATCAAGACAAATTTGGCAGCGGAAGTTGCCGAGACGCATACTCCTGGTGGTGATCACCTGCTCATGCCCACACGGTAAGCGATAGGTGCGGTAGTGGCAGTCTTTGCCAGCACCCAACAACTCACATCCTCGTAACTCAGCCTCCTTCTTCAGATTGTTGACGACACAGGTTTTGCAGCGAAAAGCACCTGTTCGCATTTTCTGAAGTAGAATTACTTGTTCATGTCCGCAATCAAGCAAATAGGTGCGGTTACCCTTTTTGTCGCCTGCGCCCAACAAGGTACAACCCTGTGACTTTGCTTCTTCTTTCAATCTACTAGTAAAACAAGTCTGGCATTGAAATCTGCCTACGCGCATAGCCCCCGGCTGTATTTCTTGCTCATGTCCGCAAGGTAAACGATAAGTGCGGAAGTACCCGTCCCTTCCCGTACCCAACAACTCACACCCCTGTGCCTTGGCTTCAGCAATATGCTTTTTCGTTGTGGGGCTGTCCCAGTCCATCTGGCTGAGAATATCAAAAGGGCGAATGGCCTACGGGGACTGAGGTCAATTTCCTAAATTCAAACTTGCCAGAATCAAGCAAAATCGAATCAATGGTGTCCCGTGCCATTCGTCTTAGTCCGCGCCGAGGCTTTTTATTGAGGCAAAGAAAAGGGCCGCCAGCGTGACGTGCAACCAAATAATTTCTTTGCTTGAACTATACTTAGAAAAGCACACAATCGTCTCCAACCATAAAAAAGGAATCGTTCGCCATGGACGGTTGCAGAGGATATTTTTATGGCCGAGAAACTCGGATAAACGCTGCAATTACTGGCAGCTTTTACGTTTCCAGGGTCATATATTTTTGTATGGAGGTTGTAATGAAAATCCTACCTGTAGGTAAGAAAAGCTTTATGGTTTTTGCATTGACTGTGTGCACTATTTTCGCGGTCGGTTTTCAACTAGCCGACGCTAATCCTGTAAAGGATAAATTTGAACGTTCCGACAATGTGCATGTTGATACGTGGTCCGGACCCGAAGGTTACGGTGTCGTCGTACTCTACGGCTGGACTCGGAACGTTCCAGCCATGGAAGACAAGTATTTTGAGTTGAATGCTTCCATTGTTTGCTCGTTTGGTACTGATGGTAATGGCGTTAACACTACAAGAATCAGCTTTGCAAGGTCAGACAGCGACCCCTTTTTAATTTCGCTTGAGGCGCAATCTGAAGAAAATTTGGTTGAATTAACTACGGGGCCTGTAGTGGGTTATCAATCGGCTCTGGCACGGCAATACGTTGTTCAGTGTATACCGGACGCGAGCAATACCTTCAGCAATGTCGTTACAACAGTAAAATTTGAGGCACTACCAGAACCTGACACAGGCAACTGTACTAACTGTAGTTACTGATAATTTGATTTTCTGCGAACAACCCTGTCCAGCGTGGCAGGCTTTGAGAAACGGTTTTCTTTACACTTCAGCCCCGGTTCCGCGCCGGGGCTTTTTAATGAATGACTGCTTTCTGCCTGGAAGCGGAACTTAGACAGTTAAAGGGTGTTTGGGCTGCTTCCGACCCATTTCGGAACTCATCACAACTCAACGTGCAATCTCCGAAATCGGCCTATCGTGTTGAAAAACGTAGTTTCGTCAGTTTTCGGACGTTTCCGCGGAAATATTGATCAACAATAACAATGAGTTAAACTAAGTCAGCCCACTGTCTTGGTCGAATTTCCCGACCAACCGAGTTTTTCAACAGAATAGGCCAGTAGCAGATGTCGGGCTGGAATGCACCGACTCGCTACGTCTGATCGAATACGGCCACTCTTTCTTTCTTGGGATATTGGAGAATCACACCTGCGTCTGCTATCACTTGGGCCAAAGGCCATCGGGATCACCGGGATACGTTCCAAGCATCTTGTCATGGGTCTGATAACCCATCAGACGGCGTACATGTTCAGGGAAACTGTCGGCCATGTCCCGGGGAACACTCAAATACTGATTATCCTCCTGCCTCAGCCAGCCAAGACTATAGGTGCTGATCAGACCGCTGCGTGGTGAATCACTTTTATTTG
>JAOUCS010000126.1 GCA_029859645.1 Lysobacterales bacterium | reverse complement strand
TGCCATTGATCTACGGTTTCCAGGCCGCCTTCGAGGTAAAATTGGAATATGATTCCGGCGCGGTGGAAGGTGTCGAGGAACTGGATCAGAGTTATAAACTGCGGCTGGGGTATGCCTGGTAAACCGCGGGCTTTTGTTCAAAGCGGACACCATGTAGTATTCAATTTCTGCGTCGATAATTGGGAGAAAATTGGGTGCCCCGTTCTGGTGACTTGATCCCCTTGAAAGGAGTTACTAAAGCCTCAGAGCGGAACGGTTTCCATGAATTTCATCCGACTCGACCAGCGCCGGATTTTGATAATGAAAATTTCAAAATGGCCGGAGGGGTTCTAGGGGCAATAGGCGGCACGCCTCTCGTACGGTTGGAAAAAATATTTGAACCGTCTCACTTTAAGCTCTACGCCAAGCTGGAAGGCCTGAATCCGGGCGGCAGTTCCAAGGACCGGCCCAGCGTTGCCATTATCGAAAGGGCGCTGCAAACCGGAGAGATTGATTCCGATACCCTTATCGTGGAAGGAAGCTCCGGTAATACCGGTATCGGGCTGGCTCAGGTTTGTGCCTACCACGGCCTCCGTTTTCGCTGCCTGGTCGATCCCAAGGTCACACAGCAGAATGTGGATCTTCTCGCCGCATACGGCGCCGAAATAGAAATTGTCGAGCACCCTGATCCCGTGACCGGAGAGCTGTTGCCGGCAAAACTGAAGCGCATCGAAGAAATTCTCAAAACGGAACAAAACAGCTTTTGGGTGGATCAGTACGCGAGCCCGGAGAATTCAGGCGCCCACTACCGCTCGACAGTAAAGGAAATCCTGCGGGACCTTGACGGGCGCATGCTCGATTATCTGTTTATCGCCACCGCCACCTGTGGAACGCTCAGGGGATGTCTCGATTACCTGGTGGACCATCGATATCCGACCAAGGTGGTTGCGGTGGACGCGCTGGGAAGCCAGATTTTCTCAAATGACAGGCACGATCGCCTGATACCGGGCCTCGGCTCCGGGATTTGCCCGAAACTCACCCCGACCGATGGCGTGCACAAAGTGATGCATGTTTCGGCTATCGACTGTGTGGTTGGCTGTCGACGGCTGGCTCGGACCGAAGCCGTTCTGGCAGGCGGATCATCCGGCGGCGTTATTGCCGCAGTTGATCGGGCCAGTGAAGAGATACCAGAGGGCTCGACGGTTGTTGCCCTGCTGCCCGACCGGGGTGAACGCTATCTCGACACCATTTATTCTGATGAATGGGTGCATGACAGGCTCGGTGATATCGCACACCATTGGACAAAATCCATCAAGGAAGCCTGATGTCGGCTAATCCATTAACCATTATCGGCGCAGCTGATGTGGAAGCTGTGCTCCGGGGTCGCGAACCGGAGGTCCTCGAAACAGTTCGTAAAGCCTATGAAACGCATGCGCGGGGAGCCAGTTCACTGCCGCACTCCAGCTTTCTGAGATTTCCCGACAGCGACAAGGACCGGATTATTTGTCTGCCGGCTTACCTGGGGGATGATTATCAGCTTGCAGGAGTCAAGTGGATCGCGTCCATGCCGGATAACGTCGCCAGGGGCATGGAGAGAGCTTCAGCGGTTGTGATCCTGAATGATCGCCTTACCGGTCATCCCAGGGCGTTTATGGAGGGATCAATTATCAGTAAGCAGCGGACTGCTGCTTCGGCCGCCCTGGCTTCAACGGTGCTTGCCACCGGCGAACCGGACGTGATCGGCTTTGTCGGATGCGGTCCGATCAATGTTTCAGTGGCTCAGTTCCTTGCAAACAGTTGGCCCGGTGTCAGACAATTCATGGCATTTGACCTGGATCCGGCACGTTCCCGTGCATTCGGAGAGGTGCTGTGCGAGCACCTCCCCGAAGCGGTCTTCACGACCGCAGCGAGCCTCGAAGCGTTGTTGAGAGAGTGTTCGATGGTTTCCTTTGGAACCACGGCCATCAAACCTTACGTTGATGACCTCGACGCCTCCCCGGCAGGTGCAACCATACTTCACGTTTCTCTTCGGGACCTGAGTGCCGGCGCCGTACTCTCGAATCACAATATCGTTGATGATCTCGACCACGTGAACCGGGCTGCGACTTCGATTCACCTGGCGTCAACGCAGACAGGGAATACTGATTTCGTCCACGGGTCTTTGGGAGACCTGTTGTTGGGGAATGTGAAATTACCTGAACGGGATGAACGCAAAGTGATTTTTTCACCTTTTGGCCTGGGAGTGCTTGATCTTGCTGTGGCCGACATGGTCCAGCGCACCATCGCCAGGGATGGTGGCGGAACAGTTATAGAATCCTTCCTGCCCTGAACATGGGCCAGGCTCACTCAAAAGAGGTATTACGGGTATGTCGGTAGTCTGGAGTTGCAATGAATGGGATCCGCTTGAAGAAGTGATCGTAGGCAATCCGCTGCGAGCCAGGTTCCCATACGCAGACCCAAGCACGCGCTTGGCCGAGTATCCCGACCGGCCGGTTTCAGAGATTCCGCAGGGGCCATTTCCAGATTGGATCATCGAGGAAACAGAAGAAGACCTGAATGCCTTTGTCGAGCTGCTGGAAGGGCAGGGCGTAACCGTCAAGCGCCCCGAAACCTGGCCGCATGAACAAAGATTTTCTTCCATTCACTGGGAATCCGAGGGTTATTACAATTATTGCCCACGCGACATCCTGCTGGTGATTGGCGACCAGATCATCGAAACGCCCAACGTGATTCGCAGCCGTTCCCAGGAATCGTTCAGCTATCGCAAGATGTTACTGGAGTATATGAAAGCCGGTGCAAAGTGGTACAGCGCACCAAAACCGATGTTGCTGGACTCCCTGTTCGACGTCGATATGGATAAGCCCACGCCACGAAACGACGAACCCGCTTTCGACGCCGCCAATGTGTTACGGCTGGGCCGGGATCTGATCTACCTGGTGAGTGGGACCGGCAATGAACTGGGCGGGCAATGGCTGCAGTCCATATTGGGAGATGAATTCAGGGTCCACTTCCTTAAGGATGTCTATTACGGCAGCCATATCGATTCGACTTTCGTTGCCCTTCGTCCTGGCTTGATGCTTTGCAATCCCGGTCGAATCAATGACGATACACTGCCGGAAATACTGAAACAGTGGGAAGTGATATACAGCCCGCCGATGGAAAGCACCGACAGATTTGACGCCGACTACCTGGCGAAGAGTATTGGCAGCAAGTGGATAGATATGAATCTGTTCAGCATCAGTCCAAACCTCGTCGTGGTAGACCGGGACCAGACAGCCCTGATCAGTCTGCTGGAGAAGCAGGGCATCGATGTCATCCCGCACAAGCTCAGGCATTCCAAGATGCTGGGTGGGGGCTATCATTGTGTGACCCTGGATATCCGCAGAAATGGAACATTACAGCGCCACTTTGACTAAAATCCGACGATGGCAGTAGCAATCACCGCAGCCGTATTGGCGGTCTTCGTTGGACTGACGTTCATTGCATGGAGGCGCTACCTGTGGGCGGCGGAGAAAGTGCCGCACGGGGAAGCGGATACCTGCCCATACAGCCTGACTGAAGTCTTTGGTGACCAGCACCTGGTCAACATTCCACACCAGGAGGGGGTTACATGGCTCACGGACATATTTGCCCGGAGCGCCAAAAGATATCCGGACAATACAGCGTTGCAGATTCCCCATACGGGCGAATCCCTGACTTACTCAGAGCTTAATATCCGGGCTGAGCATATCGCCGCGTCAATTTCCCCATTCCTTACCGGCCCCGACCAGGTAGTGGCTGTTGCAATGTCGCAGGATAACTGGCAAATCGTGGCCTCACACCTGGGTATCCTCAAGGCGGGAGGGACCCTGATGTTTCTCGATACCTCCCTGCCTGAAGCCCTGATCAACCATATGCTCGATGATGCGCAGCCCGTGGTCATTCTGACGAGAGGGCAGGGTAGCTTTCGTGACCTGCCCACGATCGATGTCATGGCTTTACCGGAGCAGCAGCCGGCGCGTAAACCACCGTCATGGCTGGATAACCCTGAACAACGTCTTGCCACGCTCTTCTACACCAGTGGGACCACCGGGATGCCCAAGGGCGTGGAGTCACCCCATGCAGGTTATGTGAACCTGGCACTCAGCTACGCCGATTATTTCGATCTCATCCCCGGCATGGATGCAACATCGCTTACCTCGTCAATGGGCTATGACGGCAGTATTTCCGAGATGTACAGCGCCTGGGTATCCGGGTGCGCCGTGGTGATGCTGACCAGCAATCAGATTCGGTCGGGGCCGGACCTGGTGCCTGTTCTTTGCGAAGCGGAGGTCACCGTGCTGTTCTGTCCACCGGTGCTTCTTACCACGCTGACACCCAATCCGGGGACTGATTTGCCCTATCCGATTTGCCGCTACATAGTGCCGGCGGGCGAGGCCTTTCCCAAGGCCCTGGTAGAGCCCTGGACGATGGGAAGACGACAGATCATTAACACGTATGGCCCGACGGAAGCCAGCACGGACACGAGCCGGCAGAGTCTCCGCCCCGGCGAGCCTGTCACTATCGGCTCGCCGATGGCCAATGTCACTTACGTCATCCTGGAAATCGATGAACTTGACCCTTTGCCCCATGGTGAAGAGGGCGAATTATGTATAGGGGGCGTGCACGTTGCACGGGGGTACCGGAACCTGCCGCAGCAAACGGCACAGAAATTTATCGACCACCCCCGGTTTGGCCGCCTGTATCGCACCGGGGACAGATGCAAAATAGACCGCCGTAGCCAACGTGTGCATTTCCTGGGCAGAATTGATGCTCAGCTCAAGGTGCGGGGCCACCGGGTGGAGACCCAGGCGGTTGAAGACATTCTCCAGTCACAGTTTGGCGAGATTGAGTCCGCCGTGCTGGACTATCAGAATCAGGAACTGGTTGCCTTCGTCAGTGCGCCATCTATAGCCGAAAGCTCCATCCGGGGCGCTGCTCCGGCGCCCGATGAGTGGGCCGCACAGGTGACACAAACCCTGACCCGGCAGCTGCCGGCGCCATCGATCCCGTCCCGGATATTCCTGGTTGAGAAATTTGTCATGAAACCGGTCTCCGGCAAGATTGATCGCGAAAAACTACCGAGTTTATCTGCGCTGTCAAAACAGATTAAACCGGCGTCAAACCCAATTGCAGCAGTCAAAACCCTGGCGGAATCTGAGCCGGAGCCGGATAACGAAGAAGTACTGACGATCTGCCGGGCAGTCTTTGATTCGCCCATAGGATGGGATGATGTATTTGCGGACCATGGCGGGCACTCGATCGTCATCGCACAACTCGCACAACGTCTTCATGCCGCCGGCTGGGCAGTGCCGGTCAGGGCGCTACTCAGTAGCTGCGACACGGCACGGAAGGTGGCCGGCCATGCCAGGCAGTCGGCGCAGCAAGCTAAGGCTCCGGTCACTCAGGAGCCACCTGACAGCACGGATTCCGACCGCGATGAAGCCGCCGCAAGAGTGCTTCCGGTCGGCTTGTTTACCACGCTGCAAGTACTGTTCCTGTGCCTTCTTTTCTCTCCACCGCTGGTTGGGTTCCTGGCGCTGCTCGCATTCGCGGAAATCGGCGAATTTTTCATGACGGCATACCTCTGGGAATTTATTCTGGTGGGTTTGGCGATGTATGTGGTCGCCCTGGCGGTTCCTTTCGCCGACCTGCTCTGGGTGATGGTAATAAAGCTTTTCATGGGTGGCCATCCCTACAAAAATAACGTGACCCCCGGGGTCTATCCAAAGTGGAGCAGAATGCACCTGCGGGTCTGGTGCATCGGGCGCCTGGAGACTTCAGTATTAACGCCACTGGGCGCGATGTTTCGCAGTGCCCCGCTGATGGCTTACGTGCTGCGGCGCCTGGGCGCCAACATAGGTAAAAACCTGCAATGTGCCCACGATGTGGAATTTTCAGGGCCGTTGCATTTGCTTTCCACCGGTGACGACGTCGCCATTCAGACGGGTGCCTATGTGCACCTGTCGCGATGGAAAGGCAATGAATTACACATCGGTCCTGTGCGCCTTGAAAGCGATTGCAAAATCGGGATGCGGGCAGCGGTGACCAGTGGGGTGACGGTGGGCAGGGGCTCGTGGGTAAACCCGTTTACCCCGATTCTGAAGGATATCGGAGAGCATGAATTGTGGGAGGGCGCGCCTGCACGTCAAACCGGCCGGTGTGTCAATCTGCAGCGAACCGCCAAAACGTGTTATTCACGGAAGCCTGCCTGGTTAATGGAATCGATCAACATACTCATGCAGCTGTTCCTGGATTTCTGGCTCCTGGTCGTCCCGACAGCGGCGGTTTCGTGGTTTGCGGCCTCATTGATACCGGTGCGTGAGACCGTGGTGCCCAGCGACTATTTCAAATTGACACCTTTGTCCGAAATTATCTGGAGCCTGGGCACTTACGCGTTCGTGACGACCTGGGTGGCCGTGGTTCTCATTTCCGTGCTGGTGTGCCTGTTCCTGCGTTTCACGCCTGCCAGGCCCGGACTCTATTCCACCCGGGGGCTAAAGGGCTATCTTCTCCTGTACCGGATGAAGAAAATGAACCAGGTCCAGAGACAATGGACCTGGACGATCGCCGGACAGTACCTGCGCGCACTGGCGGGCGTGCGTTTCCCGCGTCTTGGAGCCTCAGAGTGTGACCTGATGATTAATCTCGTGCCTGAGCTGACCAGTGCTGACTCCCAGGTTTTCTGGTCGAATGGCAGCTTCACCAACATGCTCGACCACGGCGCGGAACATATCAAACTGCGTCAACTCGACATGCCCCGCAATTTTTTCAGTGGCAATAACTGTGTTGCGGAATCGGGGCAGTTTCCATCAAATTTCCTGCTGGGTGTTTCCACGCTGGGCAATGACATCCGGTTCCGGCGCCAGATGAGATCCCGCCTGGCCGAGCCGGTGACGGTGGCGGGTAACCCGCCGGTTCGATTCTCAAGTGCGCAATTCGAGGCAGAGAATGAATCCCAGACGCTGCCGGGGTTCCCCCTGTTCCTGGCGCGGATTTTCCTGAATGATATTTTCAGTATCGGCCTGTTGCCGATGGCGGGGTTATTGGTTTACGTGGTCATGTATACGGGTTTTTTACGCTTGGGTCTCCACCTGGCCCTCAGCGCCCTCCTCGCTTTGATTCTCTCAGAAGCTTACCTGGTAGTACTCAGCGCCCTGATCAAGAAAGTTTTCGTGGGGCGTTACTGGGGGTCTGCCCACGCAACACCCTTCTGGTCATGGCGGCATTTCAGCTATTTTTTCGCCCAGGATTGTTTCTTCGCCTGGTGCAGGCGACCATTGAGAATGTCTTCCGGAAGCGTACTCTCCAATCCACTTTTAAGAATGATGGGCTGTCGAATCGGTAAACGGACCATTGTAGGTTCGCCGCTGCAGGCCTCCGACTGGAACGCTGTAAGTTTTGGCGATGATTGCATCGTCAATGGATTCTTGCAGTTTCATACATTCGAAAACATGATGCTGAAAGCAAAGCTGACGCATATCCGGGATGGCAGTACCGTGAATTTCGGCGCTACGGTCATGGGGGGCGCCGTTATTGAACCCGGTACCCTTTTGTTGCCGTTGAGCCTGGTTCTGAAGGAGATGCATTTACCTTCGGGCATCTATGAAGGAAGCCCGGCAGAACCCGTGGCCCTCAACCAGGGTCGTTAGCTTTTCAAGACAGGAGGGATTGAAATGTTTTATGATTGGACTTCGATGAGACGAAAACCGCGAGTTTAGATCGCCACAGACACTTTCTACACACGTAAATAGTCAATTTTCAGAAGCCCCCAGGAGAATCACCCGATGAAAACATTTTTCACTTTAATGATCGTTTCCTTTTTCATGCTGATTGCTGCCCCGGTGCATGCAGAAGCCATCCAGATTTTTAATTGCGAATACGAAGGCGATGCAACCGAAGACGATGTTAATGAAATGGGCGCTAAATGGCTCGCAGCTGCAAAGCAAATCCCCGGCGGTAAGAACCTGAAGGCCTATGTCAGGTATCCGGTTGCTGCCTCGGTAGATGACATCGATTTCAAGTTTGTCCTGACCGCACCTGACTTTGCTCAATGGGGTGAATTCACTGACGCTTATGAAGCGTCCAAACTTGTAGAGATTGATGATGAGCTTGAAAAGATGGCCACCTGCAACGATGCAGCCCTCTGGGAAGGCGGGGAAGTCAAGTAGCTTGAATTTATTCGAATTGAAAAGGCCGTCATTTCTGGCGGTCTTTTTTTTGTGGTAATTTTATGCCGTTTTGACACATGAGCACAGATTGCAGCGACCGGGTTTTAACTTATTTCAAAGCGAGTGCTTGTGACCTGACACCTTTGTCCATGCACCGGGAAGTTACTTTACTTTATGTACCGGTTTTGCCTGACCCCGCCATGACGTTAATGTGCTCTTCAGTGCTGTCAAAAGCCGAATTGCAAAGAGCAGACCGGTTTGCCACCCGGGACCTCAGGGAGCATTTCATCCAACGCCGGGCGTTTCGCCGATTCTGCGGCGGGCAGGTAGTTGGCGGAAAGCAACCCCTGTCACGAATCGTTTTCAGAGAAACAAAAAACGGCAGACCGTACCTCCACGATCTGCCTGATGCGTGGTTCAGTTTTTCCTCCTGCCGTTTCGGGTTCGCCGGGGCATGGTCGCTGACCCATGGCATAGGCGTCGACCTGGAAGATGAAACCAGGGATGTCGATGCCTCCGGGCTTGCCCGGCAGTACTATTCGAAGGCCGAGGCCCAGGCTGTTGAGCGAGCCGGTGGACGGCAGCGCCGGCAGGCTTTTTTCCGTTTATGGAATCTCAAGGAAGCCGCACTGAAATCGATAGGCGAGGGATTACCCCTGGGCCTCGATGTTTTCGAGTTCGAACTGGAGCCAGAAATACGCGTTATCGGGGCTCCCACCGGCCACGGCGAGCCGGAACGATTCACTGCGCATGTTGTTGATGGTGTTGAATTCTGTGGAGCAATGGTCTTGAGGAACCGGTGCGCCTGACATCCGTAACCTAGGGTCTATTCAGTCGCATTGGCTGGAATTTCATGTAAGTGAGGCTGCGCCATAGCCATTCAGCTGGTCCAAACCGGAAACGCTGAAGCCACCAGTTACAGAACATCAGCTGCATCGCGAAAAACAGGACAGCAAATGCGGTCGTTGCTGTGGGACCCAGCCGGTAAAGCTGTCCAAAGCCCCACCCGTAAAACAACAAAGTAAACATCAGCGTACTTGACAGGTACACCGTTAAAGCCATTCTGCCGGCGTTAATCAGTGGTTTTAGCACCACTTGCCATTCCTGCCTGCGCGCCAGCAGGATGATACCCGCGCCATAACCCAGGGCCATTGCCGTTGAGCCGAAGGCAAACAGTGCATCGCCCAGGACGCGGATTCCTGCTGTTGAATGGTTCACCAGATACACGGAATAGCCAAACTGCATGTTCAGCCACCCTTCGAGCATGGCAGCAGCGATTCCTGTTCCCAGCCCCCAGTAACACACGCTTTTGAGCAGGGAAATATTCGACTCAGTTTTATGAACAACCCCGGATCGGCCGATACAAAACCCCAGCAGTAGCATGGCAAAGATCGTCAGACTGGATTCCGGCTGGTGCAGACCTGACCAGATTCGAGGAGGAATGGCTGCAATATTCTCTTCGAAGACATCCATTGCCGAACCCAGGTAAGGATGACCTGTCCTCAACGCTTCGAGCGGCCATTCGTCCTCAAGTTGCATTGCGATCTCTTCACTGCCTGGTGTGTGGACCAGGTTTCCCACCGGGAAGGCTGTCAAAAGGAGAACGGCGAGGACGAGCAGTATCCAGTCGGGTACATTGCGAAATAAAACGAGAATAAGCCCGAGTGCGGCATACTCCATCAAGATGTCGCCGTCGTAGAACAGCGCATGCGCCATG
>JAOUCS010000125.1 GCA_029859645.1 Lysobacterales bacterium | reverse complement strand
TTCTGTCAGTTACTGGGTGAGAAAGGCACTTGTTTGCTGGCTTTGCCTGTCTTGGATTCGAGGCTTTCGCTTCCCAGGGTGATTTTTCCGGTGGCGCCCAGCGACAGCCTGGCGCGGTTGTCGCGGATTCTTACTGAACCGGCAGCGCCCTGGAAAGACAGCCTGTTGCCCCCGGATTCGAACTTCTTGATGCCGGAACTTGATTGCGGTGACAGGAAAATGAAATCCTGGCCGTCTTTACTGACGACTTTTGCTATCTGCCCTTCCGAATGCCAGGTTACTTTTGGCGGCGATTCCGATTTAAGCCTGGGATAAATCAGCACGGTTACGAATCCGGTTTTTCTGGTGGATGCGGTAATGGCTGTCAACGTGAGTTCCATCGGTCCCGTCTTGCCATTGCGCCTGCCTACCGACATTTTCTGCGTGGCTGGTTCGGTTTTGAGGTCGAGTTCGTCCTGTCGATGGAAAAACAAGTCGAAGTCGACATCGTCAGGCCCGGCAACCGTGACACGCTTATCACGGATCTGTATGGAGCCTGGCTCGCCACTTTCGTGCACCCATAACTTCCAACCGGCCCGCACACCAAAGTGGTGTGTATCGCGAATCATGAAGAAATTCGCGCCCAATGGGTTTTCGTCCTTTGCGAAAGCGATCTGTCTCTGCCAGGCGAGCTTCTGCCCCGACACATAGTCGAAGTGTTGCTGGGTCGAAAAGTCCGTGATCCGCATGTTTCCATGAATCGCCATGGAAGAGAGCACGCTGTGGTATTTCTCCGCATGTCGGCCGATGTAGCCCCAGTCATCAGCCAGCACGCTCCCTTTCCCCCATATGATGACGCTGCCGGAATCATGGTCGTAATGCTCGTGATTCTCCCCGGCGATCAGGTGGAGATACGTTTCCCTGCCCGATCCTGTCGCGTTTCGCAATACCACGCCCGTTTCACTGAACCACTTGCTGCCGTAAGCGGGTTGCCGTGCGGTAACATTCCGGGCCCTGAGGAGCCCCGAATAACCGGTCATCGACGGGAAGCTCCAGCCAAGACCGAGCGCCGCATTGCCCTGCTGTTCGCACATCCACTGCATGTGAGCGGCAAATTCGGGGTCTTGTTCCTCCCACACTCCGGCAACGATGCAGAAGATGCCGCTGGATTCTCCGTAGTAGGTGTTGCCGATCGGCGGCAGGTGTCGAAACCCATCCGTGCGGGCATCAGGAGGCGTCGATATGCGGGCCAGCCATTCTGCGACCCTGCGCATGCGGTCATCGAAGAGGTAGTCTCCAAACCCTGCGCGTGAGGCTGCAATGAACGCCGCCAGCAGGTGGTCGTAAGCCACCACGGCGTAATGCGGCGCTTCCAGCCAACCCCCGTCCGGGTCGGACCAGTTGTGCAACTGCCACTGCAAAGTGTTCAGCCCTTTTTCAGCCCACTGCCCTGCCAGGGGGTGCGAGGGAATCAGCGCAGCCAGCAACACCTGGTAGAGAGCCACCGTGGTGCTCATATTGGGGTTGGCTGAAAAACCGCGTGGCGGTGACCAGTAATGGTCGCTGTTAACGACATAGGCCAGGAAAGCCAGTTTTGCCCGGAACTGGCCGCGGACGTCCGCTGACAGTGATGCGACTCCGAGCGCCGCATCCACCAGGTTCAGCGTTGGCAGAAACAGCACCGCCTGGTTGTGCGGTGCAAAGCCCAGTGTCACCCGGCTGTTTTGCAACAACAGGTCATTGCTGACCAATGAGTCCAGCCAGGATGAAGCCGTGGTAACGATTTTTTCGCCCAGCTGCGGGGAACCAGAGGCAAAATATTCACGCAGTGGCCCTGCAATGTTGTACTTGTCGATCGGCTGACGGCGTTCCCATCGCTCGAGTTCAGAGGAATTGGAAACCAGCGACGCACGCAGGGCCTGGAATTCCTCCGGCTGAAAATACAGCCGTGGATAGTGGCTGGTGTCGCCGGGCCAGTCCAGCACATAGTCTTTCACTTCGTCCAGGGGAAAATCGCCGTGCTTGACCAGGAATGCCTGGGGCAGCGGCGCGACTTTCCGCTGCTTTTCTGACAACGGCTGGATACTGGTTTCTTTATCAGGAGTCGCCAGCATCCATCGTCGTTGTCCACCGCCCAGTGGAAAAGCCACGTTCATCCATCCGTCTTTGGTGCGCGCAGACAGCTTGGTATCCGCCTGTTCGGCTTTGCCCTGCCAGTCCGGGTCTATCCACTCAGCGGGCTTGAGCACGCCGAGCATCAACAAATCCGGCAGGTTGTCTTCGGGGCTGTACAGCGCGAACCAATTGCCCTGCAGGTCTGATTCCCACCAGTGCAACCAGGGCTCGAGTGTGAATTGACCGTGAGAGGCAAATTCCGTGGCTGATACCTTGCCGAGGTTTCCACCGCTACCGGATCGGTACAACCCATGCGAAGGCAGGAATTCCTCGCCACCCAGCCTGAGCCTGAAAACACCTGCTCCGGGTGCGTCGAATTGCTCCTCGACCAACACCACCGGCTCATTGTTTTCAACACGGAATCTCAGGTTCCAATAGCCCCCGTCCGCGAATTCCAGGCGGCATTCCACTTCGACGAAGACAGGACCCGTCGCGGTGACGGTAGCTTTGTAGTCTTTTATCCGGGACGTCCTGGCCAGTGACGAGTCACCGGTCCACAGGCCGCTGCGTAAGCGGATTCCAGAAATCGGGCCTTGTCCCCGCTTCAGCGTTTTACGGATCGACACGCCGGCCAGGCGGTTCTGAATGCGTAGCTCTTCGGCCGACTCGTGGATTTCAAGGTCACTCAGTTCGCTTGCATTTCCGGACTGATCAGAGAAACGGTAGGAGCGGGTCTCGTAAGGAGCCAGGCTGGTTTGAAAATGAATGCGCGCGGGGCCTTTACCGGAAGCCTGTTGCAGTTGGTAAGGCACCTGCCCGCCGCCCGGGCCAAGCAGCGCCCGTTTCTGAGCTGCGGCAGTAGCCACTTCAGGAGTGACCGCAAATGACACCCTCTCATTCGACCAGGTGTGTCCAAGGCGCTCAGTCAGCACAAAATAGCCGTTACTGGCCTGGCAAGTAAATGCCAGCGCTGCAAGCAAAAGCAAAAATGACAGTCTGAGGCGCCCGGCTTTCATACCCGGGCTATTGTATCGACTGAGCCAAAAAGTTTTGCCCTCCGGAATCCGAATGCCTCATTCAATGCTAGCGGCGGGGGGCGCAGTTTAGCTTTGCAACCCTTTTGGCAGCCGAGTGAATGAGCCGCCCCGGCTAGCCGGGGCCAGGCAAGCAGGGTTGCAAAGCTAAACTGCGCCCCCCGCTGCGTGTTCAAAGGAAAACCCCTACTTCAGTTCCAGGAACAGCCGCCGATTCATATAAGTAATCCGATTCCCCAGCGTCCGCGCCACCAGCTCATGAATCGAAGCGGTGAGTATCAGGTTATCCGTATCCAATTGCGCCAGTTTCTCCGAGGTCAGGTGATACAGCACCGAGGGCTCGTTGGCGACCACCGATGCGGTGCGCAACCTGTCGGACGTGTAGGCGGACATTTCGCCGATCAATGAACCGGGGCGGAATTTCTTCACACGTTTCCAGCCGTCATGCTCGGTGCTGATCAGGGCGGTCATCGAGCCCTGGTCCAGGATGAACAGGCCGGTGTCGCGCTCACCCTGCTCGAACAGGTGCTCGCGCTCTTCCACTTCAATCCGTTCCATCGCGGACATCAGGATATTGACTTTATCCGGGTCATTGAAGATGCGTAGCAGGTGATCCTCGACCGACCGGTCGCCGTTTTCACTGTCATACCTGGTCAGCAAGACATCTTCCATGTACTCAACCGCATAGTCGGCATCCGGAAAGATCAGCGGCTCACCATCTTCTTTGCTGACCGCGTCCATCATCAACAGGCTGTCGCGGGTTTCCAGGCTGACGCTCGAATAGAACAGCTTAACCCCGGACATCTCGCACAGTGTCTTGATCTGCACGAAGGTGTTCAGAGCCGAGATATCCATGCCGGTGACTCTTTTCAGGTCCAGCAGGATCATCTTGTAATCGGAAGTCCTGACGTGGGCATCGTCACGGATGGTGTCGAGGATGGCGTTGGCGGTGCCAAAAAACAGGAAGCCGCGCAGCGTGTACACCAGGCACTCGGCGCCGTGGTCGTCCAGCAGGGCGTTGCTGGTTTGCGACCGTTCCACCGAACTGCGGTAACTGGCCAGCGAGTACTGCCCCTGGATAGCGCTGATCATGCTGTAGCGCAGCACGAACAGCAGTAAAGCGAGCAGGATGCCCACCGCGATGCCGGCCATGAAGCCAACGAAGATCACGGTGCCCAGAATCATCAGCACAATGGCGAAATCAATCGGCTGGAAACCGCGGACGTTTTCATACATCCACTCGTAAAACAGCTGCCAGGCAAACAGGAACACGGTGGCGCCGACCAGCAGTTTCGGCATCCACGGAATGATGGCGCTGCCGACCACGGCCATCACCAGGCATACCAGGCTGGAAACGATCGCCATCCAGCGGCTGGACGCCCCGAACTGCTCATACAGCGTGGAGGCGATAACGTCGGTCGAACCCGGCGGGCTGGCGATCATCGCGTTCAGAACATTACCGGCGCCCATGTCTTCAATTTCAGAGGAGGTATCGAGGTCCTGCGAGCCGGTCGCCATCATCGCCGACAGCGACATCGACTGGGTTAGCAGGGCCAGGAAAGCGATGGTGAGTATCTGCGGCACCACCGACAACACGAACGAGGTATCCACCTGGCTGAAGGACAGGGTCTGGAGCAGGCCGATGGCGCCACCGGTGTCGGTGGGAATATCGAACAGCCAACCCTGGCTGATCAGTTCCTGCATGGAGAATCCCTTGAACGCAGCCGCGGCATAGAACGCGATGACCAGGCCCAGCGACGCGACCGGCAACGCCCAGGCGCGCTGGATGGTGGTCACGGCCACCAGCAGTACGATGGCGCCGACGATGAACAACAACAGTTTGGATATGTTATCGGGGTCTTTGAGTTGTTCGATCATGCCCATCGATATTGGCTGATTGACCGCGATACCGACGCCGGCCTCCAACAGCAGCCAGCCGATGCCGGCCATGAATCCGCAGATTACCGGATAAGGCATCAGCTCCAGCAGGCGGGTCAGGCGGTAGTGGCCGATCACCCAGAAAAACAAAGCGACGCCCAGCGCCGACAGCGACATCACCGCAAGCATGGTGGCCAGGCCATTGGTGGCAACGTTCTCCTCGCCCATGGAAACGACCATCAGGCTGGCGATGGACGCGAGAATGACGACCGCCTGCTCGTCCAGGCTGACGATGTGAACCTGCTTCTCTGAGGTGACCGCGACGAAAATGCCCAGCATGGCCCAGCCGCACAGCAGGATCACGATCAGCAAAGGCAGGAACTGCGCCATGACCCCGGCAAAAATTACGGTAGCGAAGGCGTAACACCACAGCGCATTGTCGAGACCATCGAAAATACCGAGTGAAAAATCGGCAAAAAGCGATTTGGAACGATAGCCTGTTGTGCGGAGTGTAACCATTAACTGTCAGTGATCTCGATCCGTATTGACTCTCACCTAGTGGGTTGAAGTTTAAGGGAAAGGCGTATGTTAATGGAAAACACGTGCAATGTGGGTAAGGTTTTAACAAATTCCCAGGTTGCCCGATTCTGCGTTGCAGTTATTCATGCGTTATCATGTATATAGCGACTGCTCCACTGTTGAATGGCGTGGCGCTATTGCAAATGGGGTTGCTAAAGGGATTTAGTCTATGAAACTGCAAAAAATGGGGATTTTTTTAATTGTGCTGTGCGCAAGCGGCCCACTATGCGCCCAAAGCCCGGTTGCCGACCACACGCGCAAGTCCAAATTGCTTGATTTAGCGGCGACTCTGCAACAGCGTCATGCGGCGGACCGCCTGGCCGCCAGGGCATTTGCACGAAATGCAGGTCTGCCGATACGCCGGGAATTGCCGAACGGCAGAGTGCTGGAATTGCAGCGTATCGCGCCCGGCATCGGGCCGGTTTTCTACATTACCAATAACATCATCGCCGCGGAAACGGTCTCGACCAGCAAGGTGTGGCCCGGAGGTTCGGCAGGCCTGTCGCTGGACGGCGCCGGAATGACCATGGCCGAGTGGGATGGCGGTGCGGTCGACACCCTGCATTTCGAATTGATTGGCCGCGCGACCCAGGTCGATGGAGCAACCGAAGTCAGCGGGCATTCCACCCACGTTGCGGGCACGCTGGTCGGTTCGGGTTTCCTGTCCGCGGATCTTCGTGGCATGGCCTTTGCCGCCAACCTGGAGGCCTACGACTGGAATTCAGATGCGGCCGAAATGGCAACAGCCGCTGCCAACGGTCAACTGGTATCCAATCACTCTTATGGCACCGCGGGCGGCTGGCTGTCCACCGGTGAACCCGACCCGCCGGATACCTGGCTGTGGATTGGTGGCGCGGACCCCGGGATCAAGGAAGACCCCAACTTCGGATACTACGACAGCGCAAGCCAGCTTTGGGACCAGATTGCAGCCAACGCGCCTTACTACCTGATCGTAAAATCCGCCGGCAATGACCGCTCGGATATCGGCCCCGAGCCGGGTGTGGAATACACCATCATCGACCAGGAAGGAGAATTCGTCTCGACATCCACGGCTGAGCGGAATCCGGACTGCTGGCCGGAAGGTTACGACTGCCTGCCGACTCACAGCGTCGCCAAAAACATACTGACGGTTGGCGCGGTTGATGATCTACCCGGAGGATATGCGCCGCTGGGTGGCGCTCAGCAGGTCGTGATGTCCAGCTTCAGCGGATGGGGCCCTACCGATGACGGCAGGATCAAGCCGGACCTGGTCGGCAATGGCGTGTTCCTGTTTTCCGCCTGGCCCGACGGACCCTACTTTTTTGCCGCGGCCGCGGGTACTTCGATGTCCGCGCCCAATGTCAGTGGTTCGCTGCTGTTGCTGCAGCAACATCACGAAAATCTGAATGGACCCGGCAGTTACCTGCGCGCAGCCACGCTCAAGGCGCTGGCCATTCATACTGCCGATGAAGCCGGTCCTGCGCCCGGTCCGGATTATGCGTTTGGCTGGGGTTTGCTCAACACGCTGTCTGCGGCCGATGTAATCAGCGATGCCGGCGAAAACCACCAGGTGATTGAAAGCAGCCTGGCCAATACTGAAGAAGACACGTGGACGGTGGACGTCACCACGCCTGGCTCGGTGCTCTCGGCCACCCTGGTCTGGACCGACCCGCCGGGCCCGGTCTCCCCGCCGGGCCTACTGGATCCGCCAGGCCTGGCGCTGGTTAACGACCTGGACCTGCGCATCACCCGCGGCGGCAACAACTGGTTGCCGTGGGTGCTGGACCCGGCCAACCCATCCACCGCCGCCACCCGGGGCGACAATATTCGCGATAACGTGGAGCAGGTGAAAATCGACGCTGCGGACACCTGTTCATACTCCGTGCGCGTGACGCACAAGGAAACGCTGCTCGACGGCTTCGCTCAAAGCTACTCCCTGCTCATCAGTGTCGACCCTCCACCGCTGGTGGGGACGTTTGTGATTGACGAAGACTTCGAGGGTGGCATGCCGCCGGGATGGACCGTGGACACGGTCGAGGGTGTGGATTGGGCGGTCAGGACACCTGACCCCGAAGACTCACGGCTGGTTAACAACACGGGGGGCACAGGTGACTTTGCCATGGTGGACAACAACTTCATCCACAAGACGGATACGTCGCTTGTCCTGCCGGTGCTCGACCTTTCAGCAGTCGACAGCGCCGTTCTGAGGTTCAGCAGCGGATATGGCTATGACGAGTTGGAGTCCATACACGTTGATGCGAGCATTGACGGCGGTGAGAACTGGAGCAATATCTGGGCGTTCCAGGGGTTCAATCCCCTGCCCAGCCGTTACGTCGTGGATTTGTCAGCTATCACCGGTGAAGCGGATGCGGTACTGCGGTTCAGATTTGACAGCAATGGCGCAACATCCGGCGACTTCTGGCAAATTGACGACATCGAAGTGGAAGTGTTCGAAGCCGATGCCAATCTGGCGAACCTGCCGGAGCCGGCCACCGAGCCAAATCCGGTGGACGGAGTTTCTGACGTTGCACCAGGTGCAGACCTCGCCTGGACCGCTGGTGCGCAATCGGACTCACATGATGTTTATTTCGGCACCGGTTTACCACTGGGCCCGGAGGATTTCCGTGACAACACGGCTAACGATTTTTACGACCCGGGTCCGCTGACTGCCGATACCACCTATTACTGGAGGGTGGACGAAGTGAACGCCGAGGGCAGCGTGCGTGGTTGCACCTGGAGTTTCAGGACAGCGTCCGACACGCCTGGCTTCATTTTCAACAATGGATTTGAGGGTGGCTGAGGCGCTGAAATAAAAAGAAACCCACCGTGATTGGGAAGCCCCTCCCTCCTCCCGGGATCACGGCGTGGTTTCTATACTTTGAATTACTCCGGACTTTTTAAAAAGTTGGTGGACAGGCCTTTCCACCTGGAATTTCCATCACTCAATTGAATTCAATCCCAAATGCCAAACTTGCCTCTCAGTTCTTCTATTTCACACAACCTTTCCTCGTGCTCTTGTGCCCGAATCTCCCGGTTGCGGATACTTTGGTGTTTCAGTTTGACGTTGATGATGTCATTGACCCAGTCGCCAGCCAGGAAGGCTTCCGGCCCGCTTGAAGCAACAGAATAATTACGCCCCGTGCTGTCAATGCGCAGTTTCATGGGTATTTCAATGAGGCAGTTGTCTGAATCATCGTAAAGAAACAGGCTGAAGGATTTCATATTCAAACTCCAGCCGTGCTGCTCTTCATCGTTAACGAACGAATACTTTGCGCCTTTCAATTCGAAGTCAATCCTGTTCAGATCGTTTTGGTTGCCGGCGTGCAGAATTTTTACTTCGAACCACTCGCCGCCCTGCATAAAGCGGTCCAGAGAATGCGGACTGGTATATCGCACCAGAATTCGGTAGAGGCCCCACAGGTGATAGGAAAGGTCAGTATCTCTTGCGATTTGTTTACGATCCTCGATAAGCTTCTGAATTCGTGCCAATTCAGCCCTGCTCTCTTCTGCGTTCAGATCACTGGGCTCACTCTCGACATCGGGCGGTTCCGGTTCATGGGCTTCGAGCCGCCCGATGTCGGAATCGTCGATGAGCCGGTCCAGAATCATGCGCTTGATCCGCTGCCGGTTTTTGCCCACCTGAATGACCGCAATGGCAACCACCATGATCACCACGGTCACAAGCAGGAAAATCAGTGCACCGGTCAAAATGGCATCTCCTCATGCATCAAATTGAAAGCAGTGCAATCATAACTTGCCAAACTGTGCCAGTGAATTGACTTATATAGGGTTTGTTCTAGATTCTGTATTTCCGGATGATCGCCATCCAGTTTTTCATGGCATCTGTAGCGAGTGTTTTGACCAGGAGTTCTTCACCGTCCGCGTCGATCACCTTCATCAGGATGTCGCCGTGAGTCTCATTGTCGCCACCGGTGATCAAGGAACGCACTTCCAGGTGCGGGCTCTTTTTGGCCAGTTCACCGACCAATACCAGCGCCCCGTAGGAATTCACTTCGCCTTTGATTTTCGCCCGGGTGGCTTTTGCGACGCCCTTGCGGTCGTTTTCGATCCAGTCCTGCAAATGCCAGCAATTCTGGAAAAAATTCCACGCATCGTCTTCGTATTCCACCAGTTTCCGGTCCTTGTTATCCAGTACCCGCAGAAAGACGCGCTGTACTCGCTCAAATTGTTTGGTGGCCTGGCTCATGGTGTATCCGCATATCCGGTTGTGAATTTGTCGGGACAAAGCCCTTCGAAGGGAACGCGGGCGACTGATTTCACCCTGGCCATGGGAGATCCCTGGTGCAGCCATTCGGCCAAAGCGTCAA
>JAOUCS010000224.1 GCA_029859645.1 Lysobacterales bacterium | reverse complement strand
GTAGTAACGGCCGTTCTGCCAATGGCAGCGGCAATGCTTCCCGCAGTAACGGCCGGTCTGCCAATGGCAGCGGCAATGCTTCCCGCGGTAACGGCCGGTCTGCCAATGGCAGCGGCAATGCTTCCCGCGGTAACGGCCGGTCTGCAAATGGTCATCAACAGGACCGGAAAAGAAACCGCCCATCGGCTGCAGGGAATGCCGCCACAAAGCCAGGCTACAGCTCGCTGGCCGATCGCCTGCTCGGGGACTGACCTGCCGTCTCGAATCCGTTAACCTGTGTTCGTGAACAAGCAAGCCATCGAAGAAAGGGCGTTTGGCCTCACGCGTGCGGGACAAGCGGTTTCGCTGTTTACCTTGCGTAACAAACAGGGGCTGTCGCTCGGGGTCACCAATTATGGTGGAACGGTGACGTCCCTGCAGATCCCTGACCGGAACGGCCGGTTCGACAATGTAGTACTTGCTTACGATAGTCTGCAGCAATATGAGTCGAGCGAAGCTTATTTTGGTGCACTGGTAGGGCGTTTTGCTAATCGCATCGCCGCTGGTCGCTTCAGCCTGGATGGCCAGGACTACCAACTTGCTGTCAATCAATCACCGAATCATCTGCATGGCGGTGAACGTGGTTTTGACAAAGTTATATGGAAGGCGATTGCCGAACAGACCGCGCGCGGCCCATCCTTGTTGCTGAATTACCACAGCCGGGGAGGGGAGGAAGGATATCCGGGTACCCTCAACGTCCATGTCCGCTATACGCTCGGCGAAGACAACAGTCTGGTGATCGACTACCAGGCGGAATGTGATCGCGCGACGCCGGTGAACCTGACTCACCACAGTTATTTCAATCTTTCAGGCGACCCTGGCCGTGATGTTCTCAGGCATCAGCTGGAAATCAATGCAGACTATTACACGCCGGTAGACCGTAACCTGGTTCCCACCGGTGAGATTGCCCCGGTCGGGGCATCACCATTGGATTTCAGGCGCCCTCTGCCGATCGGCGGGCGAATAGATTCAAATCACGAGCAAATGGTGATCGCCGGGGGCTACGACCATAATTATGTTTTAAATGGGGATGGCGCGGGCGAAGCTACCTTTGCAGCCCGTGTTTCAGAGCCTGAAAGTGGCAGGGTCATGGAAGTTCACACCACTGAGCCGGGAATGCAGTTTTATTCGGGTAATTTTCTCGCCGATTATGGGCCGCGGTGCGGTTTTTGCCTGGAGACCCAGCATTTTCCGGACAGTCCGAATCAACCGGGATTTCCATCAACCATTTTGCGGCCAGGCCAGGCGTTCAGATCACAGACGATTCATTCGTTTTCGACCCTGATCGATTGACCCGGGCGCCTGTCTTTTCGTTTCGTCGATCCGGCGAAAGTCATCCAGTTCGCAAATGGCTTTTACGGTGTAGGGTCTGTCACCGGGGTCTCAGCAGGAACGATCCAGTCGCCGCCGCCGTCTCCTGGCATGAGGTTTGGAAGCAGGTTGCCTGTCGCGCCCGAGGGCCGGGGAATTTCCAGGTAGGCACTGATGGTCGGAGCAATGTCGCTGGGTGCAACTCGTGTAAGGACTCGATGATTGTGGATCCCGGGGCCGGCAATCATGATCGGCACGTGGGTATCGTAGGCCCAGGGCGAACCGTGGGTTGCCGCGTTGCCCTCGGGCTCGTCAGACATATACCAGAAGGGGTCCTGGACCACGATCACATGCCCCGAGCGAAGCGGATGCATAGACCGGGCAGCCAGCTTGACCAGTTCAGTATCCGGCAATGCACCGGACTGCAGATCGCTGCGACCGAAGGCGGCGTAATACCCCGGTACCCGGGTGATTTCTTCAGCCAGGGCGCGTTCCGCCTCAGCCAGGTCGATCCCGCTGTCTCTGATGATCGATTCGTCGAGGTAAATTCTCTGCCCAACAAAGGCGATCACGAGGTCTGACTCGATAGCAAACCTGGCGCGCAGTGCCCGGTTGACCCTTTGCATCGCTGACTGGGTTGACGTTCGTTCGACCGGGGCACCCATGGCCGCCATTCGCTCGGGTGCGGTAGCAACGCCGTGATCGGCAGAAAGTACCACCAGGGTGTTGTCCAATCCTACCTGCCCATCAATGTACCCAAGCAGTTCCTGCAGGGTCTGATCCAGCCGCAGCAAGTTGTCTTCGGCCTCGAGACTGTTGGGCCCGAAATCATGGCCGATGTAGTCGGTTGCCGAAAAACTCACGGCCAGCATATCCGTATGGCCAGAGCCGCCAATATTTTCTGCTTCGACCAGCGCTTTGACAAAAGACAACGTCAGTTGATCAGCCATCGGCGTCGATCGCAAGGCGGAGTAGAATTCCAGGTCGTCCGGGTTTGCCAGCGGATGAGGGAATGTGCGGCCAAGCATGCCCGCGGGCTTTTCGAACCAACGATCATCCTGGTCGCGGAACACGTAGCTGCCGCGGTCCTGCAACAATTCCCAGTTCTGGTTTCTCAGTTGCTCTGTGTACCCGGCTGCATTCCAGTCGATGACCCATTGCGGATATACCGGGTAGTAATAGGTGCTGGTAACGAAACGCCCAGTTTCGTCTGAATACCAGAACGCCTTGCCCAGCTGTCCACCGGGGATGATGGCGGCCCGATCCTTCAGGGAGACTGCAAAAACACGGGATTTTCCCCCGCTCGCTTTCACCAGTTCGTCACCGATGGTACTGGACGTTAGCTGTCGTGGCGACCGCCCTTCGCCTGGCGCTGCCGGCACGCCAAGCACCGGGTGCTGCCGGTCTTCGGTGTTGTATACGAGTTGGCGCCTGGTAATGTCATACCAGTCGTTGCCGGCCATGCCATGTTCAGGCGTGTGAGCGCCCGTGAACAGCGTTGCGTGACCGGCAGCGGTGGATGTCACCAGGTGTTTGAAATGAGCATCAGGGTAGACCGTGC
>JAOUCS010000124.1 GCA_029859645.1 Lysobacterales bacterium | reverse complement strand
GTTGGCTTCTTCAACAACTTCACTACCTCCGGTGCCGTTCACTATCCATTCCTTGTATGCGGTAAACATGGCAGGTTCACCGGTGTTGGTAATGTCGCAATAAAAGTCACCACCCAGGACACCATCGAAAAAACAACCTTCATCATCCGGGTCGCCGAGCTCGCCGAAACTTTCATAGGTCGCACCCGGGTCAGCATCTGCTAGGTAAGTCGGAGCGTAGCCGCGGGGAACAGGGTCTTCATAAACTTCACAGTACGCTCCAAGAGATGGAATGTTGTACACAACAAACCCAACCCGGTCGAAAGTTCCATTCGCAGAGGGATCGGTCAATCCTGTGAAATCCGGGTTAATTACGGTACCTGCATCACAACGCAAATGAACGTCTACACCCTGCTTGTTGTTATCGGTGAAATCCTTGGTGACCCAGAACACCGCGTTGGCGTTCCTCAGGTCGAACCTGACAGGGTTGGTAGAACCGGAATTTTGTTCAATGGGATCATCAATACCATCAAGCAAGCAATAGGCGTCCGTGCCGCCGAACCCCGCCCATTCAATAATATCCTTGGTCGCATTATCCTCGCTGAGAGCCGTAACAACTACTTCAAATGCCACCGTGCAAACGTTGGGGGTGGCGTTATCTGACAAAGGCAATACGACGTCCGCGGCATTGGAACTCCCATCTTCAAAGCTAAAGTCAAGTTGGATTAAGCCGGATTCTGTGACAATAACTTCGGGAACCGTAACTCCGGGAAAATCGATAAAACAATTATCGTCAGGGATTGAGACGCTGCCTGGAACCAATTCAACCGTGTTGCCAGGGCTGGGGGTTGCGGCCTTGCACTCTTCGAAATTATCACTGGCCGCGCAGTCCAGCAGGTACTCGAACCTGGTAAAATTCGCCGTTCCTGGAAGAGCTGACTCACCTGCCTCCAGGGTCACTTCAATGGGTATGGGTTCATCCAGGTCGAACGAGTTTTGCACGCTCGCCACGTTTACGACTATATTCGCAGGACATGCACCGGCCTGAGCCAACAATTGGCCGGGCATAAAAGCCAGCGCCAATACCATGCATATCAAGACCGGATATAGATGCCCTTGGGCTTTTTCTGCCCTGTCTCTTCCTGATAAATTCATTTCGTCCTCTCCCTTAGCTCCCCATGTCAACTCCAAATACAGCGTGGAACAGAATACCGTGTCCGGAGAATAATGTCCGTATTTTAATAACCCCGCTCTATATCAACAACGGACAGCAGGGGCTGACCCTTTGTGTAGCGGCGCAGATTTTCCTGCACCAGCAGATACAGTCTTTCGCGGCTTTTGTCAGAGCGGCCCGCCGTGTGCGGGCTGATAATGACTCTGGGTGTTTTCCATAACACGTGATCCGCCGGCAGTGGTTCGGGGTCTGTGACATCCAGCCCGGCCCCCGCGATCTCACCTTCATTCAGCGCGGCAACCAGATCGCCGGTGACCGTGCTTGCGCCCCGGCCCACCGAGATGAAGTAAGCAGTGGGCCGCATTGCCGCAAAAAAATGTTTGTCAAACAGGCCACGAGTCTGTGCGGTTAACGGTGCAGTGTTTATCACCACATCCGCCTGCCCCGCCAGTTCCAGCAGTTCATCCGCCAAGCCGACATATTCAACGTAGTCCGGGCCTTCGCGCCGGCTATTGCGGGTAGCGATGACTCGCATACCGAGGCCGTGTGCGCGCATCGCCACCTGGGTGCCGATACCTCCCAGGCCAACCACCAGCACCGTCCTGCCAGCCAGTTCCATGAACTCCCCGCTGCCCAGGTTTACGCTTCGTTGCCAGGAATTGTTCAGCTGGTTGATATGAAATACGTCAAGCCCCCGCGCCAGTGTCATCATCATGGCTATGGCGTGTTCCGCCAGGGCTGGTGAAGCTATCCTTTGCCCATTGGTCAGCAGTTTCTTGCCGTCTTTCATTTCCGGGATGCTGACGCAGTTTTCGACACCGGAGGAATAAACCTGCACCCAATGAAGATCCGGACCGGCCGACAGGATTTCCTCGGTGCAAAATCCAATCAACACCTGCGCATCACTCGCCTGGTCAGCAGCTTCGCGGGCATCGCTCACCGCGACAATCTCCACGCCCGGCACAACCGCCCTGAACTCAGCCAGGCGTTCTTCATTGTCAATTCTCAGCAAAACCTTTTTCGGCGGCGCCCAGCCGGGCAGGTCGCGCGACGGAATTCCGGATTCACGAATACCCAGTTCGTCGATCAGCACCTGGACAGCTGCCGAGCGAAGGAGATCCTTTTCATCAGCCAGGGAATCTGCATGGGTGACAGCTGGAAAAACGCTGATGAACAGGGCGATCAATAAGGACTTTCTGCTCACTGGCTTCATCAGATCAGTCCATCCAGGGTTTTCTCGATTTCTTTGCGCAAACCGGCATCCGGCATGCGCCCCACCATCGCCTGCATATTGTCTTCTGCGTGGTGTGGCTTGGTCGTGCCGGGAATCGGCACGGTGGCAGCCGGGTGGGAGATGATGTATTTCAGAAACACCTGACCCCAGCTGCCGGCATCGATATCGCCCGCCCAGCCAGGCAGGTCCACACCCTTCACGGCGCCGAACAGCTTGCCATTTCCAAAGGGCCGGTTTACCAGCACGGCAATGCCCTGGTCAATGGCCAGCGGCAGAACCCGGTCGGCAGACGCCCGGTCCACCAGAGAGTAATTAACCTGGATGAAGTCCAGCGGATACTTCTTCATGTAGCGTTCCATTTCTGCATGCTGCTCGACCCGGTGCGTGGTTATGCCAATGTACTTGAAGCGGCCTTCTTTTTTCCAGGCCATCATGGTTTCCAGCTCCACGTCGGTGCCCCGCAGATTGTGCACCTGCATCAGGTCGATCGGACCACGCAGTTGCTGAAATGACGTTTCCATGCGTTGCCGTCCTTCCGCCTGGTCTTCACGGTCTACCTTGGTCGCCATGAACACCTGGTCACGCAGGTTCAGGTCACTTAGCAATTTGCCCAGCACTTCCTCGGAGTTGCCGTAATTGGGCGAGGTGTCGATGACCTGCCCGCCCATTTTATGGAAAGCCTCCAGCGTTCTTGCCAACGGTGTCATGTCGGTCGAGGCGATATTGCCGCGGTACCTGTTGGTGCCGATCCCAACGCATGGAATCTGCTGGCCGCTGGATGGAATGATCACCCGGTGGATGGCGGAAGCATCCGCCAAAAGGGACGTCCAGGAACCCGCCAGCGACGCGACACCCGCGCCGGCTCCCAGCCTGATCAGTTCTCTTCGGGTCAATTTCATTCGGTTTCTCCCTGTTCTTTCGCCATCAGTTCCTCACGATGTCCCAATTTAAATCCAAGAATGGCCCACAAGCCGGCAATCGGCGCAGCTACCAGCGCAATTGCACCTACCGTGAGCCCCGCCGCTGCCAGCCCGGTGTAAATCCAGCCGCTTACCAGGTCTCCGCCACGATATACGGCCGCATCAAGGAAGGGCTTTGATTTGTATTTCTCCTCGCGCCCCAGCACCGTCCACAGCATTTCCCGGGCGGGCTTGGTCAGGCCATAGCGGCCCGCGCGGTAAATGACCTGCACGACCACCAGGATGGCCAGCGTCGGGTACAACCCCAGCGACAGAAATCCCAGCGCCGTTACCAGTGGAATGGCCGCCAGCGTAATCCCGACGCCCAGCCACTTGACCACCCGCGCGGTCAGGTAAAGCTGAAAGATCAATGTCAGGATGTTGACGGCCAGGTCTACCTTGGCAAAAAAGGCCGTCCGCACACCCCGGTCGGAGAACGCATCGGCCACCAGGTGTGCCTGTTGGAAATACAGCATGGTCGAGGCAAAGGTCATCAGTAGAATGAACGCCGCGATGCCCATAAGGTAACGGGAGGCAAATACGGCTTTCATGCCGGTCCAGGCATTGCCGGAAATGGCCCTGCCGGATTCGCCGGCAATGTGCACGTTGCCTGTTTCGAAGTTCCGGTTGAGCACCCGCGCGCACCAGGATGCAAGTTCCAGCGGAATGCAGGCGATCAGTAATAGCGTGAACGTGGGCAGGAATTCAGCCAGGGTCGCCGTCACCGTCGAGCCCAGCATGCCCCCGGCGGAACTGCCGACCGCGATAAAAGCAAACAGGCGCTTTGCCTGGCCGCTGCTGAAACAATCGGCCATGAAGCCCCAGAAAACAGTAACCACGAATAAAGCAAAGACACTGGTCCAGACATAGAAAACGCGGTCGATCCAGGGCCGGGCCGTTTCCGGCAGAAACGCCAGGCACAACCAGAAGCCGACCAGGCAGGCAATAAAAAAGCGGTTGGCCAAAGGCACGAAGATAGCACGGGACCAGCGGGATGCTACCCAGGAGTACAACGGCACCGCCACCAGCATGACAAAGAACACAGCGGTCCATAGAATCTGCAGATTACCCCGGTCTGCCGAGGAGATTTCATCTCTGACAGCGCGCAGAATATAGTACGAAAACATGATGAAGAAGCCGTAGGCGGTGCCCCACATCAGCCCCTTGAATTCATCATCACCGCGGAGATCGACCAGCTTACCGACCAGGTTTTTCATTTAATCAGGGGCCTCTTTGAACCGCCAAAGGATACCGCAGAATGACATTAACTTTTACTGTTTCATGTTTCGATGAAGCGTTCAGGCGACACGTCTTCGACGTATTTCAGCACGGTGGCAAATTCGTTGTCTGGCCGCGCACCGGTGACCAGGTAGCGGGTCAACTGGGCCATGGCAGGAGAACTCTGTACGCCGTATCCGCCCTGCCCCGCCAGCCAGCAAAATCCCTCGGTCCGGGGATCGAAACCGGCGACGAACACCCGGTCCGGAGCAAACGTCCGCAATCCGGCCCAACTGTGATTGACACGCCGGATGTCCAGGCCGGTGGCCTGTTCGAACCGGTAAACCCCGATCGCCACATCCAGCTCTTCTGGCTGCGCGTCACAGGGCTCGGTGGGCGTTTCGTCCGCGGGCGAAATCATTAATTGGCCAGCATCGGGTTTGAAGTAAAAATCCTCGTCGGCATCGACCATTTCCGGCCAGTCCCGGATATCGGTGTTCGCCGGGGGGTCGATGGTCAGGGCTGTTCGCCGCAGGGGCTGGATGCCCAGTGACCCGAGTCCGGCCAGTGCCGCGATCCGTTCGACCCAGGCGCCCGCGACGTTGACCACAACGGGGGCCTGGAATTGTTGCCCGCCCGCCGAAGCCTGCCAGACGCCGCCGGTTCTTTGCAGTGCGCTGACTTCGCTGCCGGGCCGGAATAAGCCGCCACGTCGACGGAACAGCCGGACATAGCCCTGCAGCAGGGCATCTACTTCCAGGTCGCCACCTTTGCGGTCCCACATGGCGCCGTAAATATAGTCAGGCGCCAGTACCGGCACCCGCTCGCACACGGCCCGGCTGTCCAGGAACTCGAGTCTTGGATTATCCTGCTGCATGGCCTGCAGCGTCTCCGCCTGGTCCTCGCGACCAAAAAACATGCAATCACGGGGGCGAAAAATCTCGACATCAGTAAAACCATCCGGCGGATTTCGCAGAAAAGGCTCACAGCATGCAGTGATATCGCGGATGATCTGCTTGCCATAAGCCGCCGCGAAATATGCGGCCGATCGTCCGCTGGCATGGTAGCCCGGCTGGCGCTCCATCTCCAGCACCGTCACGCTGGCGTCAGCGGCAAGTTCGGCCGCCGCCGACATCCCGGCGATGCCGCCACCTATCACGATAATATCTGACGTCTGCATCAGCTGACCCATCAATGCTATGATTTGCCGCACGTTACAACGGCACGGGACCTCATGACAATAGCTGGACCCTTTACCCGGTGAATTCCTCTACACATTATCCGGATCACTTCGTCGTCGGTATCAACCATCTGCAAACTGGGATTGAGCAGTTCAGGGCGCTGACCGGCGTCAATGCAGTCATCGGCGGCGTCCATCCCCATATCGGAACCTGCAATGCCCTGGTGTCCATCGGCGAGCGTTCCTACCTGGAAATCATCGCGCCCGATCCGGAGGCTGATCCGGCCCGGCTGGACCCTGAACTGAGTGCACTGTTTCGCGACCCGTTGAGCGAAATGCAGAAACTCACTCCCTATCTGTGGGTTGTCGGTAGCAGTGACCTGGATCACACCGTCAATTTACTGAGCAGGCAGGGGATCGATTTATCCAGCCCGGCGCCAGGCAGTCGAAAAAAACCGGATGGCAGACTGGTGGAATGGCGCGCGTCTTTCGTCAACCCGCCAGCCTTTGCCGGCGCCCCGTTTTTCATCCAATGGCTCGACCCCTCCACCGCGCCAGCAACTGACTCACCGGCTGGTTGCAGGCTGGAACATTACTCCGTAACAGCCCCCGGCATCGGTATGCTCCAGAAGGTCAAACAATCACTTGCTCTCGATGTCGAACTGTACACGGCAGCCCAGCCGGCCATCGAGATCATTTTGAACAGCCCCCGCGGTCGTATTTCGCTCTGAATCAGATGATTTTCCTGCCGGTGCCAAAAGCCAGGTAAACCAGCAGGCCTGCGAAGTAAATCCCGGCCGTCACGTAAAACGCCGTGGCGTAAGTTCCGGTCGCATCGACCAGCATTCCGGTCAGCGCCACTCCGATGATACCCGGCAGTGTCCCGGCGGTATTGGATATGCCGAATATCACGCCCGCATGGCGGGGAGAAATATCCAGGTGATTGGAGGCAAAACCAGCAAAGGAAAAAGCGCCAAAACCCAACGCCAGGGTCAGCAGCGTGACCGCCACCAGAGCGCTTTGCGTGCCTGCGAGAAGCAATAGGGCAATAGCCGGCACGCCTGAGCCGACAATTTGCATGGCTTTGCGCACAAAAGTGACAGACCGGCCGGAATCAATCATTCGGTCCGCCAGCCAGCCTGCGCCGTTGCCCACGACAAACATGGCGACCCACGGCAAGCTGATATACACCCAGACCTCCCGGAGGTTGACACCCAACTGCGATGAAAAGTAGCTGGGCAGCCAGGCCAAGAGTACGTACAGGCCCCAGTTATTGCTGAAGTGCGCGATGATGATGGCCCAGACTTCGCGTTTGCCGAGAATCGTGCGCCAGGGAATCGCTTTCTTTTCACGCTTCTGATCTGAGCCGGATTCCTCCGCCAGCGAAGTGATGTCGGGATCCAGAGGGCGGCTTGGCCTGTCCCCCGCCAGCGGCCACCAGAACAGGAACCAGACAAATCCGGTGGCGCCAAACAGGTAGAACACCGCCTGCCAGCCGAACGCCAGGATAATGAAGGGCGTCGTCGCAACGGCCAGCAGGGTCCCCATCGAAATCGCGCTCAGGTTGAACGCAGCTGCCCGGCTTCTCTCTTTCAGCGGCACCCAGCGGCCCAGCAGGTTATAAGTCGCGGGAAAAGCCACCCCCTCGCCCACCCCCATCAGGATACGCGTGGCGATCAACACCGGGAAAGACGCCATCGCCGACAACGGGGTCAGCAGCGTGAACAGCGACCACCACAGCACGCCGAAACCGAGCACCGCCTTGCCGCCAAAACGCGCAGCGAGCGATCCACCGGCCACCTGGGTGACCAGGTAACCGACAAAGAACGAAGACAGCACCAGCCCCCTCTCGGTATCGCTCCAGCCGAAGTGCTCCGCCATCGGAATGATGGCGACCGAGATATTGACGCGATCGATATAACAGATCAGTGTCGCGAAGAAGCAAAGCAGCACCACTGTGTGCCGCCTGCGCCAGCCGCGCCCGCCGGGTTTTGAATTCTGTCGCTTGCTCATTCTGCTGCCATTTCGCTGCTCGAGGGGGCTATCATACGACAGATGAAAATTGCACCTTTTGAAACCGAGCACTTTTTCGCCCGCTATGAATTCAGCACGCCCTATCAACTGTGCAATTCGGACTGTGAAACCATCACCATCGACGAACTTTTATCACTGGCAGACGTTTCGCTGGAGCAACTCGGCGAACAGCGTTTGTCTTATACCGAAACCCAGGGGAACCCCGAGTTGCGCCAGGCGATTGCTGATATGTACTCGAATGTCAGCGCCGACGACATCGTCGTGCTTGGTACGCCGGTGGAAGGCATTTACCTGGCCGCACGGGCTCTGCTGGATCCGGGAGATGAAGTCATCGTGTTGTCACCGGCCTATGATGCGCTGACCACCCTGTTTGAACACGCCGCGGGCCCGGCTGCCGTGAAACGCTGGTCGTTCAGGCCCGGCGAGGACAGCTGGTACCTCGACCTGAACGAGCTGCAGGCCCTGCTTTCCCCAAGCACCCGGCTGCTGGTGGTCAATTTTCCGCACAATCCGACGGGGTTTCTTCCCAGTCCGGAATTTCAGCAAGCATTGTTTCGGCTGGCGGAACAGCATGGCCTGCAAATATTCAGCGACGAGATGTATTTCGGCCTGGTCCAGCCGAGTACGGCTCCGGTTCCATCGGCCGCTGATCTTTCTGCGAATACCGTGACGCTGTGCGGACTCTCAAAAACCTACGGCCTGCCCGGCCTGCGCAGTGGCTGGCTGGTGATCCGCGACAAAGATCTGCTGGAACGGTTCATGAACTGGAAGTTCTACACCAGCATCTGCCCGCCGGGCCCGGTTGAATTCCTTTCGATAGCGGCATTGAAAGCCCGGGATACACTGCGGGCCCGAAACATCGCCCGGATTGCAAGCAACCTGCAATTGGCAGACGCGTTTTTCAAGCGGTGGCCGCAGGCATTCAAGTGGCGTAAGCCGGGCGCCGGATCGACGGCACTGGTAGGCTGGAACGTGCCCTCGGTCGAGGCCGTATCGCATGAACTGGCACGTTCCGAAGGCATCCTGGTACAGTCGGCGCAGATGCTGGGCGGGGATGACCGGCACATGCGCATGGGCTTTGGCCGCGACGCCTTTCCCGAGGCGCTGAGCCGGTTCGAAGACTGGCTCAGGCGGAATTCAGTTTCCGGATGATTCTTTTGCTTCCTTGTTTTTCCGGTATTGCCTCCGCAGTCGATCATTGACTTCGTCATCATAAGCCCGGGCCGCGGCCAGCAGGACGTCCGGATGCAGGCGCACCGCGTAGTCCGGATTGGTGTACTGAAAACGGATCACGCCGTCAGCCGCAATAATAAAGGTCGACGGAGCGGGCAATACATGGTGTGTTTCACCCGACGCAGCCTCAAGGTCGATATCCCATTGCAGGTACTTCTCCACCGTCTCGTCGGTGACCCTGAACGCGAGCCCGAATGACCGGGTCGCATCGAGCTTGGAATCCGACAAAATTTCGTAGCCAATATCCGGCTGGTCCAGGCTCGTATAGAGTTGTTCCGGCTGATCGATACTGATGAACCAGATATCGAAACCCATGGCCTCCAGTTCGGATTCCGCTTTACGCAATTCAGCAAGGTGCAGGTTGCAGTAAGGACACCAGCCACCGCGAAAAAAGCTCAGCACCAGCGGCTTAGTCATCTGATCCGGATTGAATCTGACAGGCTCACCCGCCACGGTCAGCACGTCGAATGCAGGCGCTTTCATCCCCGGTAACAAGGGCTGCACGTCGTTTGCGTCCGCATGAATATCAGTTCGCTGTCCCGCCGCCTGGACGCTGATCGTCAGCAACATGCAACACAGCACGAACAAGATATTTTGAAATTTGATCATGAGACCGGGGTTCCTTTTGCTCTTGTTGTCAGATTCAGGTTAAGACCGGGAAACGGCCGAATATCCCGCAGCCTCATCAGCCGGCTTCCCCACCGATATGGCTGGCCACCTCAATCAGGATCGCCAGGGCCGGCAGAAACAGGAAAAGCAGGCCGATGGACTTGAGCATGGTCGCCGGCCAGGATTCTGCATAAACACGGCGCAACGCCATCAACACGTATCCCACCATGTAAAGCAGCACAAACACTTGCAGCACCATGACAAAAAAATAGCGGTCTGCCAAGGTTTCGATGGAAAGCAGTACCGCAAAACCAATGTAACTGACACTGAACAGGTGAACAGTGAACACCAGGTGATCCCAGTAGAAAACACGCCGGTAAAACAGTTTCAGCAACAGCGCGAATACCGG
>JAOUCS010000123.1 GCA_029859645.1 Lysobacterales bacterium | reverse complement strand
GGTGCGTTTTCAGGCGTATCAGGTGCGGCGTTCGGATTCAGCATGATTCAGCGCGTCAGAATTCCACACCCAGGTTACGGGCTGCAATGAGGATACCGTTCCTGTCAGCGTACAGATAATCGCCCGGGCGGATCCTGGCCCCGGCAAATGCGACATTTACATTCAGCTGGCCCTCACCCCGTTTTTCCGTTTTCACCGGATAGCAGTTCAAGGCTTTCACACCGAGGTCGATAGATTCCAGGATTTCCACATCCCGCACACAACCGTTGATCAGCAAGCCCTGCCAGCCGTTTTCAACCGCCGACGCCGCCAGCAAGTCCCCCAGCAGGGCATGGCGCAGGGAACCGCCTCCATCCACTACCAGCACGCGGCCCCTGCCCTCTGATTTGACGGTGTCGCGCACCAGAGAGTTGTCTTCAAAGCACTTGATCGTGACTATTTCTCCGCTGAATTGCAGCTTGCCTCCAAAATCTGAGAACAGTGGCTCAAGCACCAAGACCTCTTCCATGAAGTCATCACACAGGTCGGGCACGGAATAGGGCATCTGTCTTCCTTACGAGTCCGGATTGACCGTGACATTATATCTTCATCGCACAAAATGAAACCGCCCGAGTGCGTTAACATGTCCGAAGGCGTGAAAAGTGTGGAGTGCAGCAGTGTTTAAAAACAAGGTCATCTGGATTACCGGTGGTTCATCAGGAATCGGCGAAGCCCTGGCGATTCAATACGCTGCAGCCGGAGCGAAGCTGGTGCTATCGGCACGGCGGGAAGCCGAATTGAACCGTGTGAAGGGCCTTTGCACCGGGCAAGGGCTGAGCGACGAACACGTTCTCGTTTTACCCCTGGATGTCACCGATCACGATTCCATGCCAACAGCGCTCGCGCAGGTAAAGGAGACATTCGGACAAATTGACACGCTGATCAACAATGCCGGCATTTCGCAGAGGTCCCTCTGTGTTGACACCGACATGGCCGTTTACGAGAGAATTTTCGCGGTCGATGTTCTCGGGCAAATCGCACTGACAAAAACCGTCCTTCCCGTGATGATCGAACAGCGCAGTGGTCACATTGCCGTCACTTCATCCGTGGCAGGCAAAATCGGCGTCGCTCAACGAACCGGCTACTGTGCGGCAAAGCATGCCGTCATGGGTTTCTTCGATGCGCTGCGAGCCGAGATGGCCAGGCACGGCATCCAGGTAACAACCATCACGCCTGGATTCATCAATACCAACATCTCCCTCAATGCCCTGAAGGGTGACGGCTCGGAGTTCGGACAGGTCGACACCGACATCGCCGGCGGGATGGATGTAACCCGCTGCGCGAAGGTCATCATGAAAGGGTTCAGCAAAGGCACGCCGGAAATTGCCGTGGGAGAAGGACTGGAGATGAAGGCGCTGTGGCTGAAGCGCTTTTTTCCGGGACTGGTATTCAGGAAAGTGGCGCAAATGTAAGTAGCCTCGCTTGCCTGCGCCCGCCTGGGCCGGAAGGCGGCAGGGCTCAACAACACAGGTTTATTTTTGAGCCAACATCCACTTGCGCAGCCGGTTTGAATCACCAAATGGCGTCAGCTTTCCAAACGAATTCAGCAGCACTATGGACATGGATTCGCCATCGATGCTGGCCTGCATGACCAGGCAACGCCCCGCCTCGTTGATGTAGCCGGTTTTACTCAAGGCGATGTCCCAGTTTGCGTTCTTGAGCAGGCGGTTGGTGTTGCCGTAAGTCAGCGGGCCACGCTTGGCGTAGGGATAGACCTCCAGCCTGCGGGTGGTGCTGGCCTGGCGAATCAACTCGTAACCATAGGCGGCATTGACCATTTTAACCAGGTCGCTGGCGGTCGAAACATTCTCCACCCTGAGTCCTGCAGGATCTGCAAAGCGGCTGTTCTTCATGCCCAGCTCCACGGCTTTGAGGTTCATCTGTTCGACGAATTTCGTCAATCCACCGGGATAGGTTCTGCCCAGAGCGGCCGCCGCCCGATTCTCCGAAGACATCACTGCCAGCAGGATCATCTGTTTTCGGCTGAGCGTTGCGCCATATTCCAGTCTTGACCCGGTCAGCTGGACCCTATCGCGATCTGCCTTGGTGACCGTAATTTTCTCGTCAAGGTCGATACCTGAGTCGATAATCACCATGGCCGTCATCAACTTGGTGATCGACGCGATCGGCCGCACCGTGTCAGCATCCTTGCCATAAATAACGCTGCCATCCCGGCTGATTACAAGGGCCGAGGCGGAACGAAGTTGAGGATCGCCATCGAGACCGGAAAATCTGGACGCAAGGGCCTGGGGTGGCAGTGCCAGCATTAGTAAAACGATGATAACCTTAAACTTCCTTGTCATTTTCTTCTTATGCCCTGTTTACTGATCAATACATTCAAACGTGGCGCGGGAGATGGATTCTGCTCCGGTTTCCTGGGCCGGATCCACGGCTTCGCGGGCATCCATATTCAATTAAGCTCCTCAGTGCTGTGTTGATGATATAGCATTCGTATTATGGAATCACTGACAGGCAGGACCGATACGTTGCCCGGGTTGCAGCGGGTATTTTACAAACTGCGTTTTGGAAGATCAGGATGAAACCGGATTTCATGGTGATTGGCGCACAAAAGTGCGCGACCTCCTGGCTTGATTTCCATCTCCGGCAGCACCCGCAAATAGCCCTGCCCGCTGACAAGGACATTGAGTTTTTCAGCTACACGGCCAACCTGAACCTGGAATTCAGCAAGGCCTGGCTCAATCGCTTTGAAGGCGCCGCAGCCGGGCAGAGGGTGGGTGATGTGAATGCAGCCTACTTCTGGACTGAAACCGGCAGTTCCTGGGGCGTCAAGGAAGCCAGTTTCAATCGGCACATACCCGAGTCAGTGCATGGATTCCTCGGCCAGGACATGCAGTTCATCGTTTCTCTGCGAAACCCGGTGGACCGAACCGTATCGGCCTACCTGCACCACATTTCACACGGTGGCGTTTCACCTGACCAGTCATTGCTGGAGATCAGCGAACCGCTCGGCATCGTGGACATGGGCTTTTTTGGAGCCCACCTGCAGAATTGGCTGCAGGTCTATCCGGCCAGCCAGTTCCTGGTCCTCATGGATTTACCATCGGACCAGGCAAACGCTGACAGGCTGATCTCCGGAACCCTGGATTTCCTCGGCGTGAACGCAGCAACACGGGGGCATGACTCCGAAAAGAAAGTCTTCCCCGGCATGCAGCGGCTCAGGCTCGAGGGGGGGGTGTGGGTTCCCGAAGATAACCCGGTGATAACAGCTCATTTGCCTATTCAACGCAAAGTGCCAACGATCACGGAAAACGGTAAGCGGTATCTGCGGCTGGTAGATTCCGATGAACTGGCTCAGTTGGAACAGATATTCAACGCTGACCAGGCTCTGTTGCATGACTTACTCGCAGCAGAGGGCATGACGGTGCTCAACCCAACAAATCTACAGTCAAAGGTCAATAAGTCTTGAAGGACTGGCGCGTCCCGGTTCTGACCTACCACGGCCTGCATGCACCAGGCTGGGACTACCATGAAAATGACCATGTCGCGCTGGAGCAGGACCTCGGACTGATCGATGAACTCGGTTTTAAAGTCGTGCCGCTGAGCGTCCTGGTCAATCACCTGTTCTGCCGGGAGGATGCTCGCCTGGAATCCGGCAAATTTGTCGCCATCAGTTTCGATGATGGCTCTGACTTCGATTACCAGGATTTTTCGCATCCGGACTGGGGCTACCTCAAGAGTTTTCGAAACCTGCTGGCGAACTGGCCGCAGCTGGGCTGGGATGGCTGCGCTCCCCGGGGAACCAGCTTCGTGATCGCTTCACCGGCCGCGAGATCCGAGCTTGATCAGACCTGCATCGCGGGAAAGGATCAGTGGCGGGATACCTGGTGGCGAGAGGCCGCGGAGGACGGCTTACTGGAAATCGCCAATCACAGCTGGGACCACACACATCGTTCACTCAAATCGTTGGTAGTCGGACCGGAACACAGGGGTACATTTCGTTTGATCCGCACCATGAAGGACGCCGATAAAGAAATCCTGCAGGCCGAAAAAATGATTCGTGAAAAAACCGGGGGGCAGTCCGTTCCACTGTTTGCCTACCCCTACGGCGAGCTCAGTGACTATCTCACCGATGAGTATTTCCCCTCAAGAACAGATTGGTTTATGGCTGCGTTTACCACGGCCGGCGAGCCCGTGACACGGGAAAGTGAGCGCTGGAAGCTACCGAGATTCGTCTGTGGCGATCACTGGAGAACCGCCGATGAATTGCGGCAAATCCTGGAATAAAGCCTCTCAGGGCCCCAATCAAGCCTCGTAAACAGTGTTCCCTCCGACCAGGGTTCTGACAACGGGAATATTCTTGATCTCATCGGCCGCCGTATCATTCGGATCAGCCGCAAGCATCACCAGGTCCGCCAGCTTGCCCGGGGTGATACTGCCCTTGATGCCTTCTTCCATTGAGGCCCAGGCGCCATTGACGGTGCATATTTTCATGGCCTGGAGCACGGTGATACGCTGATTCGGCCCCCACACTCTGCCGTCGAAATCCTTACGTGTGACCATGCTCTGAATCGCCATCAGCGGTTCGAACGGGCCCGGGGTGTAATCCGAGGCCGGTGCAACCGGGATGCCGTAGTCCAGGAAGGATTTGTGTGCGAACATCCACTGCATTTTCTCCTCGCCGTAATCCGGCCACTTGTTACCGTGGTAGTGGGCATAGGTATAAAACGGCGTGGGGATCGATCCCGTGTCCTTGATCCGTTGCAGCAGGTCCGGATTGACCAGGGAGCAATGTTCGAGCCGCAGCCTTGGATTCGGGCTTTGCCGGTTTTGCAGGACCCGTTCATAGGCCTGTAGCACCATGTCGATAGTGACGTCCCCATTGGCATGAATGCCAACACGCCAGCCATTTTGCAGGGCATCATCCACCGCAGCGTCAATTTCCGGCTGGTCCATGATCTGGATGCCGTAATCATCCGGCCGGCCCTTAAACGGAGAGCTCATCCGCATCGTGCGTTCCGATGCCGAACCATCAGCCACGTACTTGACGGCGCCGAAACGGATCCACTCATCGCCAAAACCGCTTCGGATTCCGGCTGATTTCAGATCTGCATACAATTCTGAAAGGCCAAAAGGCATGAATGAAAGCCGCGTCAGCAATTCACCGGCGGCGCGAGCGTCCTGGTATGCAACCAGGCTTTCAGTCATGCCCCACGCATCGGTGGTCGAGGTCATACCTGCTCTTGCCATCGCGCGCGACATGTGGGCCACCCCCTGCTGACGGACTTGCCTGGTTATTTCCGGCCAATCACCCGCTTTCTCAATGACTTCGAACAACGCCGTTTCTGCTACAAAACCCGTTAGTTCACCGTTCTCCCGCCCGAACTGGCCACCCGCCGGATCGGGTGTGTTTACCGACACCCCCGCCACCTCCAGGCCCCGGCTGTTGACCACGGCGGTGTGTCCGCCCCGGTGCCGCACAATGGCAGGCTGCGACGGAACCGCTGCATCCAGGTCATGGCGATTGACCGGCCGACCCTCCTGCAGCTTGGTGTCATCGTACTTGTTGCCAATGACCCATTGCCCGGGGCTGGTGACGGCCGCCTGGGCATGCATGGCTTCTTTGATGGCTTCAATGCTGCGCAAATTCGCATCGGCGCCGGTCACTTCACTGGCGCCATCCGGGTGGCTGTGCGCATCGATAAAACCCGGAGTCACCGTCATCCCGGCGCCGTCTATTACCTGTGTAGCCGGACCTTCCAGAGCCTTCAGCTCATCGTTCGTACCGGCTGCAATAATCCGGTCACCCAACACGGCAACGGCCTCCGCCAGGGGCCGTGAGCCCTCCATGGTGTAAACCCGCGCACTTTTGATCAGGAGGTCGGCCTTGACAGCTCCGGCCGGGCCTGCTGCCTGCAAAAAAGCGGCCGGCGACAGGGCGGCGCCAGCGCCTGCAATACTGGTGTTACTGAGGAAGCTACGTCTTTTCATGGGTCACCTTGCTGATGATCACGGTCAAAGCCAGGCCGACGATAAATCCCGGAATGACTTCAAGCAGTTCGTAAAAATGGGGTTTCAGCCACAGCACCCAGGCGACCGTGGTCAGAAAACCACCCAACATGCCGGCTATCGCACCCTGCAGATTGGTTCCCGGGTACCAGAGCGCACAGAGCAACACCGGGCCGAACGCCGCACCCAATCCCGACCAGGCAAACAGCACGAACCAGAATATCACCGGGGTCTGGTGCAGAGCGAACACAATGCCAATGATGCCAATGACTACTGTAAGGAGTTTCCCTCGATGGGCCAGCGCCCGGTCGCTCAGCTTCGAACCCAGGATTTGTTGCCAGTAATCCCGCACCACGGCGGAAGAAGCGAGAATCAGCAAACTGTCGACGGTCGACATGATCGCCGCCAGCACGACCACCATCATGATACCGCCCAACACCGGGTGTAGCAGTGTCGTTGAGATAACAGGCAAAATGCTTTCCGGATCGTCCAGGCCTGGAAACAGGGCTCGTCCGGCCATTCCGGTCAGCACAGCACCGACATCGAACAACAGGATCACGACGACCGAAATTGCCATCGCCGGCACCAGGCTTTGTTCCGAGCGGGCTGACATGAAGCGCACCATCAGCTGCGGCACGCCCATGAAAGGAAGACCCACCGCCAGAAAACTGAGAATGCCTATCAACGCTGCTGTACTCTTTCCTGCGGGGCCCCAGGCGGTCAGCAGACCTGGATCCTGGCTGGCCAGGTTGTCGACGACCATAGCCCAGCCACCAGCTGCATCGATAGCGATCAAAGGCACGATGATCAGGCCCGCCAGCATCAGCACGCCCTGCACCAGGTCGGTCCAGGCTACCGCCTTGTAGCCGCCCACCAACGTGTACAGAATGATGACCGCGGCGCCCACCAGCACGCCAGTCGAATAATCCAAATCCGTGAACCCGTCAAAGGCCTTGCCGGTTGCAACCATCTGGGCCGCAACGTAGGCGCCCACCATCACCAGGATGATCAACAGGCTGATTTTGCGAAGCACATGCGCCCGGTCATTGAAGCGGGCGGCCAGCACATCGGGGACGGTGATCGAATCGGTTTCATCGGCCAGGCGCTTGATCCGTCGGGACAGCATCGCCCAGGCAAGGGCGATGCCAATCACTTCACCGGCCACCACCCAGAAGGCCTGCGCACCGACCGCGTAGCCCATGCCGGTCAGTCCCAGCAGCAACCAGCCGCTTTCGCCCGTCGCATTGGTGCTGAAGGCAACCACCCAGGGTGGTAGCTTTTTGCCGGCAATGAAATAGCCACTCATCGAGTGAGTTTCGCTTCTGCTCCAGAGGGCAAGCCCGGCCAGGACGACCAGGTAGAGGACAAAGATGACCGTGATCACGGACATTCAGGGCACAATTTTCTGGTACCTGTCTTCCCCGGTTTCGACATCCCTGCCGAAAGTCTCTACATACTCAACGTCGACCTTGATGCCTTTGCCAGAGGCCTTGATATAAACCCTGTCCAGATAGGAGGTGCGCCCTTCTATCGGGATGGTGGCCCGGTAGATATCTCCTTCATGGATTACAGAAACCGGCGCCCCCAGGTCAGCGACCATGTCTATTTCAGCCGACATCCGGTCGCTGGCCAGCCGGGTCTTGAAACCGAAAGCAAACGTTTTTTGCGTCCAGGTGAGTTCCTTCACCTGGCCCTGCTCAGCCAGGCGAATCCAGTATCCAACCACGGGGTCTTTCTTGAGTAACTTGCCGTCGTGCCCGGAGCGGGCATCATACTGAATGATATTGGCGTTCTTGCTGCGTTCAATTTTGAACAGCGGGTGAATCACCGGCTCGTTAGCCTGCAAGGACAGGTACGCCAGGCTAAACACCAGGACGATGATCAGCTGCCGCACCATGCGAGTCTTGCTGGCTTTAGAACATCGATGAACCGTCAATATCTTCCTCGGTAGTCTTGACCCTGGCGGGAATAAAGTCGCCGGTGATCATCTGGTCATAAGACAGGCCCGGACCGACCATCGGGTAAACTCCGGCATCGGGATCAATAATGACCTCCAGAAATGCGGGGCCGGCAAAAGCCAGCCATTCCTGCACGGTTTTCTCCAGGTCCTTCTTGTCGCTCAGGCGCACGGCATACTGAAACCCGTCGGCCTCGGCAGTCTTGACGAAATCTTTGCTGCGCAGCGATTTGTCGCTGGCGGACAGGCGGCCACCGTAGAACAACTTCTGCCATTGCCTGACCATTCCGTCCCCATAGTTGTTCAGAACCAGGACCTTGACTGGCAGATTGTAGGTAGTCGCGGTTTCCAGTTCGCCGAGATTCATCCGGATGCTGGCATCGCCATCCACATCGATGACCAGGTGGTCACGGGCCGCGAACTGCGCCCCGATCGCCGCCGGCAGACCGAAGCCCATCGTTCCCATGCTGCCCGAAGTCAGCCACAGGCGGGCATGCTTGTAGTCAAAATACTGGGCTGCCCACATCTGGTGCTGGCCCACACCGGTGGTGATGATGGCGTCACCGCCGGTCACGTCGTTGATGGCTTCGATCACCGCGTACGGCTGAATCAGTTCGCTGTCCCGGTCGTAGTTCAGCGCATAGGTCTTTTTCAGCTCCTGGATTTCACCGTGCCATTCGCTGAAATCCGGTGAAATCCGATGGCGCTCACCATACTCGCAGATGGCGTGCAGGTCTTGCCTCAGAACACCCACGTGAAACCAGTCAACGGCTTTCACTTTGCCGATTTCGGACGGATCGATGTCAAATTGGGCTATGTTGCGCGCACCCGGAGCAAATTTTTCCGGTACACCGGCAACCCGGTCGTCAAATCGTGCACCGATGGCGATCAGGAAATCACAATCGTCCACCGCGTAATTGGCGCTGGCCAGTCCGTGCATGCCAAGCATGTGCAGGGAAAGCGGCTGGGTGGTATCGACAGCGCCGATCCCCATCAGCGTGGTCGTTACCGGAATTTTAAAGCGCTCCGCAAAAAGACGCAGTTCCCCGGTGGCATTGCCGTTGATGACACCACCGCCCGCATAGATCAACGGTCTTTTCGAAGCCTCCAGCATGCCGAAAAACTTTGCACACTTGGTGTCGTCCAGGTGATTGTCCCTGGCTGCATGCAGGCGCTGCCGGTAACCGGGTACCGGTAACAGGCCCTTCCCTTTGAATTCACCCGTCCAGTTCTGAACATCCTTCGGCAGGTCGATCACCACCGGGCCGGGGCGGCCGGTGCGTGCAATCTCGAACGCGGTGCGCATCGTGGCTTCCAGTTTTTGCGGGTCCGTTACCAGGAATGTATGTTTGGCGACAGGGCCCAGGCAACTGTTCACCGGTGCTTCCTGGAATGCGTCCGTGCCGATCGCGTTGGTGGGCACCTGCCCGCAGATCACGACGATCGGTGTTGAATCAGCCATGCAGTCACGCACCGGGGTTACGGTATTGGTCGCACCCGGTCCGGAGGTCACCATCACCACTCCTACATGACCGCTGGCGCGCGCGTAGCCGGCAGCCATAAACCCGGCGCCTTGTTCGTTTGCGGGGACAATCAGCGGCATGGGCTCGCTGCCGTCTTCATTGATGTGTGCCGCGTTGTAGCGAAACACGGCATCGTAAGTCGGCAGAATTGCACCGCCGCTGTAGCCGAAAATCACGTTTACTCCCTGGTCTGCCAGGATTTGCACGATCATCTCTGAGCCGGACATTTTATGACCCGCCAGGGGGTGCCCAACGGCGGTCAATCTGTTGCTTGCATGTGTCATGATAAGACGAAGTGTCGAACAACTCTTGACGCATTGCAATAGGCGCCGTTCTGCGCCAACATGTCAATCGTTATGCGCCATATCATATCCATACTCCTGCAAAACGAAGCCGGCGCCCTTTCCAGGGTGGCTGCGCTGTTTTCAACCCGCGGTTACAACATCGAATCGCTGAACGTTGCCCCCACCCAGGACGACGAAATTTCCCGGCTCACGCTGGTGACTTCGGGTTCAGATGAGGCCATTGAACAAATCAACCATCAGCTGTTAAAGCTGGTCGACGTGGTGAATATCACCGACATGACCCTCG
>JAOUCS010000223.1 GCA_029859645.1 Lysobacterales bacterium | reverse complement strand
GGTCGACGGTCAGATAGTAGCCGCAGCGCAGGAAGAGCGTTTTACCCGCAAGAAGCACGATGCCGACTTTCCTGCGAGGGCGGTTACATACTGCCTGGAAGAGGCCGGCGTGCAGCTCGACGATGTCGACTATGTGGTGTTTTACGACAAACCCCTGATTAAATTTGAACGTCTGTTGGAAACCTATCTTGCCTATGCGCCCAAGGGTTTCAGGTCCTTTCTCGCCTCGATGCCAATCTGGCTGAAGGACAAGCTGTTTTTAAAGGCCACCCTGAAACGGGAACTCGGCAAGCTGGCCAGCAGTGCGAATACTGTTCCGCGATTGTTGTTCAACGCCCATCACCATTCCCACGCTGCATCGGCTTTTTATCCGAGCCCTTTTGACAAAGCTGCAGTGCTCTGCCTCGACGGCGTCGGCGAGTGGGCAACCAGTTCTGTCTGGTTGGGCGAGGGCCACAACCTGGCGCCCCAGTGGGAAATCGATTTTCCCCATTCGCTTGGGCTGCTGTATTCAGCCTTTACTTATTTCACCGGGTTCAAAGTGAATTCCGGGGAATACAAGCTGATGGGGCTTGCCCCCTACGGTGAGCCGGCCTATGTCGACCTGATTCTCGACAAGCTGGTTGACGTGAAAGAAGATGGCAGTTTTCGCCTGGACATGAGTTACTTCAATTACGCAACCGGTCTGACCATGACCAACCGCAAATTCGATGCCCTGTTCGGTGGCCCCCCCAGGGCGCCGGAGTCAGAGATCAGCCAGCGCGAAATGGACATCGCCCGCTCGATACAGGTGGTCACCGAAGAGGTCGTGCTGAAGATCGCTCGCAGCGTTCACAAGGAACTGGGCACTGAATATCTCTGCCTGGCCGGCGGCGTTGCGCTCAATTGTGTGTCCAATGGTCGGATTTTGCGCGAGGGGCCATTCAAGGACATCTGGATTCAACCAGCAGCCGGTGACGCCGGAGGCGCACTGGGTGCAGCGCTCTCGGTGTGGTACGAGTATCTAGACAACTCGCGCAGTGCTTCGGCTGGTGACGATATGCAGGGCGCATACCTGGGTCCTCGCAACCCACCTGAAGACATCAAAGCCTACCTCGATAGCATCGGTGCATCCTACGAAGAATTAGACGACACGGTGTTAATGCCGCGTTTGGCCGAGATCCTGGGCGACGAAAATGTCGTCGGCTGGTTTCAGGGACGCATGGAATTCGGGCCGCGCTCGCTGGGCGGCCGAAGTATCATCGGCGACCCTCGCAGCCAGAAAATGCAATCAGTGATGAACCTGAAGATCAAATACCGGGAGTCCTTCCGCCCCTTTGCGCCTGCCGTGAAAGCAGAGCGCGTATCCGACTGGTTCGAAATCGACCGCAAGAGCCCCTACATGCTGCTGGTGGCACCGGTAAAAAAGGAAAAATGCCGGATCATGACCGAGGAACAGCAGCATCTGTTTGGTATCGAAAAACTCAACATCCCGCGCTCAGAAATTCCGAGCATCACGCACGTAGATTACTCGGCACGAATCCAGACAGTGCACAAAGAAACCAACCCCCGCTTCCATCGCCTTCTCGATGCGTTTGAGGACGCCACCGACTGTCCGGTACTGGTCAATACCTCCTTCAACGTGCGTGGCGAACCCATTGTCTGCACCTCCGAGGACGCCTACCGCTGTTTTATGCGCACGGAAATGGATTACCTGGTTCTGGAGAATTTTCTGCTGTGCAAAAACCGCCAGCCGCCATGGCAAGAAACCACCGACTGGCGGGGCGAGTACGCACTGGACTGACTATGACTGGCAATATCGCAACCCTGGACAAGGCGGGCTACCGAAAATTCGGCCTGGTGAGCAGTGCAATCGTCGTCATTTTGTTCGGCCTGTGCATACCCTTCCTGTTCTCCCTCGGCTATCCGCGATGGCCATGGATGTTTGCGGGTGTACTCAGCTTATGGGCGCTACTGGTCCCTGCTACGCTGAAGCCGGTCTATATTGGCTGGATGAAATTTGGCAACATGATGAACTGGATCAATACGCGGCTGATCCTCGGTATTTTATTCTATGGCTTGTTTATGCCGTTCGGACTGGTAATGCGTGTTTTTGGCAAAGACCCGTTGCATCGAAAACTCGATGACAATAGTGCAAGCTACAGGGTTAAAAGCCGCAGCGTCGATAGAAACAACGTGGAGCATCCATACTAATGTTGGATTTAATCAAGGACCTTTGGGGCTTCATGCGCGCCAGGAAGAAATTCTGGCTGGCACCAATAATCATGGTCATGCTGCTGTTGGGCGCATTGATTGTGCTGACCCAGGGTTCCGCCGTCGCGCCGTTCATCTATACCCTGTTTTGATGCTTGCACAAGCATCGGCATCGACAGGCGATTACCAAAGCGACTGAACTGCAACAGCGCACCCGGCTACCGCTGAATCGACATCCAGTCGGCGAGCCCGCCCTTTCGCCGGTGCCGGTTTGCGAATATTCGCCATCAGGTCAATGTAATTCCAATACGCCATTGCCTGATGCGTTTGTCGCCGCATCCCGATTAATCGAAAAAGCAGGCAACTCCCGACGGATGGGGCCAGGATAGACATCGTCGCCGCCCAGGCTCTGACCCGGAAAGAGCAGACCGTCATCTGCCCCGACGCCGGGGTCGTGCCAGGCTGGGGTATCCGGTTCGACTTCGTTGTACTGATGCCCGAAGGGCAAAGAGTCACTGTCCCGGAATGTCGCCAACGGCCGTCTCCGCGTCTTCGGCCGCCTGTTTTAACTCGCACAGTGCATGGTTCCAGATTACGTCATGGATGAATTCCGGGAACATCATCCGGAAAGCACCCCACAGCAACCGTTGTGCGGGACTTACGCCGCGTGCGTAGTCGAATGCCAGGTAGATCGTGAGCGCGCAGTGGGTCGGCGAATCGGGTTCGAGCAGAAACACGAAAGATCCGCCGTCGGCGAAGC
>JAOUCS010000222.1 GCA_029859645.1 Lysobacterales bacterium | reverse complement strand
GAGACCGGACCCTACACCGATGAACTGTTCAGAGCTTTTGATGACCCTCCTGACAACACAAGTCCATACAACCAGAACCCCCTCGCGGAACAGGAGGCCTTCACCGGGCCTGGGCTGGATTTGGAAGGCGGCAGTTGGGGCGTGTCCCGCGTCAACCTTGCCGGCATTGCCGCAGCCGGGGACAGCATCCAGCTCCGGTTCGACTTTGGTATCGATGAATGCCTTGGTGCGGTGGGATGGTATGTCGACGATGTCGAAGTCTACTCCTGTGGAGAAACCGATGGCGCCAGCCTGACATTGGTCAACGAGGTCATCAATGACAACGGCGGCACTGCTCGAGCCTCTGCCTGGTCACTGACAGCTGATGGCCCAACAGTTTCAGCGGACGCGGGCCGAGCATATCAAGCGGCGCGTCGTTCGTGGCCGGCACTTACGATTTATCCGAGAGCGAAGGAGCCTCAGGCTACACTGCCAGCGAATGGAGTTGCCTGGGAGGCACTCAGGTCGATGGTGACACGATCACATTGGGGACGGGAGAACAGGCCACTTGCACCATAACCAATGATGACATCGCACCCAGCCTCATGCTGGTCAACGAGGTCGTTAATGATGATGGCGGAATGGCGATGCCTTCGGACTGGATGCTGCACGCGAGCGGACCTGTCAGTTTCAGCGGCCAGGGGCCCAGCGTAACGAGCGGCGAGGATTTTGTCGCCGGATCGTACGACTTGTCGCAAAGCGGCGGGCCTGAAGGTTATCTGGCAGGCGCCTGGATGTGTGATGGCGGCTTGCAGATGGATAGGGACACGGTCGTGCTGGGCCTGGGTGAAGAGGTTAACTGCACGGTCATTAACCTGGACATCGACCCGGATTTCGCAATCAGCGTCGGACATGCAGGTTCCTGGTACTATCCGCTTACCAGCGGCCAGGGACAATTCATCGATATCGAGCCGGCAAGCCAATTCATGTTCATCGGCTGGTTCACCTTTACTGATGCCGACTCCGAACGCCCCGGCGAACAACAATGGTATACAGCCCAGGGAAATTATGCAGGAAATGTGGCGGCCCTCGACCTGTACGAAACGCTGGGGGGCAAATTCGACGATCCGCAGACGGTTGAAACGACCAGGGTCGGCGAGGTCACCCTGACCTTTGCCGATTGCGAGGTCGGCTCAATGGACTACCGCTTCGACAGTGATGGTCGCGAGGGGACGGTGCCGATGGTACGCACCATACCGGGGTCCGAAAACTTCTGTCAGCGTCGCAGTGAACCATCAACCCTGGCGGTCGATATCAACGATGGCATGGACGGTGGATGGTTCAATCCGCCTACCTCCGGCCAGGGTTTTTATTTCGACGTTTATACGAATGCGGAAGGTTTGAAGTTCATATTTATCTCATGGTTCACATACGGAAACGATACCGCCTCCGGATTACGCTGGCTGACGGCCCAGGGTCCATATGAGGGATCAGTGGCAGAGATTGATATAAACGAAACCACAGGTGGGCTCTTTGATAATGAAATGGAAGTCACCACTGTCAAAGTCGGCACGATGACGATTGATTTTGCTGATTGCGAAACGGCGACTCTAAGCTACACGCTTGATGACGATAACCTGGAAGGTGATATCGATATCACGCGCGCTGTCCCCGGTGGGCAGGCCCTTTGCGAGCAACTCGATACCGGAGAATAATCCACCAAATAATAAACTGCGTTGTCCTTAAATCAGGGTTGAACGCTCATGCCCCGGTTTCCGCTGGATTATGCGGTGGCAGAAAACCAGGCTGAACCGCGAATGACATTGCTTTTGGCAGGGCCACTCCGCACAATGGAGGAACATTTCGTAACGGCGCTGGAAGGGCTTGAGTTCAGTATGCGTAAGGTGACGACCCGCATTCTTTTCCTGGTTGTAGTTACGCAATTTGTATTTGCCTGTACCTCACCGCAACAAACCGGGCCTCTATTCGAGCATGCAGCCGTCCAGAATCAGCGTGTATCCAGTGCTGAACTCGCATTGAAGGAACTGGATGAAATTGACACGCTGGTAAAACTGGATAACCGCAAACTGGCTGAGCAAATTTCTACCGGGCTCAGCGCGCAGGCAGAGATTTCCGGAAGATTCCAGCTCCGCAAACCCAGGGTACGTTTTTACAAGCAATACATTGCCCTGGAGTCATGGCTGGAAATTACGGACATTGCCGGGAATGTCATTTCGGCGAATGCTTACGGCGAAATTTCCCTGGACTACAGTGACAACCGCCTGGAATGGTTTCCACGCTTCAACCAACTTCAAGTCAGCTCAAGCAATTTTTCATTTGAGCAGGAAACGTATGCCGAAACCACTGCGGAATTGAATCAGCGATTACTGCAGCGTCTGAATGCAGATATGGCGGATGCAATGGCGCTGCCTGGCAACAACGCCATACCCCTGAACGCCATACCATTGGACGTGGCTCCGCTGGGCAGGATTGAGGTCGGCGCGTCCTTGCCCGGTTTTGCGCATTCAGCTGCAAGCGAGATACAGTCACTCAATGGTGTATTTATTGTTGTCGGCAGCGCCATGCTGATAGAGCCATCGGTCACATCCATAGCGCTTGATCTTGAATTCAACCCGAATTTATCCTACTGCCCCGCCGACGTTACGGTATCCAGGGCCGGGTTTACCAGCAACATTGATCAGCGCGAGCCCGCAGGCTTCGTCCGCAGCCTGACCGATGCCGAGGGTATCCGATATTTCTATACGGAAATTTCCGGGGCAAAGCGACCGCTGACCGTTATTCACTACTGGTTTGCGGACGGGCAGCCATTGGTAGTTGAAGAGCTACCGGTGGAAGCCAGCGAGCGCTGGAGAACATGGTCGTCCAGGCAAGGCACGCGTACTGACGCCTCCCACTGGGAAGTACTGGTAGTGGAAAAAGAATCGGGCTGCATCTTTCATTCCCAGTCAATACGCACGC
>JAOUCS010000122.1 GCA_029859645.1 Lysobacterales bacterium | reverse complement strand
TCACCCGCCCGCCGATCGCCACCAAACGCCTCAGCGTCGATGGCCGAGGCCGGGTCGTTTACCGCTACAAACATCCCTTCCGGGATGGATCGACCCATGTCGTGCTGGAACCGCTGGACTTCATCGCCCGCCTGGCCGCGCTGGTCCCACGCCCGAGATTGAACCTCACTCGTTTTCACGGGGTGTTCGCCCCGAACTTCAAGCATCGTGATCGCATCGTACCGCAACGAGCGCAGCGCGCGGTGGAAGGCGACAAGCCCGTGGCGCCCATGAGTTGGCCGTTCTCGCACCTCCCTGTGCTTCACGGCACCGGGACATCCTGCCCAATGGATGCAGCGGCTCAAGCGGGTCTTCGCTATCGACATTGCCTACAGGGATGTAGGTAAGGGGCGAGAGCAGGACGCGATAGCTTCGAGACTTGCCCGGAATGCGGCGGCAGGCTTAGAGTCATTGCCTGTATCGAAGATCCGCCGCTGATCGCGAAGATCCTGGGGCATGTTCGCCGGCGTGAGCTTTTGATCGGCAACACACCACGATCACCGCCGGTGTTACAACCGGAACTGACACTCACCTAGAGCGGTTGGGTGGAAGCCCAGGGAATCTTTCGGCTGCTCGCCGGGTTTTCAGACTTATTGCATGGATTCAGCGGCCTGATCACCTAGTGGAATGCTTTCAGACACCGGCTCGCCTGCCTACAGCGTGGATCTTTCAGCCTTAACCGGGGAAACATACTTGCCTGATTGAACAGAGACGTGGTTTATTCTTCCTATCCGCGGCGAATACTGAGCTTTTTTATCGACGGTCGGCCACACTGGCTTCTTATCGTCTATGCCTTGCTGGAATCTTTTTTAGGGATAGTAGCGTTTGCGCTGCTCCGAAAGCTTTCACCAAACGAAAATTAGATTCATGTGGCGAACCATCAAGACTTCCGAGATGGGTCGACAGCGGCCCAAGTAGCCTCTCAATCGATTTATTCAGGTGTTCAGCGCACAGCAGAATACCCCTGGATGCGATTCTCAGGGGAGCTAAGTTCTCAGTTCGGCCAGCAGCGGAACTTCCGGCACTCTGTCCATCTCAGTCACCAAATACGACGGCGCCTGCTTTCCGAACTATTGCTAAATCCCTTTGACGGGTCAATTGAGTGCGAACAAGACGCAGTATTCAGCCTACTGCTGCTTGGCAGTAATGTTCAATATCGACTCCAGGGCCGGATCTCTTCCCTCGAAGTAAGCTTTGGAAGACAACGAAACTGGAACGTGGGGTGCGATCCAAATGCGGTGATCTTCAGGTGAGGAAGGTTGGTGGAACTGGGAGGACACAATCCCGCGGATTCCACTGTAAGGCAGTACGAACCAACCAGACTCGCTTAGCGCGTTGGGACGTGAACCGCTGGGTTCTCCGACCAGTACGGCATTGGTCAGTTGACTGATCTGCGCCAGCAACTCATGCCCGGCTGAAAAGGTTTTTCGACCCATAATGACGAAGAGTTGGCCACTTGGATAGGTCGTTTCAAAGTAAATAAGCGTTCGCAACATGGGCGGCAATATAGATCCGTTGCCACCGCTATTCTGCCTGAGGTCAAGTATCAACGTGTCCACGGACTGCGCGGTGATCTCCTGCCGCACCGCGTGATTGAATTGCTTAAGGGATTGCTCCTCCAGATTGGTAACATTGTTGAATTGAATATACAAAGTATTGGAATCCGGAAAAGTTTGCGACCAGTACGCTTTGGAGACTTGGGTAAGGTAGGGCGGCGCCGGGACATCAGGCGGCGGCGGCAGTGCGGGAAAGCCGCTAAAATCAAATTCCCTAGGCGTTGGCTGCACAGTCACTCTCTCGCCAGCGGGCGTGGTTAGAGTCAGGCTAACCACACTTTCATTCTCAACAATATCCAGATTTTCGAGTACCGCAGGGAGAGCCAGATAATATGGGCTGAGCAGCAAGTGCTGCATTTCGTTGTCTCGAGCGTTGACCTGCTTGGTCGCGGAGGCAGCCTCGGCTGCAGGCGTCGCCCCGATCAATTCGACTTTGTTACCAATCAACTCCTCATATTCATCATCGGCCGCAACCACAAACAGTCCGTCCGAAAACCAGTAGAACTGCATCGGAAGTTTCAACAACGAACCCTTTTTCGAGTAAATGGGCACAATAAAGTTGTGTCCATTTCCCAGAGAACCCAGCAGTCTCATAAATTCCACCATGATTTGCCGATCCGTAAGCGTGGGTAACTGCAGGCGTAGTGACGCGACCTCGGCTTCGAAACCCTCGCGGCTGATTGCGTGGTACATGTCAACGTGCAGCCGCTCTATGGACTCAACCAGGAAGCTCAGATCCTGGTCCCATGCCGCCACCGATTCCAAATCCGAAATCGCGCTGCCCGAAACCCGCCGAAATGCCTCGGAATCCTGTAGGCTGCTGAAGCCTGTATGACCGATCAAACTGTGGCGCTCGTCCCACCTGGCTGCAAGGGCCGATTCAAGCCAGGCTAAGGCCTGAACGTCCTCACCCAGTTGTGCATGAGCTAGTGCAATATTGACCATTATGTCATTTGATGGAGCCGATCCAGTGGGAATGCCCTGCAGCGCCGTACCCAGTCCCAACGTATTCTCCAACGCTTCGATAGCATCTCGCCAATTGCGTGTTGCCAAATAAGACAGCCCCATCAAATACCAAGTGTCACCATCATCGGCATACTGAGATGTGAGTCGCTGAAGTACCGGAACCGCCTCATTCCAACGCTCAGCCTGTACCAGTTTTAGAGCCAGTTGCCGAGAATGGTAGTAAGCCACGGGGTCTGAAACTACAACCGGAGAAGGCATTCTGCCGATAGCATCGTTGGTGTATTCCGCGGCCTTTGAGGATGCCAGTGTGGTAGGAACAAGAAGCGGCAACGCCGCATAAGATGCGGCCAGGAGACAGAAAAGCCTTTTGAAATTCACGATATCCTCCAAACAAATCAGGGGCTTGGCTGTATGACCCTTGGTTCCTGACACTAACCCAAATAGTCGAACAATGAAACACAGCCTTGAACGGCACGCATTAGGAAACGATTTACGAATGGCTGCGTGCTGGAAGCCCAGTCACAAAGCAGTTACGCAAAGACAGCGAACAGTCCCTTTTCTTCATCCTATAACGGACCTCGGCCTTCATCCTGTGCGGTCACCCTGAAACGCTGCGTGATAGGAATTCAGTGAATGACCGCAACGGGTCGTGACTTCAACCGGTCGACGCAACACATTGGTTAAATCGCTCAGCTGGTGTTTCATAGTTTAGAGTTTTTCTGGGTCGTTCGTTCAGTTGTCGGGCCACTGCATTCAGCTTCGCTTGCGAGTGTACTGAGAGATCCAGCCCCTTGGGGAAGTACTGGCGAAGCAGCCGATTAGTGTTTTCATTGGAACCTCGTTGCCAAGGGCTTCTTGGATCACAGAAGTACACCTGGATGTTGGTCTCCAGGGTAAAGCGTTTGTGGTCGGCCATTTCCGAACCCCGATCCCAGGTCAACGACTTGTAGAGCTCCCGGGGTAGTTTGCGAGCTTGCTTGATCAAAGCATTGATCACTGTTTGTGTATCTTTACCATCGACCTTAGCCAGCATGACATAACGCGAGTGACGTTCTACCAATGTGGCGATCTGACTGTTCTTGCTACCGAAGACGAGGTCGCCTTCCCAATGCCCGGGTACGGCACGGTCCTCAACCGTCGCAGGTCGTTCTCGGATCGATACCATGTCAGTCATCTGACCCAGCCCTTCGCCTTTGAGTGACTTATGCCGCGAGCGCCGCATGGTGCGCCGAGAGCGAATGTGCTGCAGCAACTCCTTCTTCAAAGCACCCCGGGCCTGGATAAACAGTGAGCGGTAGATGGTCTCGTGCGACACCTGGTAGTTCTCATCATTCGGATAGGTGCGTTTCAACCAGCCAGCGATCTGATCCGGCGACCACAGTTGCTCAAGTTTACGCGCTACGAGCTACGCCAACGCACGGTTGGCTACCAGTTTACAGCGCTTTGGACGACAGGCCCGATCCCATGCTGCCTTTTCTGCCTGGCTGGCTCGGTAATATTGGCGGCCACCGTTACGCTGTAACTCCCGGCTTACCGTGGAGGGTGAGCGCCCTAATGCCGTTGCGATCGATCGAATCGAATGACCCGCCACCGTGCCACGCGAGATCTCTTCGCGTTCCTCCAAAGTCAGGGCCAACCTGGAACGCCTCCTCTGTGCCGGGCGAATCCCGCCAGTCTCGGCTAGAATGCGTCTAACCGACGTGTGGCTTCGCTCAAACAAACGCCCAATCGTGTGGAGTGACTCACCTTTGTGCCAGCGGTCCCACATCAGGGCTCTGTCGGCTTCAGAGTAATATCTTCTTGGCAGGTATTTCCTCATATGCAACATCCTCCTCCCTCATATTAAAGGCTAGGTGTTGCATCGACCGGTTGAAGTCACAGCCGATAGCAGAACTAACGGCTATCTTCTACCTGCCCTGATCGAGTTCTGCTTCCGACCCCTAACCGAAGTCGAGTCCGGATACGTTGAGGGCTGGGAGATAGTGTTCCCATCTACAAGCCCGCTATGCATAAGCATCTGATAACTGGTTTGAAATTCTTCGCGAACTATGTGGAGTCCATATGGAAAAGATCAGGAAAAACCAGGTCTCTGAAATGGTGCTTCGTGCTGCTGCCATTCGTATCAGGCGCTCAGGGAATTGCGATACTGGCTGGGGCTCAGGCCCCCGATGCGCCGGAACATGCGCGAAAAATTACCCGCGTCGGCGACGCCGACCCGCGCCGCTGTTTGGTGACAGGACAGATCATGTTCCCGGATCAGGTCCTTGGCGTACTCGAAGCGGGCCGTGTCGAGTTCGAGCTGGAATCGGCTGCGTTGCTGCCGCAGCTGCCGGAACAGCGTTCGCTCGGACATGTCGAGTAGCTGCGCGATCTTGCGGGCGGTTACGGGACCATCATTCATATAGGCCTTGATGAGATTCCTCACGGCGGCCCGAAGATGGCGAGGCTTTTCCAGGCTTGGTTCATTCGGGCACACCACTCGATCCCCGTATTTCTGGTGGAGCACTCGACAATCCACTTCAACAAATCCACATGGCTGACCGGTGAGGATCCTCGTGCCGGGGTACCAATCCCGAAGCCGACCTGGCGCCCGCTTTGCCTCTATGCCAATCTTGCCAGGTGACCAAGACCGGCCGATGCAGTACCGGATCAGCTCGACCATCACGGCGAGTTGGTAGGCCTGGTCTACATCGTAGCCCGGCCAGGATTTCATGCGATACTCCGTCGACAGGCGGATTGAGTCGTGGTGGTTTCGCAATGACATCTCCAGGTGGGTGGATTCCGAAGTCGCTTCACGGATCAGCGCCTGCAATCCCAGAAACACGGTTGGCGCATGTTCGATCCTGGCAGCCAAGTCCAGGCTCAGGCAACGATCACCGATACTCTGGCCAACCAGCCAGCCGACCGCAGGGTCCACCAGGCAGCTTGCGCGCTCGAACCACGCCCACGTATGACGCACGGGCACCCAGAGGTTCGGGTCATCGCAGCAAACGGGTAAACCAATCGATGTGTAGGCCTTTTCCACGGGCGCGCCGACTTGACTCGCAAAAGAGGCAACGCACATAGAATGCGCCAGGCGAGTGAGCGGTGTAATGGATGGCGCTGTGTTTGACTCAATCATGAGCAACCTATGGAAGCTTTGGCATATTGACGCGAATGCAGAGAAACCCCGGCTACGAGTCTGTCTCTTAAAGAGCCGACAATGACTTTGGTCGACTTCTATCCAAAAAACACTTGATGCTAGTCAAACCAGTATCTCGCCGATGGCAGTAATTGACAAGTTCGACAATTATAAAGGGTTAACATATGAATTCATGTTCTGTTCGCAGTTTAGATGCCCTTGGGCTGAAGGAGGTAAATATCGTGAATAAGGTGAGAAGGTTTTCGGCGCTGGCTGGCTCAACTGCCATCGCTTTGCTGCTGGGTACGAGCGTTGTTCTGGCAGAAGAGGTCTGCGTCGACGGTGACACGGCGGTCGCGATCAAAGATTTGGAACTGAATACCGATCAATATGGCACCGTCAAAGTGAACGTGGATTTCAGATATGAAACCGGGTGGACTGTTTACGGGTCTGGCCTGGATGACTTTCCCTTCACTGGGGGAAATGCAGAAGAGGACGCTTTTGTCACTATGGAACAGATAAATGACGCTCTTAATCGCGGTGGCCTCATCCCGGACTCTGCCGGGCGACCCGATCAGAACACTTACTGGATCGGAGTGGAGGAAGAAACCGAAGTTGGCCAAGGGTTTATTGCAGGCGTGTCAGGTGCGAACTATGGGTCGACTACATGGGGACCATGCGACGAGTCTGGTGCAGAAAATTGCCTTTTAGGTGTCGGGATAAAGGAGGCGGATCAATACGCTACATACGCCGACTTAAGCTTGGCGGATGGGACAAACTGCGGCAATGAGCCTCCTGTTGATCCACCCCCTGCCGGTTCGTTTGACATCATCCCCTGCATTACCGGCTCCTGGTATCTCCCCGCGCGTGACGGCGAGGGGTACAACATCGAGATCACCGGATCCGGACTTAGTCTGGATATGCTGGCCTACTTCTACACCTACGATGAAGCCGGAAACCAAATGTACGTGGTCGGAGCCGGGGACGTTGAGGGCGACACCGCCGTCGTGCCCGTGGTGGTTACGTCGGGTCCGAGCTACGGAGACGATTACGACATGAACGATCTCGTCCGTGATCCCTGGGGAACGCTTACCTTCAAGTTCACCTCCAAGGACACCGGCACCGTTGAGCGGGCTTCGACCACGGGTTTCGGCACCACCACTGAGGATATTATCCGACTCACCTCTGTCAGTGGCTTAAGCTGTCCATGAGTGGTTGAATGGAAAAGCTTTCCGCCGGATTTTAATCAGACTGGCAAGGCCTATCCGGCGGTGGCTTTGCCGTGTGGGCAGCGGAGGGAGAATCCCGGAATCAGCGCCATACATCAAATCCGGAACGGACGCAAGGTTTGACCCCGACCGTTTGTCATTCAATATTGAAGGAACTCCAAACAGGAGGAACGAAATGAGAACACTTTTTGTTTCGACATTGGCCTTAATGCTCTCAACAGCCTGGCAACCCGTCCAGGCGGAGTTTGTCTTGCTTTTTAGTGAACCCACTGGTCAATATGAGATTCGGGTTGTGGACAACGGAGGCTTAGACCAGTCGACCATCAGGGGCTTCATTGAGTATAGCCACAACCAAGGTGGTCTTGATGTTTACGTAACTGCAAGAAGCAAGCCCGATGCAGGAAGTGTCACGGCGCCGGATATGGAGCTGAGGGTCGATTATGTTGGGGTTGCCGGCGATTTGATCATCTCGATGACCGATACGGACTTCAGCGTTGGGTTCGCAACCGTATACACAGAAACTGAGGGCTTGATACAGCACGGCTCCTTCAGTTTTGATTACTTCGGCGATTCCGGCAACCAGGAATTTGGATTCGGTTTCCCGATCCGCTCAATTGGCCCGTTCGATTCGCCTGATTCCATCGTTGATCAGAGTGAGGACATAATCCCCTCTGGGTCTCTCTCTCCCGAGGGCTCTCTGACGATCTCCCTGACCCTCACCCCGGATGCCGGTGATGCCCCTCTGGCGAGAGCAGGGGCGATCAACGCCCGGCTCTTGATGGTTCCAGAGGACGTAAATGTGCCCGTCCCGGACGTGACGGGTCTAGAGCTGCAGGCAGCCGAGGCCGCCATCGAAGCGGCGGGGCTCGAGGTTGGTTCTACGAGCACCCAGCTCAGCGACACCGTGCCGGCGGGCAATGTGATCAAGCAGACGCCGGAGGGTGGGGATTCGGTCCCGCCCGGCACGGCGGTGGACCTGGTGGTTTCCGCCGGTAACGACTTCGAGCAGGTGGCCAACCAGGCCGGCCTGGCCGGGTTGTGGTACGACCCGGCCTTCGATGGCGAGGGCTTCAACGTGATCGTCGCCGATGGCAGCTGGCTGTTGTACTACTACGGTTGGCGCTCCAATGGCCAAAGACTGTGGTTGCTTTCCGAGACCGCCGTTGATCCGATCCTGTTCGGCAAATCCGTCACCCTGGATCTGTTCATTGCGGTCAGAGGTACGTTTGCCGACCCGAACCCTGAGCTCTCGCGCTGGGGTGAAATCACCTTCATCTTCGATACCTGCACTTCGGGGCGAGCCCACTTGCAGGGCGAGGATGGGAGTAAAACCACAGCACTAGTCAAGCTGCTGGGAATCGACGCGCTGGACTGCGATTCCTGATCTTTGCCTTTTAGGCGGGAATGGGCTCTACGGGCCCATTCCCGCCCGCTGCCGCCACTCCCGATTAAGGGCAGAACGAGAAGGCTTGTAACGAAATGTGTACGTGTCATTTGAAGAATCGTTACGTGAAAATGGATGCATGCGCGCAGCTAGTATATTTTCGTCTCTGGCCGAACTGAGAACAAAACTCCCCTGAGATCTACGTCCAGGGGAGTTCTCTTACTTGTCGCATTGCAGAACCAGGCCATTCAGAGTCCCTAATGGCTACTAACGACCCGAAGCAGAAGTTTCACCATGCTATTCTGATCAGCAGCAATTGACCTAAAGAACTCGTCAGATTCACTCGTGGTTTAGGCACCAATGCCACCAGCCTGGCCGACCAGAGAAAAAGCTGATCGATTTCAAAGAAACTGTCTGACGGCGATTTAAGAAACCAGCCATTGTGCCCTGCAAGACCAGGAACGAATACTTTCAGTATTTGCTCCAACCTTGGAATTGCATACACACCAAATCCAGCGCTCGCGGCCAAATTACTCCCCAGTATATGTACGCCACCGGTCTGAGAAGACATTACTCTATCAAATCATTGATGAGTACTGGCCTGAGTTTCAAGCAGAGTTAGCAAGCCATGGTAAGTACCTACCCGCTTACGTTACAAATGAATTTGATGAGTACCTTAAGTGCGGAAGGCTTGAACATGGATTCCTGAGAATCCGTTGTGAGTCTTGCCACGATGAAAAATTGGTTGCCTTCAGCTGTAAGAGACGCGGATTCTGCCCCAGTTGTGGTGCACGGAGAATGGCGGACGGCGCCGCCCTGCTGGTAGATGAAATCCTGCCGCATCAGGCCATGCGCCAGTGGGTGCTTAGCTTTCCGTTCCCGCTCCGCTTTCTATTCGCCAGCCAACCTGCCGTCATGGGCAAGGTGCTGGGTATCGTCTATCGGGCCATTGCCACGCATCTGAGAAGAAAAGCCGGATATACAAAAGCCACCGCACAAACCGGCGCCGTCACCCTGATCCAGCGCTTTGGCAGCGCGCTGAACTTGAACATCCATTTTCATATGCTGTTTTTGGATGGCGCGTATGTTGACCGCACCCATGGACCTGGTATGCGATTTCGCCGGACCAGCGCGCCGACCAGTGATGAACTCTCTCGACTCACCCATACCATTGCCCGACGTATTGCCCGTTACCTGGAACGTCAGGGCTTGTTGGAGCGTGATGTCGAGGGCGCTTGGCTGACCTCATCTGCAGGCGGTGAAGAAGATGAGGCTGCCATCCATCACCTGCTCGGCAGTTCCATTACTTACCGTATTGCGGTCGGCCCGCAACAGGGCCGCAAGGTATTCACGCTACAAACGCTGCCCGATTGCAGGTCTGACTTCAGCAAACCGCAAACGGGTCACAGTGCGGGCTTCTCGCTTCACGCCGGTGTCGCAGCCCAGGCACATGAACGGGCCAAGCTGGAACGTCTGTGTCGCTACATCGCAAGACCGGCAGTTTCCAACCAGCGCCTGTCACTGACCCGCAACGGACAGATACGCTATCAGCTTAAGACGCCCTATTCTGATGGAACCACACAGGTGATTTTCGAGCCACTGGACTTCATCGCCCGTCTGGTGGCCCTGGTCCCCCGACCACGCGTCAACCTCACGCGGTTTCATGGCGTGTTTGCTTCCAACAGTAAGCATCGAGGGTTGATCACTCCCTCGAAACGAGGCAAAGGCAATGCTCCTGCGCAGACTCAAAAATCCCCGCCGTTGGACCGACACATGGCAATGACCTGGGCCAGGCGCTTGAAGCGGGTTTTTGATATCGATATTGAAACCTGCAGCAAATGCGGTGGTGACGTCCGCATCATCGCCAGTATCGAAGACCCTGCGGTGATCA
>JAOUCS010000121.1 GCA_029859645.1 Lysobacterales bacterium | reverse complement strand
CACCACAGCGGTCGAGAGAATTCTCCAATTCAAGTCTCTCAGCTGTCGGTTGCAGGAATTGAGCGGCCTCCGGACGCTCTGCCGAATAGCGACCCCAGAGGTATCGAAGAATCTCGGCAGAATTGCCGATGGACGAGCGGACGGCGCCAGTTTTAAACCACAATACGGGAACCGACCGGCCGAGAAAAAAAGCGACCAGCGCCCCACCCACCGGCCTTTCAGCATACGGAACTCCCAGCCTGTCCATGCACCAACGCACTTTCTCGACGAAGTGACTGGCGGAGATGGTTTCGAGTTCGAGTTCCGGTACTTTGGCCGGTGCGATCCACACGCTCATCGAGATGGCCCAGCGCCACAACAGCGCCAGAATCACCAGCCCGATGGCTGCTGCTACCGAAAGGCCCAGCCAGGCGACCAGCACCGGCAAAAGGAGCAGAAACAGGAAGTGGACGATCAGGCGTTTACCGGTCATGGCTGCAGTCTACACCACCGATTCCAGTGCCAATATGCGTTCCTCCAGTGGCGGATGGCTCATGAAAAGCCGCTTCATGCCGCTCCCGAGGCTACCGGATATGCCGAATGCGGCGAATTCCCCGGGCAAATCGACGGGCTCCGCCTTCCTTTGCAGCGCGCGTAAAGCGTCGATCATCTTTTGCCGGCTGGAGAGGTTTGCGCCACCCGCATCAGCCCTGAATTCGCGCCGGCGTGAAAACCACATGACGATCATGCTGGCCAGGATCGACAGGAAGATCTGCGCAACTATGGAAGTAATGAAGTAGGCAGGGCCATATCCTCGTTCTGTCTTGAACACCACCCGATCGACCACGTGTCCGATGATGCGTGAAAGGAAGATGACAAAGGTGTTGACGACACCCTGGATCAGGCCCATCGTCACCATGTCGCCATTGGCTACATGCGAGACTTCGTGCCCGAGCACGGCTTCGACCTCTTCCGGCTTCATGTTCTGCAGCAAGCCTGTGCTGACCGCGACCAGCGCCTTGTTGCGGTTCCAGCCGGTGGCGAAGGCGTTTGGGTCCGGCGAGTTGAAGATGCCGACTTCCGGCATGCCGATGCGTGCTTCCTCGGCCTGCCTTTGCACCGTCGTCAGCAGCCATTGCTCCGTATTGTTCCGCGGCTGTTCAATGATCTGCACACCCATCGATCGTTTGGCCATGAACTTGGAAAGGGCCAATGAAATGAATGATCCGCCAAACCCAATGACGGCAGACAGTACCAGCAGGGCCTGCAGATTCAGGTCGACGCCGTTTTCGGCCAGGATACCTTCGAAACCGAATATCTGGAAGACGATGCTGATGAGCACCAGCACCGCGGCATTGGTCGCGAGGAAAAGCAGAATTCTCATCATTTCGGTATGTGCTCCGGATTTTTGACCAGTCTCTGAAATTTGCCCGATACGGACGGATTTCAAGGCCGGTGATGGAAATCAATCCCATTTGCATCCTTGAAGTCTGCAGGCCCCTGTGGTCTTATCCTGCAAACCACCAATGGTCTCTCGTGCATGAAACACTGGCCAACCCGGCTGACCTCACTGGACCGCTTTCTGAACCGGTTCACCCGCCTCCGACCGGGAGAAGGGGGCAGCGTGGTCGCTTTTTTTACCTATGCATTGCTGATGATGGTCAGTTACTACATTCTGAAGACCATTCGCGAACCCTTGTTGCTGGCCAGCTCATCGGCGGAAATGAAGAGTTACGCTTATGCGGTTACAGCACTGATCCTGTTGTTTCTCGTTCCGTTGTACGGGATCGCTTTCCGGCACCTGGGAAAGCAGCAGTTAACGCGCTATGTCAGCTTGTTTTTTCTGGTCAACCTGGTCGTTTTTTTCGGGCTCGGGCGGGTAGGTGTCGATATCGGATTCGCATATTACGTCTGGGTGGGAATCTTCAACGTCCTGATTACTGCCCAATTCTGGGCATTCGCGGCCGACAGTTACAACGTTAAAAGCGGCAAGCGGCTGTTTCCGTTAATCATGATCGGCGCCACGCTGGGTGGCCTGGTGGCACCCTGGATGAGTGGCGCACTGTTTCCGATCACAGGCCCCTGGCCCCTGTTGACGATGGCAATGGTCCTGCTGGCCTTTACGATTCCCTGTGTCCACTGGGCGAGGGTTTCTGTACCGCCGGGATCCCGCAGTCAGCACTCCGCGGAAGACGATAAACCGGATGGTGGCGCCCTGGGGGGCATTACGCTGGTGCTGACGGACCGGTACCTGCTGTTGGTGGCCATGCTCATCGTGTTGTTGAACTGGGTCAATACGACTGGTGAATACATCCTGGCGGAAATGGTCATCCGTTATGCAGATTCAGCCGTCGCCGCGGGCTCGGAGCTTGGCAAGGCGGATCTGATTGCTGCTTTTTACGGCACTTTCTTTTTTACGGTAAATTTATTGACCCTGGTCTTCCAGGTTTTCCTGGTTGCCAGGGTGATCCGCTGGATTGGAGTCAGGGGCGCAGTCCTGGTGTTGCCGCTGATTGCGATACTCGGATATGGGCTGGTGGCGTTCATCCCCATTTTCAGCCTGTTCCGGCTGGTGAAGATCATGGAGAACTCCACCGATTATTCCCTGATGAACACGACCCGCCACGCACTTTACCTGCCTTTGTCCGCTGCTCAGAAATACGAGGGAAAGACCACCATCGAGGCTTTCTTCTGGCGGTTTGGCGACCTCGGACAAGCGGGCATGATCTATGTTGGATTGAACTGGTTCCAGTTCGGGGTCAGCCAGTTTGCGCTGTTGAACGTAGTCCTTTCGGTTATCTGGCTGGCGGTCGCATGGCAAGTGGGCAAAGGCTACCGCAGTAAGCAGGAGGAACTGGGTGAAAACCTTCCTCCCCGTTTACATCATCGCCCCCGCGATCGTTTTCTGCCACCGGGTGAAGCCTTCGATTTTGCCCTTTCGGGGAATACTTTCGTCAGTCCCTATGAGGGTGACGTCATGACTTTCGAAGTGGAACAGGAAGGGGGTGGAGAACTGCCTGGCTGGCTGGAGTTTGACGCCGAAGGTCTGGCATTCCGGGGCGTTACTCCGGGCGACATTGGAGAGCAGACCGTTCTAACCATCTGGGCGATGGATTTTGACGGCGCCTGGGCGGAGGGGCGGCTGGTTCTCAGGCACCAACAGGACAGCTCTCTCAGTGGTATCCTTCCCGGGACCCGAAAACACAACGATCATTAACGGGAGCATTATGGAGCAGTCCAGAACGCAGGCCAGCCTGCCGGAAAACGCGAATCGCCCACTGGCCGACGGTGAGGTGTACACCCCTTATGTAGCGCCCACCGAATCTCCCCATGAATTTACCGTCAAGGCCCTGTTTTTCGGTATCGTCTTCGGCATCCTGTTTGGTGCGGCCAATGCGTACCTGGGCCTGCGCGCCGGCCTGACCATCAGCACTTCGATCCCGGTGGCAGTGATGACTGTCGCGGCATTTCACGCACTACGCAGCCTGGGCGGGACGGCCAATATCCTCGAAGCAAACCTGGCTCAAACGGTGGGTTCCTCGTCAAGTTCGGTGGCCAGTGGTGTGATTTTCACGCTGCCAGCCCTGTTTTTATGGGGTCTGAATCCAGGCCTGTTGCAAATGACGTCGCTGGCCATGGCTGGCGGATTGCTCGGCGTATTGTTCATGATTCCATTGCGCCGTTTCCTGATCGAACGTGAGCATGGAAAGCTTCCCTATCCTGAGGGCACGGCCTGCGCCCACGTACTGGTGGCCAACGAGGCGGGAGGCAACCAGGCACGTAATGTGTTCATCGGGCTGGGTGCAGGGGCGCTCTATAAGACACTGACGGGCTGGGCCAAGGTGCTGTCCGACGAGGCGCACCTGCGCATTCCGTTTTTGAACAAGGGTGAACTAGGCATGGACCTATCGCCGGCTCTTTTTGGCGTCGGCTACATTCTCGGTCCGCGGATAGCGACCGTGATGGTAGGAGGAGGCCTGCTTTCGTCATTGATCATTATCCCGGTGATCGCCTATTGGGGGGAGGGGCGCCCGCCGATGTACCCTGAATTGGTGATGACCATCAGCGAAATGTCGGCTTCACAGATATGGACCCGTTATGTTCGCTACATCGGTGCCGGGGCCGTCGCGGTAGCCGGAATTATCACACTGGCGCGCAGCCTGCCGGTCATGATCGAATCGTTCCGAATTGGCGCGCAAGAACTGAAGGGGCGGGTGGATTCAGAGGTCGTCACTGGCATTGACGCCACGGAGGCAGGGGCGCGTGTTGCAGGCAGAGCAGCGGTACAGTCTCCCCGGACCAGCCGAGACCTGCCACTGAAGCTGGTCGGAATCGGGATTTTGTTGATCGCACTGACTTTGACGTTTTTGCCGGCGCCGTTCGAGGCGTTGCAGGATAACCTGCAGCGGCTGGTCGCTGCCGTATGCGTGGTGATCTTTTCGTTCTTTTTTGTCACGGTGGCTTCCCGTATTGTCGGCCTGGTTGGAGTGACCAGCAATCCAACCAGTGGCATGACCATAGCGGCCCTGCTGGGCACCGCAGGTATCTTCCTGGTGTTGGGCTGGACCGATATTTACGGCAAGGCGGCGGCACTGACCATAGGCTGCGTCGTTGCGATCGCGGCCAGCATCGCCGGTGATACCTCGCAGGACCTGAAGACCGGCTATCTGCTGGGCGCGACGCCCAGAAACCAGCAGATTGGAGAGCTGGTTGGCGTGCTGACATCGGCGACTTTCGTCTGTCTTTCCGTGTTACTGCTGGCCGGCACCTTCGGGTTTGGCAGCGAGGAGTTGCCTGCGCCGCAGGCCACGCTGATGAAGCTGGTGATCGATGGTGTGCTGGATCAGAATCTGCCCTGGGGATTGGTGGCTATTGGTGCCGGCATCGCGATTGCAGCCGAGCTGTTCAAAATTCCGTCGTTGCCATTTGCAGTGGGGGTTTACCTGCCAGTTTCGACGATGACGCCGATCTTTCTCGGTGGCATGTTGAAGCTATGGCTCGAACGCAGTTCACGGGACGAAGCACAGGCGATCGGCAGGCGGGACAGGGGCGTGCTGCTCGGTTCCGGTTTTGTAGGAGGTGAGGGATTGCTCGGAGTGGCCATTGCCGGGGCTGCATTTATCCAGGGCGCGCGGCCGGCAGGATTCGGTACCGGTTGGCTCGGTCCTGACTGGCTGGTAAGTACTGTTAGTTTCCTGGTGTTCCTGGGTTTTGCGGCATGGTTCGTCAAGCGGGTGAGGCAGGAACATGTTTAATAAGCTCAAGGTGCCCCATACGCTGGTCCTGCTGTACGGAATGATCCTGCTGGCTTATGTTTTGACCATGGTTCTGCCGGCCGGTCAGTTTCAAACAGAAATGAATGACCATGGCCACGAGGTCGTTGTGCCCGGCACTTACGCGGTCATTCCTGATACCGAAGCGCTGCCGCTCACTTCCCTGTTCACCGTCATTCCGCGCGGCCTGGAATCCGCCCAGGGCATCATTTTCTTCGTTTTCATCATTGGCGGTGCGCTGGCCGTCATTCGTGCCACCGGCGCCCTGGATGCGGCGCTGGCAAAAATCCTGAAACGCTTCGGTGGGCAGCCGGCCCTGCTGATCCTGATGGGCATGCTGGCTTTTGCAGTGGGTTCTTCGACCATTGGCATGGCCGAAGAATACATTCCGCTGGTGGCAATACTGATCACCTTGTGCGTCGGAATGCGCATGGATACCGTTGCCGCCGTCGGCATCATGGTGGTCGGTTACGGCATCGGTTATGGCACGGCCGTGATGAATCCGTTCACGGTCCTGGTGGCCCAGGAAGTCGCCGGGCTGACACCGGTTTCCGGGATGGCTTACCGCCTTGCCATTTTTCTTCCCTTCTTTGCACTCGGTTTTTACCACGTCCTGCGGTACGCGAAAATGATCCGCAACGATCCTGGCCGTTCGCTGGTCGCCGATGTGCCGGAGGCCCAACCGCCAGATCCGCCTGAACCCGGCCCGATTTCCGGCCGCCAACGCCTGGTGCTGCTGGTTACACTGGCCGCGCTGGTTATCGTCGTCTGGGGTATCAAGGTGCACCAGTGGTACTTCGTCGAACTTGGCGGCGTATTTTTCGCGCTGGCATTGGTTTGCGGGCTGATCTACCGGATGTCTCTGGATGACATGGCGATCAATTTCATCGGCGGCGCGGGTGAGTTGATTGGTACCGCGCTGCTGATCGGATTCGCACGTGCGATCGAAATTACACTGAGTGACGGGCAAGTACTGCATACCATCGTCAATGGTCTGTCGCAGCCACTGGTTGCCGTGGGGCCGGAAATATCAGCGGTTGGCATGCTGTTCATCCAGAGCATACTGAACTTCTTTGTGCCGTCGGGTTCGGGCCAGGCCTATGTCACCATGCCGATCATGGCGCCGATTTCCGACATTGTTGGTGTCAGCCGCCAGGTCGCGGTGCTGGCCTACCAGATGGGCGACGGCTTCATGAACATGATCGTGCCCACCAACGCGGTGCTGATGGGTATCCTCGGTATCTGCGGCATTCCGTATGGCCGCTGGTTCCGCTTTATCTGGCCGCTGATGCTGCAGTTACTGCTGTTGGGCAGTCTCTCGATGGTGATAGCGGTACTGATCGGATACCAGTAGCGTGATCCGTATTTCCTGAATATCGTCAATTACAGGCTGGAAGTTCTGAAAAGAAACCAACTGGAGACATACGAGTTGGCTATCGCTCAAATCAGGATGGTCCTGCAATTGCTGGATGAGGAAATCAGCCGCTAACGATCGCCACTATTAAAACTTCAGGTGCTTGACCGTATCGCCCTTATTGATCAGTTGCTTCAACGAGGCAATACCGAGCCTCAGATGCAGTTCCACGTAGTTGTCACTGACCTTCCGGTCGCTTTCGGCGGTTTTGACCCCTTCGGGCACCATCGGTTGATCCGAGACCAGCAGTAGCGCGCCTACCGGGATCTGGTTGGCGAAAGCCGCGGAAAAAATGGTCGCCGTTTCCATATCAATTCCCATGCACCGGATGGAATTGAGATAATCCTTGAACTCTTCGTCGTGCTCCCAGACTCTGCGGTTGGTGGTGTAAACGGTCCCGGTCCAGTAATCCTGCTGGTAGTCCCTGATGGTCGTGGATATGGCTTTTTGCAATGCAAAAGAAGGCAGCGCCGGAACTTCGGGTGGGAAATAGTCATCGGAGGTTCCTTCTCCGCGGATGGCGGCAATCGGCAGGATGAAATCGCCCAACTGGTTCTTTTTTTTCAGACCGCCGCATTTTCCCAGGAACAGAACCGCCTTGGGGTTGATCGATCCCAGCAGGTCGATCACTGTCGCGGCATTGGCGCTGCCCATGCCAAAATTGATGATGGTGATGCCATCTGCGCTGGTATTGGGCATCGGCTTGGCTTTGCCGATGATTTCCGACCCGTGATGCCTGGCGAAGCGCTCGACGTAATCTCCAAAATTTACCAGGATGACGTACCTGGAAAAATCTTCGAGCTTGCGTCCGGTGTACCGGGGCAGCCAGTTTTTTACGATTTCGTTCTTTGATTTCATGTATTACGCCGATTTTTCAGGGTTGGCCGCTGTTCTCCATCTCTTCCTCGATATAACGCAATAAGGCTTCGGAAACAGCTTGCCTTGGGTATTCATTTTTGTCCACGAAATGGCGGCCGATGAACGGGTGGGCTTCGGCTACCGGTACCGCGATGGCCCAGTGGTCTGCATTCAGGTAGCCGAGCAGGGTGCTGCCCGGGATCACCTGGTCATAGAAAATGACCTGGCTGTCGTTACGTGAGTCGATGGCGCTAAGTTTCTTGTGGGTGCTCTTCAGAACCGAAGAGATCTGCTCGGGATCAGGATAGGTTACCAGCGAGTAATAGCGAATGTCAGCGGGCAGGGGATTATCCTGCAGCCACTGACGGCGCACGGCTGGCCGCAGGCTTTCCACGGCGCGGCCATCACCTTCCGTGCAGTCGGAACCGGGAATGTGCCTCAACAATCCAAGGTCACTTTCCTTGGCCGGATTTGCCAGTGGCGAACCACCAATAGCGCCGGCCACGCTGACTATGGCGCCGATATAACGGTGAATTTCCGGGTAGGTGACTATTGCTTCAAGCAGGTCAGGTGCGCCTTTCGAATAACCGATCAGGACCAATTGTTGCTCCTGCAGTTCTTCAGCGTGCCCCATGATCGCATCGCGTATCATGCGGGCATTGGTGGCCGTTCCCGACATTCCGTCTACGGAAAAAATGTAGGCGTTGTACCCAAATGATTCGACGTGGTGATCAAACTCGTTTTCGTAATTGAGCCAGGATTCGAAACACTCCCAGCCAATCCCGGGAACCATGGCGGCGATCAGGTTTCTCTTCGATTGTCCCAGGTGAACCGGCTGACCGGTGCCGACTGGTTCAGTACCGACCCGGGTCAGCGCCTGTTCGCAGTTCCGATAATGCGGAAGCTTCTCACCATGGTCGTCCAGTACCGCGCAGGTAATTTCCCGAAACCGGCCGCGCCCATCTTCGATCCCGGCCACAGAAGCAGGAACCAGAACCAGCGGTGGAGAGTCTGTGGTGTAAGGGACCAGCGGTTTGCTGGCGCAGGCTGCGAGCATCAGTGTTATCACAAAGACTACAAGCAAGCGGTTCATGATTGTATCCTCTCGCATTATGGAGACGGAAACCAGTTCCTTCGTCAGCGTAAGCGAAATGCTCCGATCCCTCAATCCGAGGGAGCCGGTTTATTGTATCTACCCCCATATTTATCGTCAGGCAGCCAGGTCTTTCGTCAATGGGTTTCCCGGCAGGGTGCTGTACGCTGTCAAGGCCAACGACGAGGCGGCGATTATCAGACTGTTGAACGAGGCGGGGGTCGCTCATTTCGACTGTGCATCGGTTCCCGAGATCGCGCTGGTCCGGGCAAACTGCCCGGGTGCTACCTGTTACTTCATGATTCCGGTTGCGCTGAGGGGCGCCGCACACGAAGCGTTCCATGATTACGGAGTGCGCCATTTCATGGTGGATGACCTGGAACGGATAGATTCGCTCGCGTCAGAAATCCCGCTTGATCAATGCGTGGTATTTGCCCGGATGGCGGTCAGCCATGAGTCGGCCATGATGGATCTGTCTTCCAAATTTGGGGCTTCTCCCGCCCAAATCCCCGAAATTCTGAACCGGATCCGTTCGACCGGGGCGGAGCCAGCGCTCGCTTTCAACGTGGGTACACTGGTGACCGCACCCGAGGCCTACCGGCACGCCATCGAAGTGGCGGCAGAAGTGCTCGCGACTGTCGATTTCAAGCTGAGGCTGATAGATATCGGCGGTGGGTTTCCCTGGTCCTACCCGGGATTTGAGTCACCCCCGCTGCAGGAGTATTTCCGGGTCGTAAGCGAGACTTTGACCGCACTCCCCATGCTGGAGAGTGGCGCGATCATGGCAGAACCGGGCAGGGCGCTGTCTGCTCCGGGCCTTTCCGCGGTTGTTGAAGTGCTGTTGCGAAAAGAACGCAGACTGTATCTTAACGATGGCATGTATGGCATTTTCTGGGAGCTGCGGTTTGAAGGTCATCAGCGGTTTCCGGTCCGGGCGTACCGCAACGGCGAGCGCCTGGCGGGTTCACTGGTTTCATTCAAGCTGTATGGCCCGACTTGCGACGCTTCGGATGTGTTGCCGGGCGAGGTTGAACTGCCAGAGGGTATCCAAACGGGTGATCATCTGGAATTCGGCAATATCGGCGCATATAGCCTGAGCGGAAGAACCCGCTTCAATGGTCATTACAGCGAGCGGATAGTGGAAATCAATTCGTGCGACGAATCGCCGCCTAAAACTGAAGAAGCTTGACGGCCACGTAGGTGAAGTAGAAACCGAGGATGACCAGGCCCTCAGGCCGGGTAACCCCTTTCCTGATATAAAAGAATGCCAGCACCACAGCCGTCAGTACAAAGATGAACGGCAGGTCGAAGTACAGCAACTGCCGTTCGAAAGTCATTCCCGTAATCAGCGCGGTGATACCAATGGGAAGGAGCGTATCCAGGATGTTGCTGCCGATGATGTTGCCCACGGACATCTGGGTTCTCTTTTTGAGAATGGCTGATATGGAGATCGAAAGCTCAGGCAGGCTGGTGCCCAGGCCAATGATCAGTACCGAGATCAGGGCCTCGCTGATCTCAAAAGTTTTTGCGATGTCGATTACAGAGCTGACGGTTATCTCTGAACTGATGATAACAGTGCCCAGACCGGCCAGCAGCAGGAGCCACGAACGGATTCCTCCGTGCGCGAGACGGATGGGGTCTTCCTCGGGTGAAGTGCTGCCGTTCATCAGCGCCGTTACGTAGATGATGTACATGGTGATCAGTATCAGGCCTTCCGTGCGGGATACGTGGCCATCCAGCGCCACCAGGAATAGCAGAACGGTGGCCCCAAGCAGCACGGAGCCGTGTTTGAGCACGAATGATTTAGGCAAGGTCAGGCAA
>JAOUCS010000037.1 GCA_029859645.1 Lysobacterales bacterium | reverse complement strand
GTTCTGGGCCTCATCGATGATCACATAGCGGTTCAGGAAGGTACGGCCGCGCATGAAGTTCAGGGCTCTTACCTTGACCCGGCTTGCCAGCAGGTCGTTGGTTGCCGCTCTTCCCCATTCGCCGCCTTCCTGGGGGCTGGTCAGGACCTCGAGGTTGTCGGTCAATGCACCCATCCAGGGCGTCATTTTCTCTTCCTCGGTGCCCGGCAGGTAGCCGATATCTTCGCCGATGGACACGGTGGCGCGGGTTACGATGATTTCCGAGTAGCGTTTCTCATCCATGGTCTGGGACAGTCCTGCAGCAAGAGCCAGCAAGGTTTTTCCGGTCCCTGCTGTACCCATCAGCGTCACGAAATCAATGTCTGGATCCATCAGCAGGTTGAGTGCGAAATTCTGTTCCCGGTTACGTGCATGGATTCCCCAGACATTCTTTCGGGCTTCATAATAATCATCGACCAACTGCATCATGACACTGTCTTGATCGACTTCTTTGACCACGGCTTCGACGCCACCTGCATCGCCAATGGCGACGCATTGGTTCGGGTACCAGCCATTCTCCTGGCCTATCGGTATCCGGTAATGGGCCCGGCCGCTGTCATTCCATGATTCAATCTGTGGATGTGCCTCCCAAAACCCTTCGTCATGCAGCCGCATGCCGCGATACAGCAGGCTGAGGTCATCCAGCGCTCGGTCGTTGTAATAGTCTTCGGCCTGGACGCCTAGAATGGCGGCCTTGATTCGCAGGTTGATGTCCTTCGACACCAGCACGATGTGTTTATCCGGGTACACTTCTCGCAGTGCAAAAGCTGTGCTGAGGATTTCGTTGTCGGCAAACGAACCGTCGCGAAGCAGGCTTGAGTGGGTTTCAGGCATTGACGTCTGGAAATACAGCCGGCCGGTACCCGATTTAAGGTCCAGTCCTTCCGGCTCGCGCAGCTCCAGGCCGTCCGTGAGATCCGCCACACTGTTCAGCTGCATCATCTCGCCGATGAAACGACTCACCTGGCGGACATTTCGAGCGACCTCGGACAGGCCCTTCTTCGCCGCGTCCAATTCTTCCAGAACCATCATCGGCAGCAGGACGTCGTGTTCTTCAAATCTGAATATCGAGGTGGGGTCGTGCATCAGCACGTTGGTATCGAGTACGTACAGCCGTTTTTCACTTCCCATCAGGGAGTCAACCTCCTGGTTATCGGATGAGGCGGTTACAGCGAGTTGACCGCTTCGAGAACGTCTTCAACGTGGCCTTTCACGCGGACTTTGCGCCACTCTTTTTGCAGAACACCCTTGGCATCGATGAGAAACGTGCTGCGCACGATGCCCATTACTTTGCGGCCGTACATGTTTTTTTCATGAATGACATCGAACTGTCTGCACAGGGTTTCGTCGGTATCGGACAAAAGGTCAAAAGGAAACGCCTGCTTGGCTTTGAAATTCTCATGCGCCTTCAGACTGTCTCTGGACACACCGAGAATGGCCGTGCCGGCTTTTACGAAATCCTCGTAGTGGTCACGAAAATTCTGACCTTCCAGCGTGCACCCGGGTGTGCTGTCTTTGGGATAGAAGTAAAGGATGAGATTTTTGCCCTTGAAATCGTCCAGGGACAGTGTTTTGTCGCCGGTAGCGGGAAGTGAAAAAGGGGCTACCTTTTCGCCTATGTTGACCATCAATTCTCCATTTGCTGTATCAATAGACTGACAGAAGCAGCATACTTGTCACTATCTGGTACCGCAAGTACCATGTCGTCGAAATCCATGCAATTCAGACTTATGTTCAATGGCAGTATCGTAGCGCTGGTCACACCTTTCACGGATGCGGACGAAATAGACTTCGCCGCGGTCGATCGCCTGGTGGATTTTCATTGCAGAAACGGCAGTGACGGATTGATCATCGCCGGCACGACCGGTGAGTCTGCGACCCTGCAGCGCGAGGAATTCCTGGACCTGTTGACCCGGGTCATCGAGACAGCGGCCGGACGTATACCGGTGCTGGCCGGGACAGGCAGTGCTTCTACCGCGGTCGCCATCGAGCACACGGTTGCAGCCTGCGAGCGTGGGGCTGATGGTGCGCTGGTGGTTACGCCTTACTACAACAAGCCGACCCAGCGGGGTCTGGAAGCTCATTTCAGTGCCATTGCAGACGCTGCAGATCTGGATCTGCTGTTGTACAACGTGCCCTCCCGCACCGCGGTCGACCTGCTGCCGGCGACGGTGGAACGACTGGCAGCGCACCGGCGCATCGTAGGCATCAAGGAAGCTGTACCAGACGCCGCGCGAATCGAAGAATTGTGCGCCCGCTGCGGTCCGGAGTTCGCAATACTCAGCGGTGATGATCGCAGTTGCCTGGACGCCATGCGGCAGGGTGCGAGCGGCGTCGTTTCGGTGGCGGCGAATGTGATACCCGGCCACATGCATGGGCTGTGCATGGCGGCAGCGCAGCAGGATTGGAACGAGGCGGAAGCATTGAATTCGGCATTGACAGCGATTTTTGAAGTTTTAATGATCGAAACCAATCCGATTCCTGTAAAATGGGCTCTTTTTGAAATGGGCCTGGTGGGACCCGGGATCAGGCTGCCCCTGACCCGCTTGAGCCAGGAATACCGCGAATCGCTCAGGCTAAGCCTCGCCGACCTGCACCTGGTACAGGACTGACAGAGTGTTAAAAATGAAAATAAGTACGGCCAGACATGCTGTCATGCTGCTGCTGATCATGGCGGTGGCGCTGCTTTCGGCGTGCTCTTCGGGTTCCAAGAAACCCGCTTACTACAATGAAGAAGAGACACCCTCGCTGGACGTTCCCAGCGGCATGGACTATCCCGATACCAGCGGCGCCATGGTGATCCAGACGCCCTACATGCAGCCACCGACGATGGTGATGACCGATATTCCGCCGCGTATTTCCAGTACCACTTCGGGTATTGACAAGAATTCACGGCTCAGCTGGTCTCCACAGGGTCTTTATTTGCTGGTGGAAGACACGCCGGAAAGCGTGCATCGCCGCGTCGGTATCGTGATCGACCGCAGCGGCATGCAGCGCATTCGCCTGGATGACCAGGGCGTTTATCGTTTCGATTATTACCAGACGTTTGATGACAATCGCGGATTCTTCAGAAAAATGGCGTTCTGGAGCCGCGATAAAACCGAGGATTACAGCGGTGCTTACCAGGTTTTCACCCAGGCAGATGGTGAAAATACCCGGGTGTACATCAAGTACGCTGACGGTAGCGACTGCGAACCGGACGCGGCAGAGCACTTGCTGATCGTAGTGGGCTCGCGGATGGGCTGAAGTCAGCCATCTTCCGCTGCAGGCGGAAGCAGGGAAGTGAAATTCTTCTATCTCTCGAGCAGATCCAGCTTATCCTCTTTGCCGTCCCATTCGGCGGCGTCCGGGGGCGGATCTTTCATCTCGGTGATCACTGGCCATTCCAGCGAGAGTTCCGCATTGAGCTCAATGAAGTGCTCCTGTCCATCAGGCAGGTCGTCTTCGGGATAAATGGCCTCGGCCGGACATTCCGGTTCACACAACGTGCAGTCGATGCACTCTTCCGGGTCAATGACCAGGAAATTGGGGCCTTCATGGAAGCAATCCACCGGGCAAACTTCCACGCAGTCGGTGTATTTGCACTTGATACAGTTTTCGGTAACTACAAATGTCATCGGAGGCGTCTCGCTTCCCTGGCGTTGGTTTAAGTGGCGCTCCCTACGAGAATCGAACTCGTGTTTCAGCCTTGAGAGGGCCGCGTCCTGACCGCTAGACGAAGGGAGCGTCGTCAATTCGCGAAACTCGCGAACCTTTCTACCGGGCGCTCATGTTAAACTAGCGTAACTGCTTTATTCAACCTGTCAAAGCGCGTACATCGATATTAATAATTATCTCACCATTACCCAGGCCGAACACGGCATTCGGCTCAAAGATTTCTGCCCCAATGCCAGCGACGTTGTGCGGGAGTTGCAGGACGCCGGCTATGAAGCGTTTATCGTAGGTGGCAGCGTTCGTGACCTGTTACTGGGGAAGATCCCAAAGGATTTCGATGTGGCCACCAGCGCCACGCCCGAGGAGGTCCAGGCCGTTTTTCCGCGCTGCCGGCTGATTGGCCGCAGGTTCAGGCTTGCCCACGTTCGCAAAGGCGGTGCGCTGATCGAAGTGGCCACGTTCAGAGGCTCTGCTGCTGCGGGTGGTGATCACGAAAAAAGCAACGGCCGCATTCTTCGGGATAATGTGTTTGGAACTGTGGAAGAAGACGCGATTCGCAGGGACTTCACCATCAATGCCCTATTTCTTGATCCTGTCAGCGGTGAAATCCGTGATTATGTCGGTGGTTATGAGGACCTGGCGCAGCGACGGCTGCGATTGATCGGTGATCCTGAAGTCCGTTATCGCGAAGACCCGGTCCGACTGTTGCGGGCTGCACGATTCGAAGCCAAGCTCGGGGTTATGCCGGATGAATCCACTGAGGCCCCGATTCGGACGATGGCACCGCTGCTGAAGGACGTGCCGCCGGCCCGCCTGTTCGAGGAAGTCTGCAAACTGTTTCTGACCGGGCACGGTGTGCGCAGCATGGAAGCTTTGCAGAGGTTCGGTTTGAGTACCAGCCTGTTTCCGGGCCTGAAAAAGGGTAGTGGCCGCGGAAAAATACAGCTTGGCGTGGTGCTGCGCAAAACACTGGAGAACACCGATGAGCGGATCAGGAAGTCGCTGCCGGTGACGCCCGCATTCCTTTGGGCAGCGCTGCTTTGGCAGCCTGTTTCCGACCGCAGCCGTGCGCTGGTTGAGGCCGGTGAGTCCGAATACAACGCGATGATGAGTGCTTCCGAAGAAGTCATCTTCAGGCAGGGGCAGAGCACTTCCATTCCACGCCGCTTCAGTGCTGTTACACGCCAGATATGGATCATGCAAATCCGTTTTCAACGGACCCGGGGAAAGCGCTGGAAGCGTTTGTTGCATGAACAGCGCTTCAGGGCCGCTTACGATTTCCTGTTGCTGCGTGCCATGGAGGATCCATCGCTGGAGCCCCTGTGTGAATTCTGGACCAAGGCCCAGGAGGGTATGGATTTTTCGAGGAATTCCCTCAAAGCCAGGACGGACCGGAAATCGCGCCCTCGTAACCGCTACAGGCGCCGGGCCCCAACCAGCTAGAGGAGATCATGGCTGTTCAACGAAAACTGACGATCGATGATCTGTCGGCGATGAAACAGGATGGCGAGAAAATCGCGATGCTGACCTGTTATGACGCGACGTTCGCGACCACCATGGACCAATCAGGTGTGGACATCATCCTGGTCGGAGATTCCCTCGGCATGGTAGTTCAGGGCAAGACATCAACCGTGGGTGTTCGTGTCACTGACATCGAATATCACACAGCGTGTGTCGCAAAAGGGCTGAACCGGACGTTTTTGCTGGCTGACATGCCGTTTGGAAGTTTCCATCACCCCACGACCGCAATGAAAAATGCCGTGCGGTTACTTCGTGCGGGTGGTGAAATGGTCAAGCTGGAGGGTGCCGGCCCGATGATTGAGGTCGTTGATTACCTGACCAGCCGGGGCGTCCCGGTGTGTGCACATCTTGGCTTGACGCCACAGAGTGTAAATCAGCTGGGTGGTTTCAAAGTCCAGGCGCGTGACGAGGCCGGCGCCACGCAACTGGTCAGTGACGCAGTCGCCATGCAGCAGGCGGGCGCGCAGATGCTGGTGGTCGAATGTATTCCTGCAACGCTTGGCCGGGAAGTCGCTTTGGCTGTCGATATGCCCGTGATTGGCATCGGTGCGGGTGTCGAGTGTGATGGCCAGGTGCTGGTGATGCATGACATGCTCGGCCTGGGTGGCCGGGTTCCCCGCTTTGTCAAAAACTTCATGCAAGGGTCCCTCGGCATCCAGGACGCTTTCGAGGCCTACGTGCTTGCCGTTCGGGAACAACAGTTTCCAACCGTGGAGCACGAGTACTGAAATGCAGCTGGCAGTTGATCGCGAGCAGGTCCGTAGGGTTGTGGACGGCTGGCGCCAGTCTGGATCCACGATCGCATTCGTTCCTACCATGGGGAACCTGCACAAAGGCCATCTCGCCCTGATCAGTACCGCGCAATCTGAAGCGGATCGTGTGGTTGCTTCCATTTATGTGAATCCGACCCAGTTTGGCGAGGGTGAGGACTACGCCAACTATCCCCGGACTTTCGATGATGATTCCAGGTCGCTCGAATCCTGCGGCTGTGACCTTCTGTTCGCGCCCGGTCACACGACCGTGTACCCGCTGGGGTTTGAAAATGCCATCCGCCTGGTGGCGCCGCACGATCTGGCTTCCATACTCGAGGGGCGTTCCCGGCCAGGACATTTTGACGGTGTTGTGAGTGTCGTCGCGCGCCTGTTCCACCTGGTCCGTCCGGACCTCGCGGTCTTTGGCGAAAAGGATTTTCAGCAATTACTGCTGATCAGGCGGTTGGTCGATGACCTGTCCCTGCCTGTTCGTATCGTGTCGGTTCCCACGGTGCGTGAGACGAGTGGCCTGGCGATGAGTTCGCGTAATAACTACCTGGATTCTGAGCAACGCGGTGCGGCTGCCAGCTTGAGTGCGGTCCTGGCCGATGCGGCGAGTCGGGTCGGCAGGCAGCGTGGGAACTGGATCCAGGTCGAACAATGGGCGATGGACGAACTCAGCAAGCTGGGATTCCGGGTGGATTACGTGGCAGTCAGGACGGCCGCTGAATTGGCCAGGCCTGATGTCGCTGATGCAGAGTTAAGGATTCTTGCGGCGGCCTGGTTTGGTGACGTAAGGTTAATTGACAACATGAAAATAATCTGAGTTGGCTTTTCGCATCATTAGTGGTATTATTACCACCAGCCTTGACCAAACCCTCTTGGTAAAGTCAAGCGCGCAGGGCGCGAAAGACGGGTACATCACTCCAAAAGCCTGCCTCTCCTCTTAACCGGGGAGAGGTTTTTTTTTGGGGCGAACAAAAAGCTTTTCCCTCGGCCAGCGTCCGCAGCCAGAAGCCGGAAACGCCTCTGTTGAGCGGTTTCCGGCAATAGAACCGGAAACAAAAAAACGTGACTGCAAGGTTGGTTAACGTAGCCCCGGGGATTCATTTTGCGATCCGCAGCAACGGAACCGAGCTCAGACCGGAACGGCAGGTATGCTGTACGGCAATCACTGTGACAAAAAAGTCATTGTTGCGAAAATGCGACAAATCCGATGCACGAACCGGGTGGCCTGATCAGCGTGCGGTTGAGTTCCAGCAGGTTGGAGTGCAGCTCAGTCCGGCAATGTCACAGTCTTACCGGTGCCCGTGGCGCCTGTCACCAAACCATGGCGATTGCCGTAAGAAGGGAGAAGGTATTGACGGAATTCGCCTTTACCGATAAGGATCGGATCAATTTCACTCATGGCCAGGTCTTTCCTCTGCGGGGGGGGTCGGTTAAGCTTCCTCTGTTACCTTTCTGGTTTACTGATGGAAGCGCAAATTTATGGCAAAGACGCCCTACAATCCTGGTGAAATAGAGCCGCAGGTCCAGGAACAATGGGAACGCGATGACGCGTTTCGCGCCGCGGAAACAGGCGGCGCAGAGAAATTCTATTGCCTTTCCATGCTGCCTTATCCATCGGGCGCTCTGCACATGGGCCATGTGCGGAATTACACCATTGGCGACGTTATCAGCCGTTATCACCGGATGTGCGGACGTAACGTGTTGCAACCCATGGGTTGGGATGCGTTTGGACTGCCAGCGGAGAACGCGGCCATCAAGAATAAGACGGCGCCCGCGATCTGGACTTATGCCAATATCGAAAACATGCGCGAGAAGTTCAAGCGGCTGGGTTTCGCTTATGACTGGTCGCGGGAAGTGACTACCTGTAAACCGGAATACTATCGATGGGAACAACAGATGTTCACGCGCCTGATGCGCAAGGGCCTGGCTTACCGCAAGGATTCCGAAGTGAACTGGGATCCCGTGGATCAGACCGTGCTGGCGAACGAACAGGTGGTCGATGGCCGTGGCTGGAGATCGGGCGCGGTCGTCGAAAGAAAATCGATTCCCCAGTGGTTTTTGAAAATCACGGATTATGCGGAAGAATTGCTGCAGGGCCTGGAAGTCCTGGAAGGGTGGCCGGATGCGGTCAAAACAATGCAGAGGAACTGGATAGGCCGCTCCGAAGGCGCCGAGTTCGAAATGGCGGTCTGCGATGAGGACGGGATTCTGGATGAAAAAGGATTTGGCATCCGTGTATTCACCACCCGACCGGATACCTCGTTTGGCATGACCTACGCGGTCCTGGCGCCAGAGCATCCCCTGGTTGCGAAAATCACAACCGCCCGGCAGGCTGATGCGGTTGCGCAATTCGTTGAACAGGCTGGCCAGGCCACCGAGGAAGACCGGCTCGCCGTCGAGGGTGGCCTGGAAAAACGGGGTGTATTCACCGGTGCCTACCTGCTCAACACTTTCACCGGCAAGCCGGTTCCACTTTACCTGGCGGATTACGTGCTGATGGGCTATGGCACGGGCGCGATCATGGCCGTACCCGGACAGGACCAGCGGGACTGGGATTTCGCCCGCAGCCACAATTTGCCGATTGTGCGGACCGTGGCGCCACCCGAAAACTGGCAAGGCGAAGCGTATACAGAAGACGGGCCCGCGATCAACAGCGAATGGCTGAATGGCCTGGAAGTCGCCGAGGCGAAAGAAAAGGCGATTGAATGGCTCGAACAGCAAGGCATTGGTGAACGCAAGGTCAATTACCGCTTGCGTGACTGGGGCGTCAGCCGCCAACGCTATTGGGGTTGTCCCATCCCGGTCATTTACTGCGATGACTGCGGTGCGGTGCCGGTTCCGGAGGAACAGTTGCCCGTCGTACTGCCCGAGGATGTGACTTTTATGGGCGTGCAATCACCTATCAAGGCCGATCCGGAATGGCGAAAAACGCGATGTCCTGAGTGTGGAAAGGATGCGGAAAGGGAAACCGATACGTTTGACACGTTCATGGAATCTTCCTGGTACTACGCTCGCTATTGTTGCCCCGATGCGGATGCCCAGCTGGACGAGCGCGCAAAATACTGGCTGCCGGTTGATCAGTACATCGGTGGTATTGAACATGCCATTCTTCACCTGATGTATTTTCGGTTCTATCACAAGCTCATGCGAGACGCCGGCCTGGTTGACTCGGACGAGCCCGCCACCCGGCTGTTATGCCAGGGTATGGTCGTGGCGGATACCTATTTCAGGGAAGATGAAAACGGTGAAATCCACTGGATCAATGCCGGGGATATCGAGGTAGATCGCGATGCCAGGGGCAAGCCGGTCGCCGCGAAGCTGATGTCAGATCAGCAGCCGGTTGAATTTGGCGGGGTCGAGAAGATGTCCAAGTCAAAAAATAATGGCGTCGATCCGGAAGGCCTGATGGACCGTTACGGGGCTGACACCGTGCGCCTTTTTTCGGTATCCGATTCACCTCCGCACCAGTCCCTGGAGTGGTCAGATTCAGGTGTGGAGGGTGCATCCAGGTTTCTGCGCAGGGTCTGGACACAGGTCATGAATCACGTGGAAGCAGGGCCATGTGTCGAACTGGAGATTGATTCCCTGGACAGCCGGCAGAAGGAAATGCGGCGCCTGTTGCATGACACTGTTTCCAAGGTCAGTGACGATATCAGTCGCCGTTATACCTTCAATACAGCGATTGCCGCCATCATGGAATTGAGCAACCACCTGGCCCGTTTCGATGCGCAGGATGAGCAGTCCCGGGCGGTGGTCCAGGAAGCCTGGAGCCATGTGGTCAGATTACTGGCTCCGGTTACACCGCATATATGCGAAGTGCTTTGGAAGTCCCTGGGCGGCGAGGGCGCCTTGTGCGAAGCACCCTGGCCGGTTGCCGACGAGGCCGCCCGGCACCGGTCGCAGGTCACACTGGTCGTTCAGATCAACGGTAAACTGCGTGCCCGCCTTGAACTTCCGCCCGGCGCCTCGCAGGAAATGGCTGTTGAAACCGCGCTGGCCGTAGAGAATGTTCAACGTCATATGGATGGTAAGCAGGTCCGCAAGGTGATTCACGTACCGGATCGCCTGTTGAATATCGTGGTGGGTTAATGCACATGAAATATATCCTGGTCACTGTGCTGTTGAGTATTGCCCTGGTTAGCGGTGGCTGCGGGTTTCAGCTCAGAACCGGTGTTGAATTACCTCCCGAGATGGCCAAGACCCGGATGGTTGTCAACGACGAATACAGTCAACTGGCCAGGCAGGTCAGGGTCATGCTGGAGCAAAGCGGGGTCCGGTTTGTCAGCATGGAAGAGGCGAGCGCGGTGCTCGAGATTCCGGTCAACAACGTCGCCACCGATGTGCTTACTATCGGCGATAACGCGCGTGTTCGGGAATATCGCATTACCCATACCGTCCGTTTCCGCCTGGTTGATTCAGACGGGCAGGTCATGCTGGACTGGCAAAACCTTCGCCAGGCGCGCGAGGTGAGTTTTGATGAGCAGAATATCCTGGCCGGCTCAAGAGAGCAGGAGTACCTCAAGAAGGAACTGGCCGAGACCTTGTCGCGAATGCTGGTGTCGCGTCTGGAAATTTCCCGGACAGGCCCTGGTTGAGAGCGATGGGTGTAAATCCCAACCAGTTACCCGCCCTGCTGCAAAAGTCCCTGGCCCCGGTCTACCTGTTCGGCGGCAGTGAACCCTTGCTGCTGCAGGAATGCAGGGACCAGGTGATCTGCGCGGCGCAACAACAGGGTTTTGACGAGCGCAACGTGTACGAAGTCGGCAAGGGGTTTGATTGGCAACTGCTGGCTGAAGACAGTGCTGCGCTGTCGCTGTTTTCCAGCCGAAAAATCGTTGACCTGCGCTTGCCGACCGGCCGGCCCGGGCGGGAAGGTTCCAGTGCGCTGGTGGAATGGGTTGAGGCGGCTGACCCGGATATCCTGTTAATGATCTCCTGCGAGAAATGGGACAGTTCATTGCGAAAGTCAAAATGGGCAACGGTCCTGGCCAGGGCTGGCGTACTGGTTGAAATCTGGCCGCTCAAGCCCAGCCAGCTGCCACAATGGATCAGGGGACGAATGAACAGCGCCGGCCTCGAACCGGAGCCTGATGCGATTTCGTTGCTGGCTGACCTGGTCGAGGGCAACCTGCTGGCTGCCCAGCAGGAAATTGACAAGCTGGTGTTACTGAAACCCGGCGCCAGGATTACCGCCGAGGATATTTCCCGTTCCGTGGCGAACAGCTCTCGTTTCGACTCTTTTCGCCTGGTTGAATGCGCCTTGCTGGGACAGCTTGGTGAATGCCTGAGGGTAGCGTCTGGATTGCAGCGTTCGGGCGTCGCCATCCAGGCGGTCAGTGGTGCCCTGTACCGCGAACTGACGATTGCCGATACGGTGAGGGCTGCTGTTGCTGCCGGTGAAAATGAAGCCAGCGTTTTCAAGCGGTTTCGAATCTGGCCTGCCCGGCAGGCGCCATTGAGATCGGCTTTGCAGCGACTCTCGGAATTCCAGTTGGGAGAGGCATTCAGAACACTTGCCCTGATTGACCGGCAGAGCAAGGGCAGGGCTTGCGGCGACCCCTGGCAGACACTGGACCGGATGTTGTGGAGCATGTGTGACCCCAGTGACCCCGGCGCCATGAGGCCGGCTTGAAATGGCCAGGGCTATCGGTATTTTTGGCGGTACCTTCGACCCGGTGCACTTTGGTCACCTTCGTGCGGCGCTGGAGGCCAGGGAATTACTGGGATTACAGGATTTTCGGTTGCTGCCGTCCGGGACGCCGCCGCACCGGTCGGTCACGATGGCATCTTCGCAGCATCGCCTGGCGATGTTGCGGCAGGCCGTGGCAGCATATCCTGAATTCAGCGTAGATGACCGGGAGTGCCGGCGCGAAGGCCGTTCCTTCATGACAGACACGCTGGCTGATATCCGCTCAGGGGCAGGCGATAAACCGCTGATTCTGATCATCGGGCAGGACGCCGCCAATGGCCTGGACCGCTGGCATGAATGGCAGTCTTTGTTCGAACTTGCCCACATCGCCATTATGCGTCGTCCGGACTCCCAAACATCGTGGTCGCCGGCGTTGCAGGCTCAGATGAAAGGGCGACTAGTGGCGCGAGCGCATGAACTGTTAAAGCAACCTGCCGGCTCGGTTTTAAACTTACAGGTGACGCAACTTGCTATCTCATCGACCGATATTCGCCAGCGGATAAAGGATGGGCGTTCTGCCCGCTTTCTGCTGCCAGACGCAGTTATCGACTACATCGAACAAAACCGACTTTACTTTGCGGGTCAGCCCAGGAAAGGATAAAATCTGCTTATTACAACCCAGGTGATGACATTTGACCCATAAAACCGCTGACGAAACACTCACGACTGATCAACTCCGGGATCTGGTGATCTCTACTCTCGAAGACCTGAAAGCCATCGACATTCAACAGATAGACGTCACGGGTAAAAATCCGCTGACGGACCTGTTCGTAGTTGCTTCAGGGAATTCGAGCCGTCACGTCAAATCGATGGCGGAAAAGCTGATCGTAGGCGCCAAGGCGGCAGGTTGCCAGCCGCTTGGCATCGAAGGGGAGCGGCAGGCTGAATGGGTGCTGGTCGATCTGAATGACGTTATCGTGCACCTGATGCTCCCGCAGACCCGGGCGTTCTATAACCTCGAAAAGTTGTGGGAAGCCAGCAGCCAGCAGCGCAGCAGCGCCGCCCAACCGGCCTGAATCCCGCACTCCGCCGTGCAATTGACCGTTGCCGCTGTGGGTCAGCGAATGCCGGCCTGGGTCCAATCGGCCTGGCAGGAATATGCGAAACGCTTTCCCCGCTCACTAAGCCTGGAACTTGAAGAGATCCCACTCGCCAGGCGCAGCCGTAACCCGGACGTGGATTCGCTGCGCAAGGCGGAGGGTGCCGCATTGCTGGACTCTGCACCTCGCGGTCACCGCCTGGTGGCGCTGGATGAACGGGGTAAGCAGTGGTCGACAATGGAACTGGCCGGCCGTCTCGAAAACTGGATGCGCGAGGAACACGGGGTATGTTTTCTGGTTGGTGGTCCTGACGGGCTGCCACCGATCTGCCGTGAAACAGCACAGGATGTCTGGGCGCTCGGCCGGCTGACTTTGCCGCATCCACTGGTCAGGGCAATACTTGCCGAGCAACTGTACCGGGCCTGGACGATCACGCAAAATCACCCTTACCATCGCAGCTGAAGCCCATGACCCAGGTTAACTGCAAGGAACCCCCCGTTCTGGTGCTGGCTTCGGCCTCGCCGAGACGGCATCAGTTGCTGCACCAGCTTGGAGTGCCGTTCGTCACCCTTGTAGCTGGCATCGATGAAATCGCTCATCCAGGTGAAAGCGCGCGTGACTTTGTCTTACGCATGGCTCGCGAAAAAGCACTGGCTGTTATGGATCGCCGGGACGAACCCCTTCCGGTGTTGGGTTCAGACACCGCTGTAATCCTGGATGATGTAATCCTCGGCAAGCCGGCTGACCGGGACGAGGCGATCAACATGCTCGAGCAGTTGTCCGGCCGGACCCACGAAGTGTATTCGGCCGTAGCGGTCGTTGTGACTGAGCAGGAAATTTACCAGGCGCTGAACATCACGAGAGTGACGTTTGAGAGGCTGGAGCGGGAATGGATCGAATCCTATTGTGATACAGGTGATCCCATGGACAAGGCGGGGGCGTACGGTGTTCAGGGTAAAGCCGCTGAGAAAATCTCAACGATTGAAGGGAGTTTTTATGGTGTCATGGGCCTGCCGCTGTATGAAACCGCGCAATTACTGCACCGCGCCAAAGTGATATTCTAGGGGAAGTTCTGAAATGGCTAGTCGCGCGTGAGCGAAGAGATTCTGATTAACTCGACACCCTCGGAAACCAGGGTGGCGCTGGTTGAGAATGGAATGTTGCAGGAAGTGTGGCTGGAAAGAGCCAGTCACACCGGGTATATCGGCAACATCTACAAAGGCCGGGTTTCAAGGGTTTTACCGGGGCTGCAGGCGGCTTTCATCGAAATCGGCCTGGAGCGCACGGCGTTTCTGCATGCCCGTGACATGGTCCGCCAGGATCCGGTGGAAGCGGCAGACACCCCGCCGGCTGAACCGCTGATTTCCGATCTGCTGAGACAGGGGGGCGAGGTCATTGTCCAGGTCATCAAGGATCCGCTGGGCACCAAAGGGGCCCGCTTGACCACCAACATCAGTATTCCTTCACGTTTCCTGGTTTTGCTGCCCAACTGCGACGTCATTGGTATTTCCGCCCGGATAGAAGACGAGCCTGAGCGCGCCAGGCTCAAAGAACTGGTTTACACCTTGCGCAACGATGACGACGGACATGGTTTTATCGTGCGCACCAATGCCGAGGGCGTCAATGGCTTTGCGCTCTCAGCGGACATGGTTTACCTGGGTAAGGTCTGGCAATCGATTCACGAACGCATTCGGAACTCAGAGCCGGCCACCTGCATCTTTTCTGATTTGTCGCTTGCTTCAAGAGCGCTCAGGGACATGATGCATGAGCAGGTCGATCGCGTCAGGGTTGATTCGCCCGAAGCGCTGCAGGAAGTGCAGGAATTTACCAGGCGCTTCGTCCCTGACTGGGCAGACCGCATCGAAGAGTACTCAGCGGAGCGCCCGATCTTTGACCTGTTTGGCGTGGAAGACGAAATTGAAAATGCTCTCAAGGCCACAGCGCCACTGAAATCAGGTGGTTACCTCGTGTTCGATCAGACCGAGGCCATGACCACCATCGATGTGAACACCGGCGGCTACGTGGGTTATCGCAACCTGGAAGAGACCATTTATAAAACCAACCTGGAAGCTGCCCAGGCCATTGCCCGTCAGTTACGCCTGCGAAACCTGGGTGGAATCATTATCATCGACTTCATCGACATGGGTGACGAAGAACACCGCAACCAGGTGATGACTGCATTTTCACGCGAACTGGAGCGGGACAACGCCAAGACGACATTGACAGAAATCTCTTCGCTTGGCCTGATCGAGATGACCCGGAAACGCACGACAGAAAGTCTCGAACGCAGACTTTGCGAGTCTTGTCCCTATTGCGAAGGCCGGGGGACTATCAAGAGTGTCGAAACTGTTTGCCTGGAAATATTTCGTGAAATCATGCGATCAAGCCGGCAGTTCGAAGCCAGCAAGCTGATGGTGGTTGCATCCACCAACGTGGTCGAGCGAATCCTTGATGAACAATCGGGCACGGTGGCTGAACTGGAAGAGCTGATTGAAAAATCGATCAGGTTTCAGAGGGAAGACCAGTACGCGCAAGACCAATACGACGTGGTGTTGCTTTGATTCTTCTCCAGCAGCCTGAATCCCGGATTTGAAATGAGCACGCTGAAGACCATTTTCAGGCAAATCAAGACCCTGCTCTGGACGGCGTTTTCAATCCTGGTGATCACGGCTGCTGTGCTGGTGGGGATTGGCAAGCTGCTGATGCCATATAGCGACCGGTATCAGCCGAGACTGGAGGCCTGGCTTTCGGAAGAATTCGGCCGCCCGATTCAGATCGAGAGTTTTCAAGGCTCATGGACCGCATTCGGCCCCAGGCTGTCGTTGCAGGGATTGAAGCTCATGCCGGCGCCCGAGGGTGCTTCCGATGGCGTTGACCGGGTTTCAGAGGAGCTTGCACTGGAGTCTGCGGCCCTGGACATCAAGCCCCTCAACCTACTGATTCCCGGCAGACCGCTGTATAACTTCCGGATCATTGGAGCGGATTTTGAATTGCGACACGCGCTTGACGGCCGGTTCGAATTATCCGGGTTTGGGGTCAGTAATCGAGGGGCGGCCACGGAAGGGTCAGCTCTGAGGGAACTGGCTAAAGTGGGTAAAGTCATCCTGCAGGACTCAAATCTCATATATCAGGACGAAAAATTCGGCATCCTGCTGGGATTTACGAACATCCAGGGAAATCTGAGCCTCGACGGCGATAAGCTTGCCACCGAGATCAAGGCAGAGTTCCATGATTCCCGTAGCGGCCTGAATTACGGTGACATTGAAGCAACGCTGTTGCTGACCATGGACGATGATCAGCGAATGGTAGATTTTGCCTGGCAAGCCAAGGCCAGGGAGCTGATGCTGGCCGCCTTTCAGGGTCGGCTGCCCAGGAACCCATTCCTGCCATTGACGGGGTGGCTAAATGCCGAGCTCTGGGGTGAATGGACGCGACAGGATGGTCACACGGTTAAAGGGATCAATGACCTGCGCGAGGCACGCCTGGTCAATGAATACCAGGACCTGCGCCTTGATCGCGTCAATTACCGGTTTAACTGGCATTTTGCCAACCGGGGCAGATGGAGTCTGAAGATGGCAGATTTCCTCTATGACGATGGGGTCAACTCGTGGACGGCACCACGCGTCACTGCTTCAAGGGACGTCGATGCCGGCACCGGGTTGTGGATCAGTGCCGATGAGCTGCCGCTTGATGTACCGATCAATTTTGCACGTGATGTTATGTCCATCTACGAAACGCCCTGGCCGGCCTCCCTGCCGAAGGCGGCAAGTGGCATCGTTAGTGATCTCGATCTCATTCTTGGCCCTGACTGGCGGCTTGAATGGGCCGAAGGGACCGTTAAGCAAGCATCTGTCAGTGACTGGAGTCGCTGGCCCGCGTTGAGCGGTCTGAACGCCGAAGTCTCGCTGAGGCGCGGTTCCGGGGTCATCCTGCTGAACGGTGAGCAAGCGATGGCCGACTGGCCACGAATGTTTCGTGATCCGTTTAATTTTGCGATGCCGGCTTGCGCGCTGGACTTGCGTTGGGGGCAGGGCTGGCAACTGGGTTTCAGCGACTGCCGGATTGAGAATGACGACCTTGCCCTGCAAGGTGAAGTCAACATAAGCAGCGATGAAGGCAAGCCCGATGTCGACATCAACGTTGCGCTGACGCGAGGAAAAATAGAACGCCTTGACCCTTATTGGCCAGAGGCCGTTCTCAAGGACAGTATCAAGACATGGTTAAGGCAGGGTTTGAAATCCGGCGAACTGGTTTCAGGCAGATTCCAGATCCGGGGGGACATGGACGACTGGCCATTCCGCGATGGAAAAGGCCGGTTCGACGCCAGGGCAGAAATCGCCAACGGCCACCTGCAGTACCTGGAAGGCTGGCCCGATGCTCGCCAGCTGCAGGCTTCAGTAAAGTTCGCCAATGCCTCAATGGCGTTGCAAGGATCTATCGGGGACATCGGCGGGCTCGGCACTGAATCCGTCAGTGCGATTATTCCGGATTTGAAATCGGCGGTGCTCACGGTGGACTACACAGCGAGCAGCGACTTGCCGGGTGTTTTGAAATTCCTGCAGCAAACTCCGTTGAAAGATCAGATCGGAGTTGATCTCAGCCGGTTCGAATTTGCCGGAGAGGTCCATACCGAGGCAACCCTCGTCGTGCCCATCGCTTCATCTTCGGAAACTTTATCCCTCGACGGGATTTTGGAAATGCCGGATGGGTTTTTCTCTGAACCGGATGCAGATATTACGCTCGAAAACATATCTGGTGTGTTGCGTTACGACGAGCAGGGGTTTACCGGCAAATCCCTCGAAACACGATTCCGGGGCTATCCCGGAATACTGGACCTGGCGGCAGGCGCTGACCGGGATGAAAAATTCCGTGCGGACCTCGAAGGCGTATTTGGGGTAAGGGATGTCATACCTGCCTTTTTGCTGGAAAGTTATGCGGAATTGGCCAAGGTTGATGGCCAGTGTTTCTGGACCGCGTCTGTGACCGTTGCCGCTGACCCGGTTAGCGGTGAAAACGAAGCAGTACTGCGGGTAGAGTCCGGGCTGGCCGGCGTTGCACTGAATCTGCCCGCACCCCTTCTCAAACCGGCGGGGGAACGCTGGCCGTTGGTGTTGCATTACCCGATTTCCGGTCCGAAGCAAGTGCTGGACGTAGAACTCGTTGATCGCGTCATGCTCCGGTTTGACCTGTCAGAAGACGCCGAGTCGCCACGCCGCGCCGTGATCCGACTCGGCAGCGGATTGCCGCCGCTGCCGCCAATGGGACTGATGCGCATAGAAGGCGGTTCCGGGTCGGTCGACCTGGACGGCTGGATCGATGTGATCGTCGATGGAGCTCTTGGCGGCCAGGGTATGGGCGGGCTTGAGCTTGAACAGGGCAGCCTGCAGGCTGAGCAACTGTTGTTCCTCGATCGTCACTTCGAAAATGTGGCGATGGAATTCAATGTCGTCGATAACGATATCCGGGCTACTTTCAAGGCAGAGGATATTGATGGCAAAGTCCGGTTCACTACCGGTGAGCAGGGCATGAGCAGCCTGTCGGCGGAATTTGAGCGGCTGGCGCTGGCCGACCCGGTCAAAACCGGGGTCGAAATGGACACCGATCCGGCAGAATTGCCGACGGTTCACCTGTACGTCAAATCGTTCAAGTACCTGGGCATCGAGCTGGGTGAAACGCGAATAGAGGCTTACCCTACTTCGGATGGGTTTCACTTTGAGAAAGTAGACGCTATTGCCGAGCATCTTACGGTCAGCGCCAGTGGCGACTGGTCGTTGGGTGGTGAAGGCCAGCGTTCGGATTTCGAAATTCACATGTCTTCGGAATCATTGGGTGATTTTCTCAATACCATGGACATCAGTTCATCCATGCAAGGGGGGCAGACCGTGGTGGATTTCAGCGCCTGGTGGCCGGGCTCTCCGGCCGCATTCGCGTTATCGCGTCTGAATGGTCTGATCGAGTTCAGCGTGGTGGATGGCAATATTACCGACGCCAGCGCGGGTGGCGGGCGGTTACTGGGTCTGTTGAGTATCCAGGCACTGCCCAAGCGGCTCTCGCTGGATTTTCGTGATGTGTTCGATTCAGGCTTCTCTTTCGATCAGGCCAACGGGACTTTTACGATGGAAAATGGCATGGCGACGACAGATGATATGCTGCTCAAATCGTCGGCTGCGAGTATTTCAATCAGCGGCAGCACGAGCATTGTCGAACAGCAGTACGACCAGCTGTTGACGATCAGGCCCGGCCTTGGCAACACTTTGCCCATTATCGGCGTATTGGCCGGAGGGCCCGTGGGCGTCGCTGCCGGTCTCGCTTTGCAGGGTTTGCTGCATAACCAGATCGGCGAAGCGACCAAGGTGCAGTACACGATTACCGGGGACTGGGCTGATCCGGTTTTCGAGGCGGTAGAAGTTGAGCGCATTGAAGTTGAGCGCACCGAAGAACAACCAATGGATGAGAATGAGGGGCCGAATGAAGGCGAATAGAATGTTTCTGAACCTAATGAAGGAAAACTCATGAGCGACAGGCTGGCGCTGGCGGAAAATCAGTTATTGGCGCCCGGGGGCGTGGACCGGAGCCAGCTTGAACAGGTGCTGACTGAGCTGATGGGGCCGGCCGTGGATTCGGGGGATCTCTATTTCCAGTCAACCCGCCACGAATCCTGGGTGCTGGAAGACGGCCTGGTGCGTTCCGGTTCGCATTCAGCGGAACAGGGTGTCGGCATCCGCGCCATTTCAGGCGAGAAAACCGGTTTCGCCTACGCTGACGAAATCATTCTGCCCTCGCTGTTGCGCGCTTCCAGTGCGGCCCGGGCCATTGCCCGGCAAGGCAGCCAGGGTTCGGTGCAGGCATGGAAGCGGCGGCAACCACCCGCGTTGTACAGCTCTCGTGATCCCATGGCGGAGATGGGTGCAGCAGAAAAAGTGGATCTGTTGCGACAGGTCGACACCTATGCGCGCTCGCGGGACCCGCGGGTCAGCCAGGTCATTGTCAGCCTGGCTGCTACTCATGAGACGATCCTGGTTGCAGCGACCGACGGAACACTTGCTGCTGATATTCGCCCGCTGGTCAGGCTCAATGTCAGCGTGATCGCGGAACAGGGCGGGCGGCGTGAGCAAGGCAGTGACGGCGGCGGCGGCCGCTTTTCATACCGGCAACTACTCGAACATGACGCCTGGCGAACCATGGCGGATGAAGCGGTTCGTCAAGCCCTGGTTAACCTGGAGGCGGAGGCAGCGCCGGCGGGCACCATGACGGTCGTGCTCGGGCCCGGATGGCCCGGCGTATTGTTGCATGAAGCCGTAGGCCACGGACTGGAAGGAGACTTCAACCGCAAGGGTACATCCGCATACAGCGGCAGAATCGGGGAACGGGTTGCAGCCGAATGCGTGACTGTCGTGGACGATGGCACCCTGGAACAACGCCGCGGATCATTGAGTATCGACGACGAGGGCACCGTGACGCAACAGAATGTACTGATCGAAAACGGTGTGCTGCGCACTTATATGCAGGACAAGCTGAACGCGGGATTGATGAAGACTGCGCCAACCGGTAACGGCCGCCGCGAATCTTTTGCGCATTTGCCCATGCCCCGCATGACCAACACGTTCATGCTCGCTGGTGATTACGCTGCCGAGGAGATCATTGCTTCGGTTGACCGCGGTCTCTACGCCGCGAATTTTGCCGGCGGCCAGGTTGACATCACTTCGGGGCGATTCGTTTTTTCAGCCAGCGAGGCATACCTGGTGGAGAACGGCAAGGTGACCCGTCCGGTCAAGGGAGCGACCCTGATCGGCAATGGCCCCGACGTCATGAACCGGGTCTCGATGGTCGGTGATGATCTCAAGCTTGACGCAGGCATTGGGGTTTGTGGCAAAGACGGCCAGAGCGTGCCGGTGGGCGTGGGTCAGCCGACGCTCAGGATAGACGGTCTCACCGTGGGTGGCACCGAGGGCTCATGAAGCAGTCAAAACAGGCAGCTGTTCTCGTTCATCCATGTCACGCAGTGCACGAAACAGGGACCGGGCTGAACCGGGTGGTTTTCCTTTCTCGGCTTCCCTTTTCGCATTTCGCACCAGTTGACGGAGAACCTGGGTGTCAACGTCTTGCCGGTGCTTCATCAGTTCACCGATGGCGAGATCCCCCTGTTCGAGCAGGAAGTCACGCCAGGCTTCCGAGCGGTGCTGGCGGCCGGTGAGTTGTCTGGCCTCTGTCTCAAACCCTTCCAGTGCGAACAGGATCGGTTCCGGGTCGATTCGGCGCAGTAGCTTGGCGGCATATTGCATTTGCCGTTTGCGGGCCACGTTGGAGCGGATTTCCCTGGCCTCCATGATGGCCGCACGGATATCATCTTCCAGCGGTACGCGTCCCAGTCGCGCCGGGCTCAGCTTGATCAGTGTCGATGCCAGGGCTTTCACCTCCAGGGCGTCGCGCCGCCGCTGGCTTTTGCTGGCCTGGGTTTCGTCTGCCAAAATATTTTCCTTGCCTTTCACCATTCTCTCAACGAATAATTTTGCCTGTAAGGGGGTTTAGATGCCTGATCAATCAATGGTACCGCAGCCAGTGCTGAACCGTGAAGCAGAGCTCGACCTGCTAGAGACGCACGTGGCCGAAGCATTACGGCTGGCTCTCAAGGCAGGCGCCAATGACACCGAGGTAAATGCGCATACCAGCCAGGGTCTCTCGGTCACCGCTCGACTGGGTGAAGTTGAAACCCTGGAGCACATGCAGGATCGCGGAATTGCCGTGACGGTACTCATCGGAAAGCGCAAAGGCCACGCCAGCAGCGCCGAATTGACCGCGGACTCGATCAATTCCTGCGTTCAACACGCCATCGATATCGCCCGGTTTACACAGGACGACAAAGCCAATGGCCTGGCGGAACAAACCCTGATGGCGACAGAGTTTCCAGACCTGGATTTATGGCATCCGGTCAATATGGACGCCAGCGCTGCGATCGACCGGGTTCTCGCCTGCGAAGCGGCAGGCCGCGAAAATTCCCAGGTAAGCAATTCCGAGGGCGCTTCATTCAATGCCGGCCTCGGACTCGGTGTTTATGGCAACTCGAACGGTTTTATCGGACGAAGCGGCGGCACACGTTACAGCCAGTCGTGCATCCTGCTGGCCGGAGAGGGCGACCGTATGCAACGTGACTACAGTTATGACAGCCGGCGCTGTTTCGATGATCTGGAGGCGCCTGAAGTGACCGGTAAAGAGGCTGCCTGCAGGACGGTCAGGCGGCTGGGTTCCAGCCAGCTGCAGACCGCGGAAATGCCTGTCCTGTTCGCGCCGGAAGTGGCGCAGGGGCTGATCGGTCACCTGGTGGGGGCGATATCCGGCTCAGCGCTCTATCGCAACGCTTCGTTCCTGAAAGATGCGGTCGACGAAAGACTCTTCCCCGAATGGCTGAACCTGCAGGAGCGGCCGTTGCTCAAGCGTGGTGCTGGAAGCGCCTCGTTTGACTCTGACGGGGTGGCTACCCGGCAAAGGCTCATTATCGATCAAGGGATACTTACGGGTTATGTATTGTCATCTTACTCGGCACGCCGCCTGGACCTTGAAACGACCGCTAATGCGGGCGGCGTCAGGAACCTCCTGCTGTTACCCGGCGGTGGTAACGATGATTTGGTGCGCGAGATGGGTCAGGGTTTCCTCGTCACCGAAGTGATGGGTCAGGGCGTCAATCTGGTCACTGGCGATTATTCCCGAGGCGCCTCCGGGTTCCTGGTGGAAAACGGTAAATGCACGATGCCCATAGACGGCGTCACGATCGCAGGTAACCTGCGTGACATGTTCCTGAATATAGTCGCGACCGGCCAGGACGTCGATACGCGCGGCAACATTCAGACCGGTTCTGTGCTGATCGGTAAGATGATGGTGGCCGGCGCGTGACTCTCTTCAAGCTGATGCGGATTGTGGCTCTGCTCAGCGTTCTTTTCGTCATCCTGGTCAGTGCCTGGATGACCGAAAGAAGGATGGCGGCCTGGGAGCGGCCGATCCTCGTCACCATTTACCCGATAGTCGCGGACGACGTGCCTGGCACTGCCGAGTTTGCAGAGAATCTCGACCTCGAGGTTTTTGAAAAGGTCAACGATTTTTTCGATCGCGAAACCAGTCCTTATGGCATTAAGGTAACCCCCGCTTTTCGTTTTCAGTTGGCCAAGCCATCGAAGCAACTGCCGCCCCCGGTCCCGCCTCAGTTCGAAGCAGCCGCGATCGCCTGGTGGAGCCTGAAAATGCGATGGTGGGCCTGGGTAAGGGACTGGAAGGATGAGCTGGTTTCGGCGGACATACAGATGTTTTTGTTGTTTCACAGTCTGAACGAAAACACCGAGGTCGGCATTTCGGTGGGGATGCGTAAAGGCCGCTATGGGCTGGTCAAAGCCTATGCCATGCAATCCATGAATGACAGCAACCTGATCGTATTTACCCATGAAATGTTGCACGTGCTGGGTGCGAGCGACAAGTACGTTCTCACCAACGGGGAACCCATTTATCCACACGGTTACGCCGAGCCTAATCGACGCCCGCTGTTTCCGCAGGTCCGGGCTGAGATCATGGGCGTCAGGATTCCCATCAGTTCATTTTCTTCCGTCATGCCCGAATCGCTGCTTGAATGCAAAATTGGCCGGCAGACCGCCGAGGAAATAGGCTTCATGGCGCGCCTGCAGGATTATTGATCAGCCAGTTCTACGCGGGTCGTCACCGAATTGGCGATAAAGCACTCTTGGTGAGAAAGGTGATGCAGTTTGCGCAGCAGCTCCGGTGCCGGCGCATCACCCTCCCAGGATATCTCCGGACTCAGCGTGACATGAGTGATCGCGAGTTTTCCATGTTCGTTCAGCGAGAGATACCCGGTGGCGTGGTCGATGTAGCTGTTTACGATCAGTTTTTTCTTTGCACAGATAGCGAGGAAAGTCAGCATGTGGCAGGAAGAGATCGAGGCGACGAAAGCCTCTTCCGGATCGACCCGGTCGCCGTTTCCCAGGAATTGGGTGGCGGCCGAGGCAGGGACCTTGATGCCGTTTTCAAAATTCCACGTGTGGTTCCGGTTATAACTGGCATAGTCGAAATTCTTTCCCTGTCGCTGCCAGTCTATCCTTGCCTTGTGTTTGGACATGTCTGTGAAGCCTCTCTTTGGTGTTTGTTTTGCATGACGGGTGTCAAATGATGCAGGTAATCGCCTTGAGAAAAATCTGCCTGGTGGTTATTCTAGCGCGCGCTGACTCACTCGCCCCGCAAGGAATACATGATGCGTAGAATTCTGGTTGCCGGAAATTGGAAAATGCATGGCACACAAGCCATGGTCAAGAGCCTGCTCGAAGGATTGCTGGCCGGTTCACAACCCGGCGGCAACGTCGACCTGGCAGTTTTTCCGCCTTTCCCCTACCTGGCACAGACTCAGGCCTTGCTGCAGCAATCGCCTATTGCCTGGGGCGCGCAGAATCTGAACCCGGTTGCGCAGGGCGCGCATACCGGTGAAGTTTCCGCTTCGATGTTACTCGATTTCGGCTGCCGCTATGTGCTGGCCGGCCATTCAGAGCGGCGAACCCTTTATGGTGAGTCCGATGCAGATGTGGCCGACCGGTTTGAAGCCGCCCTGGCTGCAGGGCTGGAGCCCATCCTGTGTGTTGGAGAGACGCTTGAAGAACGGGAAAATGACGAAACAGAAGCGGTTGTCGATCGGCAGTTGACCGCTGTGCTGGACCGATGTGGGGTCAGTGGATTCCAAAAAGCAGTGGTTGCTTACGAGCCGGTATGGGCCATCGGTACCGGCATGACGGCCTCACCTGAGCAGGCGCAGGCAGTTCATGCATTTATTCGTAACAAATTTGATTCTTTGGATGATATAATAGCGGGTCAATTACGTATTTTATACGGCGGCAGTGTGAATGGGTCCAATGCCGCCGATTTATTTGCCCGGGAAGACATAGACGGCGGGCTGGTTGGAGGGGCTTCGCTGAAGGTCGAGGATTTCCTTGCCATCCGCAACGCTGTCGCCTGATCTTCTCCGAAAATCGGATTTGTTATGCAAGTATTAAATATATTTCATGTGTTAATTGCGATTGCCCTGGTGGCTTTCGTGCTGATTCAGAAAGGCCAGGGTGCCACGGCAGGTGCTGCATTTGGCAGTGGCGCCTCGGGTACCGTTTTCGGATCCAGGGGGGCGGGGAATTTTCTGACCCGGTCAACCTGGGTGCTGGCGACATTATTTTGCACTATCAGCCTCACCATGGCAGTGATGGTTTCACGCATCAACGCGCTACCCGAGAATGATCTCGGCGTGGTCGGAAATGTGCAGCCTTCAGCGCAAGTCGAGGAAAGCCAGATTGCCGATGAAGTCTCAGTGACTTCGGATGAGCCTGTCGTGACCGACATGCCTTCGTTTGAAATCATTGATGACACGCCGGCAGCTTCTGCTGCAGAGGAAAGCCAGGCTGCTGAAGAGGAAGGTTCGGGGTCGGGGAGCGACGATAGCTGAGCCCGGGGGTAAACTGGCCCAAGTGGTGGAATTGGTAGACACGCTATCTTGAGGGGGTAGTGGCGAAAGCCGTGCCGGTTCGAGTCCGGCCTTGGGCACCATTTAAACAATAAGAGACACGAGCATGCTCGCAGAATATTTTCCGGTTCTGATCTTTCTCGCGATTTCTGTCGTACTCGGTGTTGTGCTTCTCCTCACCGGTGGCATTCTTGGCACACTGCTGGGCAGTATCCAACCCGACAGTGAAAAATCTTCCCCTTACGAGTGCGGCTTTGAAGCCTTCGAAGATACCCGCTCCAAATTTGATGTGCGTTACTACCTGATCGCCATCCTCTTCATTATTTTCGACCTCGAAATCGCCTTCTTCATGCCCTGGGCCCTGGTGCTCGATAAGCTGGGTGTGTTTGGCCTGGTGGCGATGGTCATTTTTGTCCTGGAACTCATCATAGGATTCTTCTTTGTCTGGAAGAAAGGAGCCCTGGAATGGGAATGAACAATCCGGTCCCGCTGGACTCGGTTGACGACATTCTTCGCCCTGGTGCCGACGCCAATCCGTTGCTCGACCGCGGCATGGTGACCACCAGCCTCGACGCACTGGTTAACTGGGCCAGGACCGGCTCGATGTGGCCGATGACCTTTGGCCTGGCCTGTTGCGCCGTTGAAATGATGCAGGCGGGTGCGGCTCGCTATGACCTCGACCGGTTTGGTGTGATCTTCAGGCCCAGTCCGCGGCAGTCGGACGTGATGATCGTGGCAGGCACGTTAACCAACAAGATGGCGCCGGCCTTTCGCAAGGTTTACGACCAGATGCCGAATCCCCGCTGGGTCATATCCATGGGCTCCTGCGCGAACGGCGGTGGCTACTATCACTATGCGTACTCCGTCACCCGTGGCTGCGACCGGGTGGTGCCGGTGGACGTTTACGTTCCCGGATGCCCGCCAACGGCCGAGGCTCTGATCTACGGAATCCTCCAGTTGCAGGCGAAAGTCCGCCGCGAATCAACCATCGCCAGGTAAGGGCATGAGCGAACCAACAAAAGCCATATCAGAGTTATTTGCCAGCCGCTTCGGTGAGCGTGTGAAATTGGGTCCCATGGTAGGCGGAATTGTCTCTGCTGAGGTCGAGGTCGAATCCTGGCTGGAAGTTTGCCGTATTTTGAGAGATGAGGATGAATTCGGCTTTGAACAGCTGACAGATCTGTGCGGCGTGGATTATCTGAGTTTTGGCCAGTCCGAATGGGATACCGACGACGTTTCGCAGGAAGGTTTCAGCCGCGGAGTTGAAGGGCTCGGGCCAGGCCGGTTCAATTGGGCCGATCGGCCGGAAGCCGCCGGTGTGAAACAACGTTTTGGCGTAGTCGTCCACCTGCTTTCCTTCAGAAACAACCACCGCCTCAGGCTGCGCTGTTTTGCGCCGGACGAAGGGATGCCCATTGTGCCTTCCCTGGTGGAAATCTGGAGTTCCGCCAACTGGTACGAGCGTGAAGCTTTTGACCTCTTCGGTATTGTCTTCGAAGGCCATCCGGATCTCAGGCGGATCATGACGGACTATGGTTTCACCGGCCATCCGTTTCGCAAGGATTTTCCACTGATCGGCAACGTGGCCGTGCGTTACGACCCGCAGAAGAAGCGCGTGGTCTATGAACCGGTCGAAATTGAACCCCGTGTCGGCGTACCCCGGGTACTCAGAGACGATTCCCGCTACAAGGCGGATGAAGTTGACCAGGCGGCCGAGGCCACCGCCGGGCAAATCGCTTCGGATGACGCAGCGACTGGCGAACAGGAAGATCAAAATGGCTGAAATACGTAATTACACGATGAATTTCGGCCCGCAGCACCCGGCGGCGCATGGTGTGCTGAGGCTGGTGCTGGAAATGGACGGCGAAACCGTGGTTCGTGCTGATCCGCACGTCGGATTGCTGCATAGGGCGACTGAAAAACTGGCCGAAAGCAAGCCCTTCAACCAGTCGATCGGCTACCTGGACCGGCTGGATTACATGTCCATGATGTGTAATGAACATGCCTACGTCCGCGCCATTGAAGAATTGCTCGGCATCGAACCGCCACCGCGTGCGCAATACATCCGTACCATGTTTGACGAATTGACCCGGTTCTCAAATCACCTGCTGTGGATCGCATCCTGTGGTATCGACCTGGGTGCAATGACCGTGTTCCTGTATGCATTTCGTGAGCGCGAAATGGTCATGGATATGTACGAGGCGGTTTCAGGCGCCCGCATGCACGCCGCGTACTATCGCCCGGGCGGTGTCTACCGCGACCTGCCGGAAAGCATTGCGCCATACAAGGAGTCCCGCTGGACCAAGGGCAAGGACCTCAAACGCCGTAACGAATGGCGGGAAGGTTCCCTGCTGGATTTCATCGAGGCTTTCGCAAAGGATGTGCCCAGTAAGATCGATGAGTACGAAACCCTGCTGACCAACAACCGGATCTGGAAACAAAGGACCGTCGGAATCGGCGTGGTTTCGCCGGAGAAAGCGCTGCAAATGGGCTATTCCGGCGTCATGTTGAGAGGGTCCGGCATCGAGTGGGATTTGCGTAAAAAGCAGCCCTACGCGATGTATGACCAGGTGGATTTTGATGTTCCAGTGGGTGTCGGCGGCGATTGCTATGACCGGTACCTGGTGCGCGTGGAAGAGCTCAGGCAGTCCGCGAAAATCATTTTGCAATGCGTCGACTGGCTGAAAAAGAATCCCGGCCACGTGATGCTGAAAAACTTCAAGGTCATCCCTCCAACGCGAGAGGAAATGAAGGATGACATGGAAGCCCTGATCCATCATTTCAAATTATTTACCGAGGGATACTGCGTACCCGCCGGGGAAACCTACTGTGCCGTAGAGGCGCCCAAGGGTGAATTTGGCTGTTACCTGGTTTCAGATGGCGCTAACAAGCCTTTCAGAGTGCATTTTCGCGCGCCGGGTTTTGCTCACCTTTCCAGCATGAATGAATTGGCCAGGGGCCATATGCTGGCCGATACGGTAGCCATCATCAGCACGCTGGACCTGGTATTCGGAGAAGTGGACCGTTGATATGCTGAACGAACACACACAAAAAACAATCGATCACTGGGTTTCCAAGTTTCCACCCGACAAAAAGCGCTCGGCCCTGATCCAGTCATTGATGGCCGCCCAGGAGCAGAACGGTGGCTGGATCACCCGTGAATTGACCGAAGCCGTGGCGGAATATCTTGAACTGCCCCCCGTCTGGGCCCACGAGGTCGTCTCCTTTTATTCGATGTTTTTCACCGAACCCGTCGGCCGCCACAAGGTTAATATCTGCACCAATATTTCCTGCTGGCTGAATGGAGCTGACCGCATCGTAGCGCATGCCGAGGAAAAGCTGGGTGTGAAACTGGGCAGTACCAGCGAAGACGGCCGCGTGACGCTGGTGAGGGAAGAGGAGTGTCTGGCGGGCTGCTGCGGTGCGCCGATGGCCGTGGTGGATGGGCACTATCATGAAAATCTCGACGTGCAGAAACTGGACGCGATCCTGGACGGGTTGGAGTAGAACGAAATGGCCGAACACAACGTCGTATTCAACACGCTGGATGCTGACCAGCCGTGGTCGATGCAAACCTACCTGGCCGCCGACGGTTACAAAGCCTGGAAGAAAATTCTGGAAGAGAATACCGCGCAGGAGGACATCATCGATGCCGTCAAGGAATCTGCCTTACGTGGCCGTGGCGGCGCGGGTTTTCCGACCGGTCTGAAGTGGAGTTTCATGCCCCGCTCGGCGCCTGTGCAGAAGTACATACTCTGTAATTCCGATGAGTCGGAACCCGGTACCTGTCATGATCGTGACATTCTTCGGTTCAATCCGCATGCGGTGATCGAAGGAATGGCCATCGCCGGCTACGCCATGGGCGCCACCGTTGGCTATAACTACCTGCGGGGCGAGTTTCATCATGAACCTTTCGAGCGCTTCGAACAGGCCTTGAAGGAAGCCTACGAGGCCGGTCTGCTGGGTGAGAACATCCAGGGTTCCGGGATCGATATGGACATCCACGCCGCTCTGGGTGCTGGGGCTTATATCTGTGGCGAAGAGACCGCACTGATGGAATCGCTGGAAGGTAAGAAAGGGCAACCCAGGTTCAAGCCACCCTTCCCGGCAAATTTTGGCCTGTATGGACGACCGAGCACCATTAACAATACTGAAACCCTGGCTTCGGTGCCCGCCATCATGCGCAATGGCGCCGACTGGTTCCTGAAAATTGGCAAACCCAATAACGGCGGTCCCAAATGTTTTTCAGTGTCAGGGCACGTGGCGCGGCCGGGTAATTACGAAGTGCCGCTCGGCACACCGTTTTCCGAACTGCTTGAACTGGCTGGCGGAATGCGCGAGGGCAGGAAGCTCAAAGCCGTCATCCCCGGCGGTTCCTCCATGCCGGTATTGCCTGCCGAAATCATGATGGCATGTGACATGGATTTCGATGCACTCAGCAAGGCCGGCTCCGGCCTGGGTTCCGGCGCAGTCATCGTCATGGATGACACGACCTGCATGGTCAAGGCCTGCGAGCGGATCGCGCAGTTCTATCATATGGAATCATGCGGCCAGTGCACTCCCTGCCGGGAAGGCACCGGTTGGATGCATCGCCTGCTCAAGAGAATTGTTGCGGGGCAGGGCCGACCCGGTGATCTGGAGCTTCTGCGTTCGGCCGCCGGACAGATCGAAGGGCACACTATCTGTGCATTCGGTGAAGCGGCGGCCTGGCCGGTGCAAGGGTTCCTCAGACACTACTGGGATGAGTTTGAGTATTACCTTGAGAATGGCCGATCAATGGTCGAGGAACAACAGGGGCTGGCAGCATGAGCGTAGACACCAAACCACATGTTGACATGGTCAGCATCGAGGTCAATGGCGTGGCACTGGAGGCTCCGAAGGGTTCGATGATCATCGAGGCGACGGACAAGGCGGGTATCGAGATTCCCCGTTTTTGCTATCATCCGAAGCTGAGCATTGCAGCCAATTGCCGCATGTGCCTGGTCGATGTCGAGAAAATGCCAAAACCGGTTCCTGCTTGCGCGACGCCGGTGATGGATGGAATGAAGGTCTATACCAATTCCCGCCGCGCGGTTGACGCCCAGCATGGCGTGATGGAATTTCTGTTGATCAATCATCCACTGGATTGCCCGATATGCGACCAGGGCGGTGAGTGTGAATTACAGGATCAGGCCATGGGTTATGGCCGTTCCGTTTCGCGATTTACAGAGCGTAAACGGGTGGTCAAGGACAAGAATGTCGGGCCGTTGGTGCAAACCGAGATGACACGCTGCATTCACTGCACCCGCTGTGTACGCTTCCTCGAGGAAATTGCGGG
>JAOUCS010000120.1 GCA_029859645.1 Lysobacterales bacterium | reverse complement strand
AAAAGGATTTAATCCAGAAGCCAGAAGCCAGCAGCCAGCAGCTAGAGGTGTAAGAATGTCTCTGAAAAATATTTGTCTATTTTTACTATTGCTTGGACTGTCACTGTTTGGGACCGGCGCCTGGGCGGCGGATGCAGAGGAACAGAGCGACGGCGCACAAGACTCCACCTCGGAGGCGGAAGGCCCGGCGGCGCCCGGGCAGAGAACATTCGATCCGCCGCATGATGATCAACCCCACAGCACCCCGGAACACCCCACGCATGCATCGGGCGCAAGCACGGCAGGCGGAACGGATCTTACCGCAGCGGCTAGCGACCCGACCGCAATCCTGACCATGTTCCAGACTTATCTCTGGACCACCGGCACTTCCGATGACAACAACATTGCCAATACTTACTTGCTGCAACCGGTATTGCCTCTGACGAAGAGAAACGTTTTCCGCCCGGCGCTGCCCGTGGTCAATACCAGCGGAAAAACCGGGTTTGGTGACTTGTTTTTGTTGGATCTTCAATTTTTTCCACTCAAGTCAGGCACATTGGGTCTTGGAGTCGCGGGAAGCGTACCCATAGGTGCTGATGAATTCAGCAGCAACAAGTGGCAAGCCGGCCCTGCTACTGTGTACATCAACAAAACCAACCAGTGGGGCATATGGGGTGTGCTGGCCTACAACCAGTGGTCGTTTGCCGGAAAAGACAGCGCACAGAGCGTCAATTTATTAACAGTACAAGCTGTCCTCGTGGGCCATAAAAGCTGGGGATACTGGGCTTGGACGGATCAGACCATTACCTACGACTGGAAGAACAATCTGAGTTCTGTCCCGCTTGGCTTCCGGTTCGGCAACGTCACCAAGCTGTTCGGTAAAAGGCCGGTGAAGATGGAACTCGGGTTTTACTATACACTGAACAACAAGGGCAGGGATAACACCTTTGGTCTCAAATTCCAGTTCTCCCCGATCTTTCCGGAACTTCTTAAGCATTGATCGGTGATACGCAGTATTTAATCAAGAATTAACTCACACGCAATTGAAAAGTATTCGGAGGTACGTTCCATGACTGGCTTGAACAAAAGTTTTGTTGTAATTGTTGTCTCCGTCTTTATGCTGTTTTCAGGACCGGCGACCGCCGCGGAGGGAAGGTCCATCGGCGAGCCCGGCAGGTCGGGCCAGTCGACCAAGAAACCCAATCCGCTGAAGAACGTTTATTTTGGTGAGCAGCACCTGCATACCACCAATTCGCCGGACGCATTTGTCGTCGGGGTCCGTCAAAGCTGGGACGAAGCGTATCAATGGGCCATGGGTAAGGAGGTCAAACTGTCGACCAACGGCGAAACCATTAAAAAATCCACTCCTTACGATTTCGTGGCGATCACTGACCATGCGGAGTACTTCGGGGTCATGCCGTCGCTGATCGATTCGAAAGACCCGTTGTACCAGACCGATCTTGCCAAGAGCTTACGGGACCCGAAGGCGGATCCGCATGACCCTGATTCAGCCATCAACCAGATTATCGGATCCCTGGTAAAGGGCAAACCGATGACAGACTTCGTGTCCACGGAACTCCAGGCGGGCAACTGGAAGCGTTATACCGACACCGCCAACAAGTACAACGATCCCGGCAAGTTCACGACCCTTCTCGCCTACGAGTGGACCTCGATTCCAAACGGCCGGAACATGCACAGGAACGTTTTCTTCCGTGATGGCAAAGGGCCTTACGTGCCCTTTACCGCGTTTGATTCCATCTATCCGGAAGACCTCTGGACCTTCCTGGAAACGCAACGCAACCAGGGGACCGAGAACTTCGCCATCCCCCACAACGGCAATCTCTCCGACGGCTGGATGTTCTCACCCAACACCTTTCTCGGTGGCCCCATGGACGCGCGTCATGCGGCCCGTCAGCAGGCCAATGAGCCGCTGACCGAAATCATCCAGACCAAGGGCAGTTCCGACACCCATCCGCTGTTCTCACCCAACGATGAATTTGCCAATTTCGAGATTCAGCAGAACATGATCAACGTGGGCCAGACCGGCCAGATGAAATACAGTTATTACCGCCAGGCACTGGCCGACGGCATGGTGCTGGAGGACAAACTGGGAAGCAACCCGTTCAAATACGGCGTTGCTGCAGGTGCGGACGCGCACTCGGGTTACTCCAACAATGAAGAGTTCAACTTTCACGGCTCCCACGGTGTCCTGGACGATACCTCCAAAAAACGGCTTGATCCGACACCGAACGCATCCGGCGCCACCAATGTTGTAATGGGATCAGCCGGTACAACGGCGGTATGGGCGGAAGAAAATACACGCGAAGCCATTTTCGATGGCATGAAGAGCAAGGAGACTTACGGCACTTCCGGCACCCTGATTCGCCTGAGGTTCTTTGGCGGCTGGGATTATCCGAAGAACCTGGACAAGGACAAGGACTTTGTGAAAAAGGCCTATGACGGCGGCGTGCCGATGGGACAGGACCTGCCGAAGATGGCCGGAAAGGCGCCGACCTTCGCCGTTTGGGCCCAGAAAGATCCGGAAAGCGGCAATCTCGATCGCATCCAGATCATCAAGGCTTTTGTCAACAAGTGGGGCCTGGCGGGCGAGAAGATCTACGACGTGGCCTGGTCGGACAATCGCAAACCGGATGCGGCGACCGGCAAACTGCCACCGGTGGGTAATACCGTCGATGTGAAGAAGGCCACCTACACCAACGACATAGGTGACACCCAGTTGAGTGCCGTGTGGACCGACCCGGACTTCGACCCGATGGTAAGAGCCGCCTATTACGTCAGGGTGCTGGAGATTCCAACTCCGCGCTGGACTACCTATGATGCGGCCAAGCTGGGCGTCGAACCGCCCGCGAACGTGGCTGCAACCATTCAGGAGCGCGCCTGGTCTTCACCGATCTGGTACACACCGTCGCAGGATCTGCTGATCGAGGCCAAGCTGAAAGAAATTACCGGTCATACCTGGGGGCCGGCGTCCTCATCCCAGTAGTTCAGGGAATGGTCAGTAATAGCGGGGATTCATTTACCTGAAATTGTGTCCCCGCTTTTTAGAACAGAGTTAATTAGGAGTTTGAACATGAAAGTGCATATAGGAAAACTGGGTTTGGCTCTTTCCATATCTTCATGTCTGTTGGTCCCATGTTTCTCCTGGGCCGATTCGATCGGCGAACCGGGCCGCAGTTCCGGCAAGCCGAATCCGCTGAATAACGTGTACTTCGGGGAGCAGCATTTGCACACGGTGAACTCGCCGGATGCCTATTCCATGGGGACTCGCAATACTCCGGATGATGCCTACCTCTTTGCCAAGGGCGAAGCCATCAAGAAGAACACCAGCGGTGAAATGGTGCAGAAGAAAACCCCCTATGACTGGGCGGCCATTACCGATCATGCGGGGTACATGGGCGTGTTCCCGCAGTTATCCGATCCGGATTCGGAGTTGAGGAAACGGGGCAAGGACGATCCCATCGTCAAAAAGTTGCTCTCGGGTGACCCGAAGCAGGGAGACGAGGCTTTTGCAGAACTGGCGGCAGGTTTTGTCGTCAACAAGCCCTACCCACTGTTCAACGACCCCGAAATTACCGCCAGCGCCTGGCAGAAACAGATCGCGATAACCAACAAGCATTATGAACCGGGCAAGTTCACCACCTTGATTGCTTTCGAGTGGACGTCCATACCGGCCAACCAGAACCTGCATCGAAACGTGTTTTTCCGTGACGGCAAGGGGCCCGAGGCCCAGTTCTCGGCTTTCGACTCGGACCGCCCGGAGGATCTGTGGACTTATATGCAGGTTCAGCGTGAAAGTGGATTGCAAGTCTTTGCTGTCCCGCATAACGCGAATCTCAGTAACGGCCTGATGTTCGCGCCCCGTAACTCCGACGGTACACCCATCGATGCCGAGTATGCAAAGCGCCGTGCCTCGATGGAACCTGTTACCGAAATCATACAGACCAAGGGCCAGTCAGACACCCATCCGGCCCTGTCACCCAACGACGAGTTCGCTGGTTTTGAACTGCAATACAGCCATTTGATCGGCACCAATCCGCCCGTTCTCGGCCGCGTCAACTACAGCTACGTCCGTGAAGCGCTGATCAATGGCGTCGGGTACCAGGAATACCTGGGTGAAAACCCGTTCAAGTTGGGAATCGTGGCCGGTGCCGATGCACACACAGCGTTTTCGGACAACGAGGAGTTCAATTACAGCGGCGTCCACGGCAACGTTGATGCCACCGTGAAGGCCCGTATGTCAGGTGCCGAGCAAACCGCCGGTGAGGCCGCCATCAATTTCGGCTCGCCAGGGGCTACGGCGGTCTGGGCACCGGAAAACACCCGTGAGGCCATTTTCGACGGGATCGTCCGCAAAGAAACCTATGGAACCTCGGGACCCCTGATCCGGCTGCGTTTCTTCGGCGGTTGGAATTATAGCGACAGCCTGGTCAAAGACGACGGTTTCGTCAAAAATGCCTACGCCAGCGGAGTGCCGATGGGGCAGGACCTGCCCAAGATGCCCGACGGCGCCAAGGCGCCGACTTTTGCCGTGTGGGCTTTGAAAGACCCGGACAGCGGCAACCTGGATCGAATCCAGATCATCAAGGGCTGGTATGAAAACGGTTACCCCCAGGAAAAAATTTATGACGTCGCCTGGTCCGACGGCCGGACAATTAATCCGGATACTGGAAAACTAGCCCCGGTGGGCAACACGGTCGATATCAAGAACGCCAGCTATTCCAATTCCATTGGCGATAACCAACTGATGACGGTCTGGACCGATCCGGATTTCAAACCCGAACATCATGCGGTGTATTACGTCCGCGTGCTTGAAATCCCCACCCCGCGCTGGTCTACCTATGATGCAAAAGCCATGGGAATCGACCCGCCAAGGGGTGTCGATGCCGTCATCCAGGAACGCGCCTGGTCATCCCCGATCTGGTACACGCCAGATTCTTCACTGGTTAAAAAAGCGTCGTTCTATCCCAATCTGCATCAGATATTCAAGTGAATCAGAAAGGAGTGCAGGTTATCAGGAGGCGCTATTGCGCCTCCTTTTTTTTTATGTCCCCCAGTTTAGTGACATAGTTTGATTTTCAAATATTAAAGCGGAGTAAGAAGTTGACAGGTTGCCAAATTAGGTCAGAATATAGCAATAAGAAGGAGGCGCATGTCATGACCCTGGCCAAACAAATCAAACCCATCAGTTATCTCAAAGCAAGCACGGCTGAGGCGGTCAGAACGGTGATGGAAACCGGTGAACCACTGTTCATCACGCAAAACGGCGAAGCCAAAATCGTCGTCCAGGATATTCGCGTATACGAGGAGACCCAGGAAACCCTGGCGCTGCTTAAGATCCTTGCCCTGGGTGAGGCGGAAGTAAACAGGTCGGAAACCGTTCCGATGAGTGATGCGATCGAGGCCGCCAGGCAAAAACTGAAGCAATGAACTGCCCGGTAGAGCTGACCCGGTCAGCCGAGGCCGATTTGAACGACATCGTCGGGTGGATCGCCCAGAATGATTCCACGCAGCGAGCCTTGCGGGTGCTGGATCGAATCCAATCCAAACTCGAATCACTCCGTGAAAAACCGGAGCGCCGATCGGTACCGGCTGAATTGAGAAACCTGGGTGTCACCCGTTATCGACAGGTGTTCTTCAAGCCCTATCGAATCATTTACCACGTAAGAGACCAACGCGTGGTCGTGAACCTGATTGCGGACGGCAGGAGGGACATGTCGGTATTGCTTCAACGAAGGTTGACCTCGGCGACCTGAGAAACGGTCACTTTTTAATTCCTGATTTCCCACTATAATTCAAGATCAAGAAGTTGATAGAACGATCATGACTCAATCGAAATTTGTCATCTGCAAGCGCAATACCGGTTACGAGGCATCGCTGGAGTTGCGCAAATTGTATTTACGGCTACCTGATAACACCGCAAAGTCGCACGGCCAAATCAGAGTTGTGGATGAATCCGGTGAGGATTATCTGTACCCAACATCATTTTTTATTCCCATTGATCTCCCTGCTTCTGTGGCGAAGCAGGTGGCGCACACTGCCTGAGATCCTGGTTGTCTTGACTTGTCATGACGCGTCATGACATGCTAGTTTAAGGCATGGCCAAGATAAAAATCAGCTCTAAAGTCGAGCAACGCGAATGGGAAGCCCTGCAGTCGATCGCAAGCGAGTCGCAGCAGAGCATATCCGGGTTGCTTTCCGAAGCCGTTGCCGATTACGTTCGCAAGCGCAGGTTGCGCCCGACCGTGCTCTCGCACCTGGAAGATTCCATCGAGTCTAACGAGGAACTGGGTCGCCGTCTTGCCAAGTAGCGCCGTCAAGTTCCTGTCACTTGACGAGGCCATTGCCATTCATGAGCATCTGATCGACAAGTTTGGCGGTACGGAAGGCGTGAGAGACAAAGGCTTGCTGGAGAGCGCCCTGTTTCGTCCTCAAACCGGTTACTATGACGACCTGGCGCAGATGGCCGCCGCGTTGTTTGAATCGATGATCAGCAATCATGTTTTCGTTGACGGCAACAAGCGGGCGGCGTTTTTCACTTGTGATGTGTTTCTGCGTCTCAACGGCTGGAAACTGGAAGTTGATGCAGATGCTGGATATGAGTTTATCGTAGGCTCGCTTGAACAAGGATCGTGTGATTATGAGCACGTACTACCTTGGATACGGCAGCACCTGCAAAAGCTCTGAGTTGAAATACACGCAACAACTAAAGTTCAGAAAGCATCTTTAGATTAAACGCGTTCCAAACGCTCAGCCAACCAGATCTTGATGATGGACTGTCGCGTGACCCCCAGGCGTTTGGCCTCCTGGTCCAGTTTGTTCACCATCCAGACGGGAAAATCCACGTTTACGCGCTTTAGATCCTGGTAAGTCCTGCTACCCCCAATGCCGACACATAAACAACCAATTTTTGTTAGTATGTGCGCCCTGATTGCTTAATGAATTCAGGTCTATACAGACCTAAGGAACTGCTTGTGAGTAACCCGCTGACCCGGCTCCTGAAAGAGCCGCTTTTTCAGTTTCTGATCATCGGTGGAGTCATCTACGGCGCCTACGCACTGTTTGCCGCGCCGGAGGACGATTACCGGGAAAACGTCATCCTGGTGGATTCCAACCGCATCAACGGCATGATCAGCGAATGGGAGGCGCGCTGGAACCGCCCGCCCACCCGGCAGGAAATTGACGGGCTGATCCAGGCTTACATCAAGGAAGACGTGCTGTACCGCCAGGCCGTGGCCATGGGCCTGAACGAGGACGACCCGATCACCCGGCGGCGCATGGCGCAGAAACTGGAGTTTCTGACCAGCGACCTGGCCCGCTTGCAGGAGCCCGCTGAAGGTGAGCTGGAACAGTATTTCGAAGCAAACAGGGATGCCTACCGGGACCCCGACCGCATCAGTTTCACCCAGCTTTATTTCGACCCTGATGCCAGGGGTGATACCACGCTGGTGGACGCGGAGCGGGTACTGAAGCAAGTGCGGGAAGCGGGCGAGCCGACCGAAGACATGGCCGAACTGAGTGACCGTTTCATGCTGCAGAACTATTTCGGCGACGCCAGTGAACTGGATGTCCGGCGCCAGATGGGCAGCGGCTTTGCCGAGTCGGTCATGCAGCTCGAACCCGGCCAGTGGCACGGCCCGGTTCTTTCCGGTTTCGGCGTGCACCTGGTTTACGTCTACAGCCTGCAGAAAGCGCCGCCCGCCGAATTCGACATCGTGCAGGCCCGCGTGCTCGAGGACTGGCAGATGAAGAAACGTGAGGAATTCAATGCCGAATTCCTGCAGAGCTTGAAGGAACGCTACGAGATCATCGTCGAAGAGTTGCCGGCTGAGCGCTTGCTGGATGCGCAGATCGAGGCAGCTAGGAAAGAGGCCGGTTCGGCAAAGGCTGCAGAGGCAGCCGAAGGCTCATCATGAAATTTCGGTTGAAGATGCTGCGGCCCGGTGTTTTCGCCGCGCTGTTGATGATTCTTTGCAGTCTGCCCGGTGCATTGCCGGCCGACGAGTTCCGCCCGGCCTTGCTGGAAGTGACGGAACGCGACGGCGGCTGGGTGGATGTCACCTGGAAAGTGCCCACCATGGGCGACCGGGTACTGGCGCTGACCCCGTTACTGCCCGAATTCCTGGAACAGATGGGTCCCGGTTCCGGTCAACAAGTAGCAGGCGCCTGGGTCGAGACCAAGTCGTACAGCGCCGGCGACCGGGTACTGAACGGTGAGACCTTCACGATCGACGGCCTGGTCGGGATTCCGGCGGATGTCGTGGTGCGGGTCAAGCTGGCCGACGGCTCCGAACACTCGGCGATTCTGCGCTCGGCCAACAACGCGTTCACCGTTCCCGAGCAGGTCACGCGCACCGAACTGGCGGTTTCCTACTGGAAGATGGGCACCATCCACATCCTGGAGGGCTTGGACCACTTGCTGTTCCTGGTCACGCTGCTGCTGATCGTCAACGGCATCTGGCCGCTGCTGAAAACCGTCACCGCATTCACCATCGCGCACAGCCTGACGCTGGCGCTGGCCACGCTGGACCTGGTGCGCATTCCGTCGGTGCCCACCGAGGCGGTCATTTCACTCAGCATCTTGCTGCTGGCGGTAGAGGTCGTGCACAAGAACGAGGGCAAGCTGACCTCGTCCGAGCGCTGGCCCTGGCTGGTGGCATTCGGATTCGGCCTGGTGCACGGCCTGGGTTTCGCCGGCGCGCTGTCTGAAATCGGGGTGCCACAAAACGAAGTGCCGCTATCCCTGCTGATGTTCAATCTCGGCGTGGAAACCGGGCAGGTGATGTTCGTGTTGGCCGTATCGCTGCTGCTGGCGGGTCTGCACCGCCTTCACGGCCACACTGTACTGACTTTGACCCGCGCCACGCCCTATGCCATTGGCGGAATCGCTGCGTATTGGACGATCGACCGCCTGGTCGGCACCTTCAGCATGTGAGCTGGAACCCCGCGCAAAGCCCGGATATCGCCTGGCAACGGGCCGGCGATTTGCCGCGCGGGACGGCTGATTCAGACCTGGAATCCGTTGGGGGCAGCATCCTGCTGCAGGACGAACCCCGAATCCGCATCGTGCTGTCGCGCAGCGCCGAGACATCACGGCGACAGGTCAGCAAAATCTACCGCACCCCGCTGGCCCTGACCTGGCGGGACCTGTTCCGCTACCCGCAGGCGCAGCGCGAATTTGAAAACCTGCAGTACGCTTTCGGCAAAGGACTTCCCGTAGCGGAGCCACTCGGTTTCGGATTACGGCGCATCCCGGGCAGGGATTGGTACAGCCAACTGACCACGGCTTACCTCAATGGAAAAACGCTCCGGGACTTGCTGGCGACCCGCACTGAAGGCCGGGAAGCGTTGATCAGCGGGGCAGGGCGGCTGATCGCCGTGATGCACAAGGCGGGTATGGTCTGGGGTACGGCCCACTCGGGAAACTTCATGGTGGAAGGCAATGCGGAGCAATCCCTCAGCGCTTTCGATGTGCCGTACGCCCTGTGTACCGGGAAAAACATGACCGGAAGCCGGTTTGCGCTTTACGATGTGTGGAACATGGCGGTGGACTTCCGAACGCTGTGCCGGCTCGATGAGCCGCTGGTCCGGATGTTTTTCGAGGCCTATAGCGCTGAAGCTGGTCTGGACCCGGCGTCATTGATGGCGCAGGTAAACGCCAGGAAAGGAAGAAAATCGGTCTTCCTGGAGCGGCTCTACATCCGCACGGTCAGGTCATTTCGCCTGCGGCCGTTCTGACCAGGACCATGCTGATCGCTCTCGCCAGGCTCACTCCCTGCCGAGCAGATTGATCACGTAGCCGACCGCGAAAAATGTGAAGGCCACCAGGCTGATCGGCGGCAGCCCACCATGCCAGCCGGCAGGTTTCAGCCATCCTTCATACCCCATGAAAAACAGATGTGCTGCGCCCAGCAGCAACGCGAACAGCATGAATTTCCGTGAAGTGATGAACCGGATAAACGCCTTGTCTTCCCGCAGAAAGGTCTGGAAGCTCATGTTGTATGCCCAGAGCACGACAAAGGCCAGCACACCGCCGAGCATGCTCAGCCCCGAAAACAGGGTCAGGGTTCCGTTCTCGGCAAAAAATTTGCCATAGACCGCCGGGTTGAACAGCAGGAAGCTCATCAAAGCGTGAATCATGACCAGCAGGAAACCGGTCATCCCCAGTGCCTTGCGTGCATTCAGCCAACCCTGGGACACAGGGACACCCAGGTTTTTGGCGGGCCCCAGGGCGAAATTCAGGGTCAACATGATAAAGGCGGCAAGACACAGACCCTTGTTGAGTATGAACATGGGAAAGTCCTTCCACGGCACCGGACCGAAGAGGTGGTATCGCAGGATTGCGTAGCCGGTCGACAGCGCCAGGACCACCGAGATGATGGTGGCTGCCGGATTCCTGGTGTTCGCGGTCTCGTCGTTCATGATGCTTTCCGGAGTCCTGGATGGTCAGGGAGCGTCTTGCCCCTCGACCCACGCCGGTATGTCGTCGGGCGGCACAAACCGGAACG
>JAOUCS010000036.1 GCA_029859645.1 Lysobacterales bacterium | reverse complement strand
TCCGGAGCGGATGCTGATACCGGCTAAACCCCGCTGTTCCAGTTCAAGCCGGTAGCCCCTGAGCGGGATTTTCCAGGCCAGCGAGGCGCCGCCTGCATGCCGGAAGGTAAATTCATGATGGGTATCGCTGCGGTGCTCGGTCCGCTCCCAGCGCCCGCCGGGAAGGTTTTCAAGAACGATGACTCCGTCACTTCCAAACTGCTGGACACGAACATTCTCACCGGCGCATGCAGGGAAACAGGCTACCGCCAGTTTCAATTGCCCGGCATCGTCGAAGGTCAGGCGCAGCGTGTCGGTCGTGACCTGCGTCTCCCCGCATGCATCGGCAACGATGCACAGGGCCAGTACAAGTGCGAGCCAAAATCTAGGCATGGTCACGCTGCCTGCGCGCCGTTTCGCACTCATCCGCCAATCGTGCGATTTCGGCAGCACCGTCCGGCACGCTGTGCCCCAGTCGAAATACCATGGTTTCACGCAGTTCCCTCATCTTCTCCCTGAAGTGCTCCGGGTCGCTGATCAGCCGCTCGATCGCGGCGGGTGCTTGATCCAGCGCCCGGGGCGAGACGATCTCTCCGACCTGTTCGCGGATGGTTGTTTCAATGGGTTCAATACCCAGTTCCTGCCAGTTGGGGTTACGGATGCGACGCGGAACATCGATGAACAAAACCGGTTTTTCCAGGCCCATCGAGTACTCCAACGCCATTGCTGACCAGTCACTGACCAGCACATCGGATCGCATAATGGAATCGGTTTCACCCATCTGGCCGATGTATTCGAAGTGATCCCTGCCCTTGAAAGCCTCGCGCAACGCTGTGATCACCTCCGGAGTCTGCCGGTTGCTCTGGTAATGGGGGCGCATGATCACATGGTAGCCGGCGTCCAGCAGCACTGAAATCAGCTGTTTGCCGCAAGTATTGAAGATTGAATCAACACCCCAGGTGGGCGCTATCAGCACCGTGGCGCCTTGCCCGGAAGGTTTATTCGCCGGGTATGACTGGCCCCGGGCGATAATCTCCTCCAGGCGGGGGTGGCCGTAGTCGAACAGCTGTTTTGCAGGCAGCTTCTTGAGTTCCTCGCGCTTACGAATTTCAGCGACCTGGTGTGGCCCGGTGCAAAAAAGGGTCTCGTAGTGGTCGAAGGAATTTTCGTGATCGACCATGTGGGTACTACCCATGCTGTGGAACAGGTAGACGTAATGCACCGGCCAGGTCGACCGTTTCAGTTGCAGGTTCTGCAGATCCATCATGGTCAGCACGAACAGGTCCGACTGGTTCACCTGGAAAAAGATCGTCAGGAACAACCCCTCCGGGATGCAGATGGATTTGAAGTTCTCATGCCGGCGCTGCAGGCCTGCATCCCGGGTATCGGAAGTGACGTAACACACTTTGCGACCCAATTCGTTATTCAGATAATCGACCAGGCCGGAGAACTGGTGCCAGTCCTGGCCGCTCTCGGAATACATCACGATAGTGCGCCAGTCCCACGGAAGCTTCTTGAATTGCCGCCAGCCTTTCCACCCGGAGATCAGGGACATGAACAATACCAGCCGGGTTAGTCGGGTGTTTCTTCGGAAGTGGAATCCTGCTTGCTGTCGCGCCTGAAGAACCCCTTTATCTTGTACCAGTAGGTCTTCACAGCCAGGGCGATCGAAGCGAAAATGCCCACGATGGCGGACACGACCATGCTGCCGGTGCTTGGGTCCAGGTAAGCAAAGGCGGCAGGGGAAACCAGCAACAGTCCCAGGCCAATTGCCGCCAAAAAGCCCCTGGTCACAGCTTTAGAATTTTCCATGCGCGGATTTTACCACTGATTACGTTGAAAACACCGTATGCAATGCGGCGAGTAAACGCTCCATATCATAGTGGCTGATATCTCCCATGGTGGAAATCCTGAACATCTCGGCCACCAGGCTGCCCTGCCCTGCGTAAATGATAAAACCACGCTGCTTCAGACCGTCATGAATCTCTTCGTACGTCCGGCCTGCGGGCAAGCGGTAGGCGTTGAGCACACAGGATGATGCTCCCGGCTTCAATAACGGCTCCACGCCCAGGGCGGTCAGCGCACGTTTCACCTGGCCGGCCAACTGCGAGTAGTGGGCATGGCGCGCCTGCCAGCTGCCCTCGGCTGCCAACTCTTGCAGCGCTTGTTCCAGAGCCAGCAAGCCGTTCACCGGAGGAGTAAATGGTGTTTCCTGCTGGTCCTGCTTGTCCGCCCAAAGCGGAAGATGCATGTACAGGCTGCGGGGCGGTTGCGCAGCATTGGCCAGGGAATGTTTACGGCAAACCACGAAACACAAACCCGGGATGCCATGCAGGCATTTGTTGGCCGTTGCTGCGCAGGCGACAAGCACCGGCGACTGGAACGGGATGTGTTCCGCTCCATAACTGGACACCGCGTCCAGCAGTAATTGCACACCCTGGCGCTCACACAGTTGCGCCAGGGCGGCAATGTCGTTCAACCGGCCCGTAGTGGTTTCATGATGCACTGCAGCGACATGGCTAAACTCGCTACTGGAAAGTGCATCAGCTACCCGCTCCAGATCGATCGGATCGGTCCATTCATGCCGGATTACTGAGAAATCAATACCATGAATTTCAGCGATGCGGGAAATCCGTTCGCCGTAAACTCCGTTCTCGACCACCAGCAAGCGTGCATCCCTCGGCAGCAGCGAGGACATCATGGCCTCGAGTGCCGTTGTACCGGAACCGCCAAGCAGCACGGAACTCCAGCATTCCGGCTCCAGATCGTAGACACCCAGCAGCCCGGACCTGACCCGGTCCTGCAAAGCGAAATATTCAGGTTCCCGGTGGCAAAGGTCGGTCTTCACGGCGGCTTTTCTGACGCCATCGCTCAGGCTAACGGGGCCGGGGTTCAGAAGCATGTATCGCATGACGGTCCCGGGTCAGCCCATGGCCCTGTAAAACAACAGGATGCCAGCGCCTATTTCGAAAACCGTGTATACCAGTTCACCGTTCCGGATCATCGACTGGCGCATATCCCAACTGGCATCCTGGTTGGGCTGCCAGTTAAACCGGGTGGGAAACATGCCGGGAATGTTTTTGCTCCAGGCGCGCCATTCATCGCCAAAAATTCCTTCGAGCTTGAAGTCTTCGTAGCGAATGGCCGCCGGATAATAAAACAGGAAAAAGAATGCCACCACGGCCATCACACCCCAATTGCCCGCGGCGATGGCAAAACCAACCAGGATCAGGAAGTTACCCAGGTAGAGCGGATGGCGCACCAGTGAGTAGGCGCCGGTGCTGGCCAGTTTCCGGTTCTTGTAAATCACTCCGGCCGCATAGATCCGCCATGCTTGTCCGACGGCGGCCAGCACAAACCCCAGGACCATGCGAGACTCCCCGGCCGGCTCGGCGAACCACGCACAGACCAGCAACAGCAGTAGTCCAAAACCCTGGCGGGAGGCTTCGTGGTATCGAAGCCGGTCGATAAGGCCTGCCAGGCCGGTGCGATTACCCATTTTTTCCATGCGGTTGGATGACATGCTGTTTTCCTTGTTTTGCCCGCTGGGCGTTATTGTATTAGACCGAATCCCAGGGCGCATCTGCCCCGATGTGCTGCATCAGGCGCTGTTTGACTTCACGCGGACTAACGTTGGGCCTTGGCAGGTTTTCCGGCACACCCCGGGCAGTTTTCAGCTGCAACATGGATGGGCCATCATTACCCTGCAAAAAGGCTGTCAGTGCATCCAGCCGCACCGTTTCACTGGCCTGGCGGTAAGAACAGGCTTTCGCCACTCCCGCGAAGCTGACGGCCGGGCTCACGGTCGATTGTCCACCAGTCGATTCATGTACTCCGTTGTCCAGTAACAGGTGCCGAAAGTTCTGCCGGCCATAAGCGCCGATGGTCGCCAGGTTTCCCATGCGCATCAGGGCGGCGCCATCGCCGTCCACTACGACAACCTCTTTCTCGGGCAACGCCAGCGAGAGGCCCAAACCCAGTGACGAGGCACAACCCATCGAACCGACCATGTACAACTGGTTGGGACGGTCCGAGATGGCGAACAGCTCGCGGCCGGTAAAGCCGGTGGAACCGATCACGACGCTGCTGTCGGCAGGTGTATACTCCACCACCCTGGCCAGCGCCTGCTGACGAGTAACTACTGCTGGTTCCCGGCAAAGGTCTTCTGCCGCCAACGGTGCCGGTTGAGCTGGCGTCTCCCAACGACTTTTCAGACCGGCCTGGTCTACCGAACCTTTTTTCATGACCAGGGCGTAGGGTAAGCCGCTACGTTCCATCTGCCAATTTGCAACGACCAGGGAACCCTCCACCTCGTCAGCACTGCGCGGGAACCAGTCCCATGGAATCTGCAGTTCATCCAGTAATCGGGTCGTGATCTGCCCCATCAATTCATGCTGCGGCTCATCCGCCAGGCCAGGCTCACCGCGCAGCGTGATGATCAGCAATATCGGGATACGAAATACCCAGTTCAGCGAACTCAGCGGGCTGACCGCGTTACCCAGGCCCGAGTTTTGCATCATCGCCACCGCTCGCTGACCCGCCAGCGCCGCACCCGTGGCAATGGCCACCGCATCACCCTCGTTGGCTGCAGAAACATAGCTCATAGCGGGATCGTCGATGACGCTGTTGATAAACGGTGTCAGGAAGGAACAAGGCACTCCGGCCCAGGTAGCAAAGCCCTGTGCCTTGGCCGGATTGATGAAATCGCTGGCCTGGATCATGAGGCGCTATCAGGCATCGTGATGGTGGGCGAAATCGCCAGCTCGTTGCAGATCATCCAGATTGTTGATATCCATCCAGTGGCCCGAGATATATTGCACCTGGGGCGCATGTCCATTCTCAACCAAACGATTAATAAGATCTGGCATCTCTTTGTTTATAAAATCTTTTTCCGAATTAAGCTGAGAAAGTGCTGCAAGTAAATGTGATTTACCGGCGCCGCTGGCGCGCAGCATGCCGATCCACCGGCCGTCCGGTTTTCTGCCTTGCCATTGTGGCTCACGGCTTACCTTTTCCAGGCTGACTTTTTGTTGATACATCGCCCGGTCGTCCGGTGCTGAGCAATAGGCCAGGTCGTTCTTATTGCCCGGCGCGTCATCCGGAGGCGAAGAATCCACCACGACCAGCAACTCGGAATCCCAGTCCATCATGGTGTTGAGTATATAGGTTCGAAACAGCAGGTCCCCGTATAGCAGGACCGTATCTTCAGACAGAGATTCCAGTGCACAACTGAGCGACACCAGTTCGTCACTGCTTTCCCACTGATCGTTGACCACCACCTTGACACCCTGGGTGTTGATCGCTTCATGGTGATAGCCACCGACCACGGTGATTTCGTTGATACCCTGCAGCTTGAACTTGTCCACTAACCGGCGCAGCACGGGCTGACCGGCGACCGGAATCATCACTTTCGGTTTGTCCCGCGTCAGCTCATCCATGCCACGGCCGCGACTGGCTGCCAGGATGATGGCCGACGCATCATTACGCGCGGTACCCGCATATATTTTTTCTGCCTCGAGCAATTCATCTGCGCCCTGCAGCCGGAAAATCTCGGGAACCGTTGCAACCCGTCCTTCCACATCGACCAGCGACTCGGATTCAAATATCGTCCGCGCGGTATTCTGCATTGCCGTGATGCTGGCGCGAATCAGGTGATTGGCCCAGATAACCAGGCTGATCTGGTGCTGCCTGAAAACCTCGGTCTGGGTCGAATAGTACTTGGTGGGAACAATCACCAGCGGGCACCGATTGGCCCACTCCTTCGCAAAGGCCAGGATTTCGTCCGGGCGCGACAGCTTGCTGTGGATCAGGATCGCGTCGGCGCCGGCCTGGCGGTAGGCTTCACCGCGCTTCAGCGCCTCTTCCAGGCCCCAGCCCGCGATAAAAGCTTCCACCCGGGCGACGATGCAAAAATCATCATCCGACTGGGCGTCTTTGCCGGCCTGGATCTTGCCGCAAAACGTCTCGATATTCTCCAGTTCCTGTTGCTCGCCCTGGATGAAACTGTTGGTTTTCGGAAACAGCTTGTCTTCGATGCAAACGCCGGCAATATCGCGTTGTTCGAGCTTATGGACCAGCCGTCGCATGTTGTTGAAATCACCGTATCCGGTGTCGCCGTCGAGCAGGATCGGAATGGAGGTCGAATCGGACATGAACTCCAGGATATTGACGACCTGGGTCCAGCTCAGTTCATTGTTATCCCGCACCGCATGCTGGGCAGACAGCGCGAGACCCGAGCCCCAGATTCCCTTGAAGCCCACCTCTTCAACGATCTTCGCCGCCAGGCCGTTGTGTGCTTCAAGGATGAACTCGGTCTCATCCGAACGGAGCAGATTTTTCAACTGGGTTGTTTTTCGGTTCATAGGAGTCGCTTGCAGGTCAAAAATCCGGAAAATCGGTGCGGATCGCGGGTAATACTTCTTCGGCTGCCCTGATCACGTCCTCCGGGAAGTCGATTTCAATCCACGGCATGCCGCTGATGTCTTCAAAGTCGAAATCATCGGGCCGTCTCAACAGCACGTTTCTGAGCGCCTCTTCGTGCGGAGCGTCACCCAGGCCCGCCGATTGGTAAAGCGCGCATTCGGCGGCGATCAGGGCCGCGCACTTGGGCCCGAATCGGAAAAACCCGACAGATTCACCAATCATGTCATAGCTCAGGCCATCCGGCAGTTTTTTGCGAAATTCAACCATCGTTCCATCGCTAACCGCAATTTTCACGGGCTCATCACCCGCCTCGAAGTCCCGGTCCAGCAGGTAGCAATTTTCCGAATCCGAGTCGAGCAGCGCCTGAAGAATGCCAGGATGGTACAGCACGTCTGCATCCATGACGACGACCGGCTCGCCGGACGTCAATGCTTCGCTCGCCGCCAGCAGGCTGAGCACACTGCCCTGCTCGTAACGGGGGTTGTATTGAAACGACACATCCGGCCGGGAAAACAGTTTGCCAACGTGATCAATGATCTGGTCCGCTTCGTAACCTATGACGAGGTCAAGCTTACGCACCCCTAACTGGCTGAGAATATCCAGGTGCCGATCCAGCAGGCTACGGCCGCCAAATTCCATCAGGCACTTGGGGCGTCCTTCGGGGTTGTGTACAGCCAACCGGCTGCCACGGCCGGCGGCGAGAATGATTGCATGCATGCGTTATTGTAGCGCGAACCGTTTTTTGCTTGCTATCCTGTGAACACTAGCACCCATAGTTCAGAGGAATAAGTGAATGGCCTTTCCAAAACCCGAATTCAAAGCCCGTTATGAAAACTTTATCAATGGCGAATGGACACCGCCCGTCGGTGGTGCGTACTTTGCCAACCCCTCCCCCGTGGACGGCGCGGATTTTTGCGAGATTCCGCGATCGAAGGCGGAAGACATCGAGTTGGCCATCGACGCGGCGGAGGCCGCTTTTCCTGCCTGGTCAAAAACAGCGGTTGCCGAGCGCAGCGGCATCCTGTTGAAAATAGCAGACCGGATTGAACAAAACCTGGAGTCGCTGGCCGCGGTCGAAACCTGGGACAATGGCAAGAGCATCAGGGAAACCCTGGCTGCTGACCTGCCGCTGGCGATTGACCATTTCCGTTACTATGCCGGCGTCATTCGAGCCGAAGCGGGTGATGTGGCCAGCCTGGACGCTGCGACCGTTTCCATGGAAGTGCATGAACCGCTGGGCGTGGTCGGCCAGATTATCCCGTGGAACTTCCCGATCCTGATGGCGACCTGGAAAGTGGCGCCTGCCCTGGCGGCGGGCAACTGCATCGTACTGAAACCCGCGGAGCAGACTCCGGCCTCCATATTGGTTCTGATGGAACTGATCGGCGACTTGCTGCCACCCGGCGTTCTGAACGTGGTTAACGGTTTTGGCATAGAGGCCGGCAAACCCCTGGCTTCGTCGCCCCGTATCGCCAAAGTAGCCTTCACCGGCGAAACCACCACGGGACGGCTGATCATGCAGTACGCTTCTGAAAATATCATTCCCGTCACCCTGGAGCTTGGCGGCAAATCACCCAACATTTTTTTCGCCAGTGTCATGGACCAGGACGACGAATTCCTGGACAAGGCCATCGAGGGTTTTGTCATGTTCGCGTTGAACCAGGGCGAAGTCTGCACTTGCCCATCACGGGCACTGATCCATGAATCCATCTACGATGAATTCATCGACCGGGCCCTGGAGCGGGTCGCCGCCATCAAGATGGGGGATCCGCTGGACCCCGCCACCATGATGGGCGCGCAGGCCTCGAGCGACCAGTATGAAAAAATCCTCAGTTACCTCGAGATTGGCAAGGCAGAAGGAGCCGAAGTACTGATCGGCGGCGAGGCGGCTGAAGTGGAGCAATATCCCAATGGTTATTACATCCGGCCGACCGTGTTCGAAGGCCATAACAAGATGCGCATTTTCCAGGAAGAAATCTTTGGTCCCGTGGTCAGTGTAACGACCTTCAGTGACGATGATGAGGCGCTAGAGATTGCCAACGATACGATGTATGGCCTGGGATCGGGCATCTGGACACGGGATATCCACCAGGGCCAGGCTTTCATAGACGGAATCCAGGCCGGTCGCGTATGGGTGAACTGCTATCACCTGTACCCCGCACACGCCTCCTTTGGCGGATATAAGAAATCCGGCATTGGCCGTGAAACGCACAAAATGATGCTGGACCATTACCGGCACACGAAGAATGTGCTGATGTCATTTGACAAGAACCCGATGGGTTTCTTTTGAAGCACATACCCCAGATGAGTTCACGGGTAGACCTGACGGACAAAGCGAAGGAAGTCATTGACCGGCTGAAGACGGAACATGGCGACCTGATGTTCCACCAGAGCGGCGGCTGCTGCGATGGTTCCTCGCCCATGTGCTATCCGCTGGGCGAATTCCGCGTAGGCGGCAGCGACGTTTTGCTGGGACAAATACATGGCTGCCCGTTTTACATGGCGCGAGACCAGTTCGAGCTGTGGCAGAACACCCATTTGACGGTCGATGTGGTACCGGGCCGGGGCGCCAGTTTTTCAGCTGAAATTCCTCTGGGCTTGCGATTCGTCATTCACTCGCGGCTCTTCAGTGATGAGGAACTGGCCGGACTTCCAGCCGTTGAGAGCGCCGTGGCGCCGGACTGAGCCCGATCGCGTCAATGCAACCGACCCATAACGCGGCTGTTCTCGAAGCACTGATTATTGGCGCCGGTTTCGCAGGAATTTGCCTCGGCAAATTCCTGCGGGATGCCGGTATCACGAATTTCCGGATGGTCGACAAGGCCCCCCAGGTGGGCGGCACCTGGTATTGGAACAGCTACCCCGGCGCAGCCTGCGACGTGTTGTCACATTTTTACTGTTTCTCTTTTGCGCCAAATCCGAACTGGTCGCGGAAATATTCTCCCTGGAACGAAATCCGCGATTACGCCGAAAACTGTGTCGACCGGTTCGGATTGAGGGAACACATCGAACTTGGAACAGGCGTCCGGATTTCCCGATTCAATGATGCCTCCCGCTTGTGGGAGGTTGAGCTGGCGGATGGTTCAGTGATCACGGCCCGCCATGTGATTGATGGCACCGGCGGCTTGCACGTACCCATGATTCCATCCATCAAGGGTGCAGACTCCTTCGCCGGCGAGCAATGGCACTCTTCACTCTGGCGCCATGACGTCAGCCTGACGGGCAAGAGGATTGCCATTATTGGATCCGCTGCGAGCACCGTCCAGATCTTGCCGGAAATCGCCGGAACTGCTTCATCGGTCAGCGTGTTTCAGCGCACCGCCAATTATCTAATCCCGCGCAATGACCGGAAGTACCGGGCTTTCGAGAAATGGTGTTTTCGCACACTGCCCGGCTGCGGTAAGCTCTACCGGCTGTTACTGTTTTTGCGTTACGACTGGTTGGCCTACCCTATCGTTAAAACCAGCTCCGATAATATCCAGCGCCGCTACCTGAAGTGGCAGTCCAGGAGATTGCTCAAGCGGCAGGTTAAAGACCCGCAACTGCGCGAAACCCTCACACCCAATTACCCCATCGGTTGCAAGCGTGTACTGATTTCAGACGATTACTATGCCGCGCTGAACCGCGACAATGTGAATCTGGTTACGCAGAACATCCTCGAAATCACCCCCGAAGGCGTGACAACGACGGACGGGCAGGAACACCAGGCCGATGTGCTTGTGTTCGCGACTGGCTTCGACACCCAGGGCCATCACATCGACAGCCGGGTAACCGGTCCGGGGGGGCGCTCACTGAGCGCGGCGTGGCTGCAAGCACCGGTCGCTTATGAGGGCTGCATGGTTGCAGGCTTTCCCAACTACTATTTTGTCACCGGCCCGAATACCGGCGTGGGCTCTACCTCGGTCATTTTCATGATCGAGCAATCCGCCAAAATGATCATCAACTGCATCAGGGCAGCGGGCAAAAACGGATTGATCGCACCCACCCGGGAAGCAATGGACAACTATAACTCGGAAATCCAGCAAGCCCTGGCCGGGACCGTCTGGGCCACTTCATGCAGTAGTTGGTACAAGCGGGATGACGGCCGCATCACCGCCCTCTATCCTTATAGCGCCCGTACCTACCGCAAACGCCACCGTACTTTTCGGCCCGGGCATTTTGACATTACTTGAAGGCAAGGAATCTTACGCAGAGAGACTGATCACCATCGTCAGTTCACCCCTTTTTTCTACTGTGGGCACCCGGTGGAATGGCCTTCAGAACCTCCCGCGTCAAATCCCAGCGGTCAAATCCCTGCTCACCATAATCGAGCCCTCGGCGAACGATCACCACACCGTGAGAAGGCACGACGATCACATATTGGCCCCGGTTGCCCGCAGTCGCATAAGCATCGCCGGGCACGTCATCGCGGTCATCCGGCACCAGCCACCACTGGCCGCCATAAAAATTACCAGTTTCAGCTGTTGACGGCGCGGGGGTGCGGACAAAGTCAATCCATTGCTTCGATAAGAGCCTGTGGTCGTCCCAAACCCCGTTATTCAGATACAGCAAGCCGAATCGAGCCAGGTCGCGCGCATTGGTATAAACCTGGCTGCTGAAGATGAAGTCGCCAAAACGGTCCGTGCTGAGCAGGGTATTGCGCATTCCGATCCGATCCAGCAAAGCTTCCCGCGGAAAGCGGTGGTAAGCCTCTTCGCTCCCGAGTGCGTTCTTCATCGCGAAGACCGCCAGCAGGGTATCGTAGTTCTCATAATCCCAGAAAGCGCCCGGTGTACGGATCAGGCCGCGGCGCACGGCGCCCTCTGTCGAACTGGCCCCGGCCCAATAACTCAGTCCGGACCCGGTAGCGTATTCCATGCCGAAGCTATCCACCGGGTACAGCCCGGAGGACATGTTCAACACGTGCCGCAGTGTGATCTGATCGCGTGGGTCCGCATCATCGGCCGCCACTTCAGGCAGCCAGTCGAGGCCCAGCGGTTCGTCCAGGGACATGAGTCCCTGGTCCGCCAGCATGCCTATCAGCGTGACGGCGATACTCTTGGCGGTCGACCACGTCCGGGTCCGGGTGTTCATGTCAACACCTTCCGCGTAACGCTCGTGAATGATCCGCCCCTGGTATAGCACCAGCAGGCTGAGCGTGTCCTGTTCGTCTGTATCCCGATCAAAAGCCCAGTCAGAGGCGGCTTGCAGCGCTGCCGGGTCTACCTTGCCCGGTAACTCTTTGCTGACCCGCAGATCACCATTCGGCCAGGGAATTATCGAAGGATCACCGACTGGCGGCGGCTGATTGAAAAGCGGCAGCGTATCGATGTCTTTTACACCTTGATCGGGCGCCATAATCACGCAGCCGATGCCCTCCCGAAACGCCGCGGTCATCCTGGGACCCTGATTGTGACCACCCACCGTGACTGCCCGATTTGACGGGTCTACGCTGTATGCACCCCCCTCGGCAGAACCCACCCTCCCGCCAAAACGGACCATGTAAGCCAGTTCCTGCTCAAAAACCTGTTCCAGTGAGCGATGCGAGGTGAACAGGCCGTTACAGGTCAGCACCGCTTGAACTCCGTTACGGATCATTTCACGGTTTGCCGAAAAATAATCATAGGCCGCATTCTCTTCGGCCAGGCTGGTCGCGGTTGCAACGACCTGCAACCCGACAACGCATACCCAGGCCGTCAATCTGCCAGGGACGGGTTTACAGATATTATTCATGGTGATGACCTCAAAGAACGGGACCGAGCATGCCGAGCAGGTTATTCAGGAATCGATGGCCGATTGACCACTCTTCAACATCAGCCAAACCCACAGCAGTGCAAGACGCCAGGTACTGCTCCTGGCGTTCCCGCATGCTGGTGGTAAGCGCTTTATCCTGGAACAGGATATTGTTTTCAAAATTCAGATCGAAGCTGCGGCGATCCATGTTGGCCGAACCGATCAAGGTGATGTCATCATCGATAGTCAGGGACTTGGTATGCAACAAACCACCGTGGAATTCCCTGATTTTGACCCCTGCGCTGAGCAGGTCGCGGTAATAACTTCGGCTGGCCGCGGCCACGATCCATGAATCATTCCTGGCGGGAAACACGATCGTCGTGTCCACGCCCCGATTGGCCGCGGCGCACAAGGCTGCCATCATGGATTCGTTAGGCACGAAGTATGGGGTGGTAATTAAAAGTTGGTTTCTGGCGGCGTACATCAGGCTTTCGAAAACTTCCGGCATCGCAGAATTTCGAACCGTGGGTCCGGTCGCGATCACCTGGGCAGGAAAACCTCCAAGTCCGTCGCGAAAGGGAAGCTTGAGATAATCTCCCAGGTCTTCATCCACAGCGATCATCCAGTCACTGACAAACACGTACTGGTTCTGGCGCGCAATCGGCCCCTCGAACCGCATCACGGCATCCACCCAGGGTGCATATTTCGGTTTGACACGAAATTCGGGGTCCGCACAATTCTGGCTCCCGCAGTAAGTAATCCAGTCGTCGATTACGACGATCTTGCGGTGATTACGCAGGTCAATACGTCCCAGCAGGGGTCGCAGCAGCAGATTCCCGATCGGTAATGCAACAGCTACATGAACACCCGCCTGCTGCATTTCCTTCCACGACCCGGAACGAATCATATCCCGCGACCCCAGCGCATCCGCCATCGCCCGGCACGTTACACCCCTCGCGGCAGCACGTTTCAGCGCTGCAACCACCTTTAGGCCGTTGTTGTCCTGCAGCCAGATGTAGAAAACCAGGTGGATGTGGTCCTGTGCCGCATCCATGTCAGCCACCAGGGTATCAATTGCGGCATTGGAATTTTCCGTCAGATACGCGGAGTTTCCGCCAAAAGGTTTAAAGCCATTAACGCTCTCGCCCACCTTGAACAAGTGGGCACACTGTTCCGGAACCGCGGGAGTCAAGCGGGAATCCCCCTGGTCCGATACGGGTATAGATGGTGGTAGAGTTCCGATTACGCTACGAAAACGCGCTACACGTTTGCGGCCAATGTTGGTTTCGCCCAACAGAAAGTAAACAATGACCCCAAGTCCGGGCAGCAGTACGATCACCAGCACCCAGGCCACCCGGGACGCAGGTTGCCGGTGCGGCCGCAGAATCGCGCGCACCAGCACCGCCAGCCAGATCAGGCTCAGAACTATCGAAACCAGCAGCATTTCGTCAGCTTTGCTCCGTCGCGATATATTGCCTGACGAGTTCTTCCAGCAAATCCAGTGGCATCGAGCCGTTGGTCAAAACGACATCGTGAAATTCCCTGATATCGAAATCTTCGCCCAGCTCGGTCTCGGCCAGTTCACGCAGTTCCATGATTTTCATCATGCCCACTTTGTACGAGGTGGCCTGGCCGGGCATGACGAAGTAGCGTTCGATTTCTGCAACCACGTCACTTTCGGCCATGCCGGTATTGGCCAGCATGTAATCGATGGCTTCCTCACGTGACCAGCGCATTTTGTGGATACCGGTATCCACAACCAGGCGCACGGCACGGAACAGTTCCGCTTGCAGCCTGCCGATGTTGTCGTAGGGGTCTTCCAGTAACCCCATCTCCCAGGCAACTCTTTCAGCGTACAGGGCCCAGCCCTCCGAATAGGCTGAAAACGGAATCAGGCGGCGAAAAAATGGCAGGTCTTTCTGATCCTGCTGAATCGCCAACTGGAAGTGATGACCGGGGATCGCCTCGTGATAGGTCAGCGTCCGCATACCGTACTTTGGTGTGGCCTTGATATCGTACAGGTTGGCATAAAACACACCCGGCCTTGAACCGTCCATCGCAGGAATCTCGTAGTAGGCGCCGGGAGCCGTTTTTTCCTTGAACTCCGGCACCCGGTCAACTTCAACAGGTGCAGCAGGTATCGTGGCGAACCACGGCTCGAGTTTGCCGGAGACTTCCTCGATCAGCGCTTCGTACTCTGCCAGGATCTGATCACGACCTTCCCCGCTGTCGGAGAAATAAAAGCGCGGATTTTCCGCCATTTCTTCGATCGCCGCGCTAAAGCCGCCGGAAACATCCCAGCCTTCAGCCTGCAGGATATCCAGTATCTCGGTTTGAATTCGTTCCACCTCAGCCAGCCCAACGGTATGAATATATTCCGGGCTGTAATCGGTTGTGGTAAACAGTTTCAGCGCCAACTCGTAATATTCATCCCCATCCGGCAGGCTCCATGCACCGTAGTTGCCATCCACTTTTGGATCCAGCGCCTCAAAGTGCGCAATCAGGCGCCCATAGGCTGGATAGACCGTCCCGACAATCGCTTCGCGAGCCTCAAGGGCCAGCCGTTCCTGATCATTGTCCGGCAACTCCGCCTCTTTCATCTTGTCCAGCAAGGCCACCATCAGGATATTTTCTTCGGGCGGCGTTGCGACGAAGTTATTCATCTCCTCCAGTACCTTGGTCACCACGAACTGGGGCGGATAAATACCCAGTTCATCCCTTTTCTCCAGCCCCTCCAGCACCTGGTCGAACTTGACTCCCACTGCATTCAGGCGGCTGATGTAGTCCTCGGCATCACTGACCGAGTGGACTTGATGGGTGGATTCCATGAACGAAGGGAATCCGTTCTGCACGCCGAATAACTGGTTGACCGGGAACGGCAGAAAGCGGAATTTCTGCCCCTCGACAACGGCGCCGAGCAAATCCACGGCAATTCGTTTTGACATCAGGTCCGCTTCGCTGAGGTCTTCGTCCTCGTAACTGAGCAGTGTGTCGTACGCATCACTCAACTGCGCCATGAAGCGATCGCCTGAGGCCAGGCTTTCGTCATCCAGCTTCGCATTGTGTCCGGTGATACCGATCGGCTCCAGCACCCGCACCGTGCTGAGCATTTCTGGACTCTCCAGCATGATTTGCAGCATCGTTTTCGCGAAGAACAGGTTGATATTGACCGGTTTGAAGTACCAGGTATGAGCCAGGAAAAGCCCGCCGACCAGCAGGATGATTGCGAACAAAGCTGCTGCAATCTTGAGAATTTTCTTAAGCATGGATTTACACTTCTTTCAGGTTGGAAAGTTGCAGTCTAAACCAGCAGCCGGGCGAACACATTGGACTAAAGTCACGTTTTCATCGGGTCCCGAAATGATGCAGAATAGATGCCTCATATAGCCAGCGCACCTGATGTAGGATATACCTCATCTCTGGCAACATGATTCAGCTGTCAGAATAGTCAAGAGTACCGACACCATGAGCAGAACCTCACCAGACGCCACTTTCGTTCCCCTGAATGTAGCGGTGATTACCATTTCCGATACGCGAACGCCCGACAACGATGGCTCGGGTGACTTCCTGGCCGCGAGCCTCGAACAGGAAGGCCACAAGGTCGCGCGCAGAAAAATCGTCAAGGACGACCGCTACGTCTTGCGCGCCGAATTTTCGGCCCTGATCGCGGATGATGAAGTCAGCGTGGTCCTGAGTACCGGCAGCACCGGCCTGACCGGGCGCGACGTGGCGCCTGAAGCCCTGGAGCCCCTGTTCGACAAGGCTATTGATGGCTTTGGCGAGCTGTTCAGGTCGGCGTCACTGATCGACATTGGCGCCGCCACGATCCAGTCCCGCGCATTCGCCGGCCTCGCCAATGGCACAGTGATTTTTTGCATGCCGGGCTCTCCCAATGCCTGCCGAACGGCCTGGGAAGAAGTCATCCGCCCGCAACTGGACGCGCGCACCAGACCCTGTAACCTGGCCAACCTGATGCCGCGCTTTCGCGAAACCTGAGTCCAGCGTCCATGAACAAGCAACCCAATTCCGAAATGTGTTTTGTCTGTGGCCGCAGTAACCCGGTTGGCCTGTACATGCAATTCTACGATGACGGCGAAAATGAGGTTGTCAGCGAGTACACTGTTCCTGCCCATTACCAGGGCTATCCGGGTATCGTCCATGGCGGTGTGGTCGCCTCGATGCTGGACGAAATCGTCGGACGGGTATCGATGATCGGTGACCACCATCACTTCATGATGTCCGTCCGCCTGCAGGTGCTTTACCGCCACCCGGTGCCGGTTGAAACGCCCTTGCGCGTGGTCGGCCGGATCCTGCGGCTACGTGGACGCCTGGGTAAAGCGGAAGGCCAGATCTTCCTGCCGAACGGGACGATTGCCTGCGAAGCACAGATGTCGCTGGCGGATGTGCCCAAACAGCTGCTGGCGAGCACGAATCCCAGCCTGCTCAACTGGAAAGTCGATTGAATACTTTCCAGGGCGCCCTGTCCAGTGGCGCTTTCACGGTCACTGCTGAATTGCCGGTGATTGACCAGGCCGATGTATCTGCATGCCTCAGACTGGCATCGGCACTGGCTGAACATGTAGACGCCATCCAGCTCGGTGATCACTTGCCAGACACGGCCCGGGTTTCTTCCACCGCGCTGGCCGCCCTGCTGCTTCGCGAAGGGATAGACGTGACCCCGACATTGAACTGCCGGGACCGCAACCGCATCGCCCTGCAGAGTGAAATACTGGGCATGCGCGCCATTGGTGTGACTTCGATGTTGCTGGTCCGCGGCGAAGCGAATTCAGTACGCAGTCAAAGCCTGGCCAGAAGGGTATTTGACGTTACCGGCCCGGAACTTATAGCGATGGCGAGGGAGATTGACGAGAACCGCTTGCTGCTCGGAACCGGGGACCAGGTGCCCCCGCCCGGCACCGACTGGAACGCCTCTGCCCTGCTTGAGCAGTCCGCTGCCGGAGCGCGATTCCTGCATCTGCACCCCTGTTTTGAGCTTGACTTGATCCGCAGCCACATGGCCAGGTTGGTGGAGGAAAAGATCACCTGGCATTATTCAGTCATCCTGACACTGTCACCGACCGAGCAAGGCGTGGACAGCTGCGCACAGATGATCCGCGATGTCAGCGGCATACCCGGCGTTTCAGGCATAAACCTGGTCTGCCGGGATGACCCCGGAACGGTGATTTCCTGCCTTCGGTCGGCGGGACCCCTGCCAGTAGCCTGAGCACTACCACCAGGCGATATAGAGCCCGGCCAGCATCAGGATAATGACCAGCGAGGCCAGGTTGAAGCTGGCGCTGGTGCTGATATCCACTTCGCCGTAATTGACGGCCTTGGGGTGCTCACCACCGTGCTCCCATCGCGAGATCAATACGCCGATGATCATGCACAACAGGAATACCAGCCCAACGCGGTCGATGAACGGCAGCGCCGGCCAGATCAGCTTGAAGCCCAGTGAAAGTACCGCGGAACCGATGGCGGCGGACAAAGCACCATTTGCCGTGGTGCGCCGGTAGAAAAACCCGAGCAGGAAAATGGCGACAATGCCGGGCGTGAAGAAGCCGGTAAACTCCTGGATATACTGGAACGCCTGGTCGAAATTGCCCAGCAATGGCCTGGCCACGATCATCGCGACCACCATGGCTGAAAACGCCACCGTCCGGCCAATCATCACCAGTTGCCGCTGGTCGGTGACATCGGGTTTGAAATGTTTGTACATATCCATGGTGAAAATCGTCGAGATGCTGTTGGTCATCGATGCCAGCGAAGAAACGATGGCCGCGATCAGGGCGGCAAAAACCAGTCCCTTGAGGCCCACCGGCAACAGCTTCATCAGTTCCGGGTAAGCACGATCATTCTCAATGCCAGGGATCAGGATGGCGGCCGCGATTCCCGGCAACACCACCAGCACGGGAACCAGCATTTTCAGGAAAGCGGCAAAAACGATGCCTTTTTGCGCTTCACGTGCATTCTTCGCGGCCAGGGCACGCTGGATGATGTACTGATTGAAGCCCCAGTAAGACAGGTTCATGATCCACATGCCGCCGACCAGCACCGATATACCCGGCAAATCGTTGTAGTACGGCAGGTCACTGGTGAAGATCATGTCGAATTTTTCCGGCATCACCTCCATGGTTTTGATGAACCCGGCCAGGGCGCCGTTGCCGCCGGATATTTCATTCATTGCAATCCAGGCGATCATCAGCCCACCAAACACCAGCAACACCACCTGGATGATATCTGTCAGCGCAACGGCCTTGAGGCCGCCATACAGGGAGTAAGAAACGGCAAACAGGCCAAGGATTACCAGCCCGATGGTCTGATCCAGCCCGGTGACTGAGTTGATCGCCAGAGAACCCAGCCAGAGGATCGATGTCAGGTTTACGAAGACATAGACGCCCAGCCAGAAAGTCGCCATCACCATTCGCACCCGGTGATCGAAACGTTGCTCCAGGAACTGGGGCATGGTGTAGATTTCGTATTTCAGGAAAACCGGCAACAGGTACTTGGCCACGATGATCAGGGTCAGGGCAGCCATCCACTCGTATGACGCGATGGCAAAACCCATCAGGTAGGCGGAGCCCGACATGCCGATAATCTGCTCGGCGGAAATATTCGCAGCGATCAGCGAGGCGCCGATCGCCCACCAGGGCAGTGCACGGCCGGCCAGAAAATAATCCTGGGTGGTTTTCTGGTGCCCTGCTTTTTCCCTGGACACCCATTGCGCAAGGATCAGCAGAAGGATGCCGTAAACGATAACAACCGTATAATCAAGACTTTGTAGATGCATGCCGGGCTCCATTTTTATTCTGATTAAAACTATCTTGCGTCGAATGGCCTGAGCGTGAAGCCGTAACTGTAACTGGATTCCGTGAATGAATATTTCATCAGGGTGAGTTTACCCCATGAATCATCTCCACCGACTCCCATCTGGCCCAGGTCGATATTCAGGGATATCAAATCCCGGGGCACCACATCATTTACGTGGACATTGACGCGTTGCTGGTTTTCCCTGGCGCCGGGCCCGTCTTCACTGGTGATCGCGATTTTCACGGGCGGTACGAAATCCTGCAGCCGGTTATGGTGTGCGCCAAATCCCATCAATCCGTCCGACCGGACTTCGATACCCAGCGACTCAGCGTTCTGCAGGCGCAGCCAGCGAACATCTGTCTTGTAGCCATTCTCCTGGGGTCTCATGTAGGGAACGTAATGGTCTTTCACACGGTTCTGGTATATCCCCACGTCTGCCGCCTGCTTTCGGTCGCTGTAATTTTCAAAAGGCCCCCTGCCAAACCAGCTGACCTGGTCCAGGTCGGGCCGCAGTTCCACGTTCATGCCAATCCGTGGCACTATGGGCTGGCCTTCTTGTTTCCTGAAGTAATTGAGGACATGCAGTTCACCTGCCGTATCGAAGCTGAACAGCGCAGACCAGGCTGCTACCGGCTGCCCGGCAGCATCGGAAAACCGGTACTCTGCCTGGATCTGAACCAGTGATTTTTCTTCTGTTACCAGTCTCAGGGAATCCAGTTGCCGGTGATCGACGGCCTCCTTCCATGCAGCAGCCCAATCAGGCATGTAATTGCCGAAATCATTGTCCGTCGGCGCCCGCCAGAAATTTGGCGCCAGCGGATTGAGCAGCATTTTTTCACTTTCGTATTCAATAGAGCTCAACAGGCCGGTTCCACGGTCGATTCTTATCTCCACTTCACCACAGGAAAGGCGGAACTCAGCCGCCCCTTTCTGCAGACCGACTTTTCCACACCGTTTATCGGAGCTTACTACCCGGCCCGCGGGTTGGCTGAGGGCGAACTGTGCCTCGGCGTACACCTGTCCGGCGGGCAACAGGTCGCGTTCAGTCGGCGAAAACACTTGCAGGTTAAGGTGATACTCCATGCCTGGTTTCATTGCAGGCGCCTTGCCCCATAATTTCACAAAGGAGCTTTCGCCGGCTGGTATCCCCAGGTTGACCTTTCGTCCTGATTCAACCGGAACGCCGTTTTCCAGCCATTCCCAGCGCAGGTCAAAGCCGTCCAAAGACAGAAAATCATATTGATTTTCCAGCAACAGCTTGCCACTCGCCGGATCTGGCATCTCAAAACCGATGTGCTGGTAGATGCGCTTGACTTCCCAGTAAGCCGGCTGGATTCGACGATCCGGAAAGACGATGCCATTGAAGTTGAAATTGCCACTGGAGGGTACGTCTGCAGGACCGTAATCACCTCCATAAGTCCAGTAAGGATTGCCTTCCCCATCGTGCTCCAGCAGTCCCTGGTCGACCCAGTCCCAGATAAAGCCGCCGGCCAGGATATCGTAGCGGTCGATCACGTCCCAGTATTCCTTCAGGTTACCCGTGCTGTTACCCATCGAATGCGCGTATTCGATCAATACGAACGGCCGGTCGTTATGGGTTTGCGCATACGCTTCCATGTCCCAGTAACGCCAGTACATGCTGGAGTGAAAATCCGAATGACGTTCACCCACTTCTTCGATGTTGCCCTCCGTCTCGTATTGAACCGGGCGCGAAAGGTCCCTGGATTTTATCCAGCGATACGTCGCTCCCACGTTGACGCCGTCACCGGCTTCATTGCCCAGCGACCAGATCGTTACCGAAGGGAAATTTTTATCGCGCTCCACCACGCGCCGGGTCCGGTCAAGGTGGTGTTCTTTCCAGTGCGGCATGTTGCCCAGGGTCTTGTCGTGATCATAACCATAGCCATGGCTCTCGATATTCGCTTCATCAACAACGTAGAGTCCATGCTTTGATGTCAATTCGTAAAACCGTTCAGGGAATGGGTAATGCGATGTGCGAACGGCATTCAGGTTAGCGGCCTTCATCAGGCGGATATCCTCGACCATGGTAGCCTCATCGATAACGTGGCCGGTCACGTCGTGGTGCTCATGCAGGTTGGTGCCCTTCAGCTTGACCAATTTTCCGTTGACCATGAATCGTCCGTTCCTGATTTCCACGCTGCGAAAACCGACCTCCTGCGAAATGGTTTCGAGCAGTTCGCCCGACTCGTCTTTCAATTCCATGACCAGCGTGTAGAGATTGGGGATCTCAGCTGACCAGGGTTTCACATTCGGCAGCACCCGGCCCAGTTCCAGCGCATTGCTGCCAGCTTGCAGCGTGACACCCCGGTACTCGTCGAAAACCGCTTTTTCGCCGTCCAGAACCCTGACGTGAAACTCTGCTTTCACCGGCTTATCAGCGGTGTTGAGGAATTCCGCTTCGAGGCGAAAATCCGCGTCGGCATAACCGTTGGTCAACTCTGTGTGGACAAAGAAGTCCCTCAGCCTCTGCTTCGGTCTTGCATACAGGCTTACATCCCGCTGGATACCGCTGAGCGACCAGAAATCCTGGTCCTCGAGATAACTCCCGGTGCTCCAGCGATAAACCTCCACCGCGAGGGTGTTCTGACCGGGCCGCACAAAATCCGTGACCCTGAATTCGGAAGGCGTTTTACTGCCTTCGCTGTAACCGACGTATTCGCCGTTGATCCACAGGTAGAACGCGGAACTGACACCCCCAAAATTCAGGAACACATCCCTGCCCTGCCAGTCAGCCGGCACACTGAATTCACGAAGGTAGGAACCTACCGGGTTTTTGTCCACCGGCACGTTGGGTTCGTCGATCTCGAAGGGGTATGGCACATTGACGTAGATCGGGTAGCCAAATCCATGTCGCTCCCAGTTGGACGGGACCGGGAGGACAGCCCAGCCTGTTGCATCATAGCCTTTGCGGAAAAAGTCGGCAGGCCGCCCGGCGGGTGATTCGCTGAAGTGAAACCGCCAGTTGCCGTTGAGTGACCTGAATAACGCGCTGCCGGCAGGAACAAAGTGCGCACGGGGTGGCTCCGTGTTCTCGCGAATGATTTCGATGTTATTCCAGTGAGGGCGATCCGTTTCCTCCAAATCGGCGGAAAAGACCGGGGCAGATGTGATCTGCAACGCAATCCAGAACAGGACACCGGCGTAATCAATGCGAATCTTCATCAGCTGTATTTATTCCTTTTGGTTGCGGCCCTGGCCTGGCAGGAAGGGCTTTTATTATTCCTTTTGTTGATGAAAAAACCAAAGTTTTATGGCGTCGCGCATGGCACATGCTTAAAAAGCCGATTGAAATCAAGCCCCAAGACGTGCGAGTATTCTAGCCGAGGGATTCAGAAAAAGAATCATCGGCAATCTACCAAAAAATTCAGCAAGGAGTCATGCCAGATGTCCGAGCAGTCCGTTAGATTAACGCCTCTCGCTGCAGCCATTGCAGCCGTCCTGTACCCTGTGCAACCCGCGCTTGCGCAGGATTCCGACTCGGAAGAAAACCTGGTTCTTGAGGAAGTGATCGTTACCGCGACGTTTCGCGAAACCAACCTGCAGTCCGTTCCGCAAAGTATCATGGCTTTCACCTCGGTGGATATTCAGAAAGCCAATCTGCAGAACCTTGACGACCTGGTAAGGGCTTTGCCCAGCCTGGGACTGGTCAATTCTCAACCCGGCAGAAATGAACTGGTCTACCGAGGAATCTCGTCAGGTACCGGCGAATACTACACAGAAACACAAACAGCAGTTTACATCGATGATTCGTCTGTTTCTTTGATTTCACAACAGATCTTTCCGCAATTTGTTGATGCCGAACGCCTGGAATCCCTGCCGGGGCCGCAAGCCACGCGGTTCGGTTCGGCTTCGCAGACAGGTACGCTGCGTTACATCACCAACAAACCCAACATGGCCGGGGTCAGCAGCGGCATTTTTGCCGAACTGGGAACGACCAAGGGCGGCGATGCCAGCTATAACGTCAATGGCTGGATCAATGTCCCGTTAGCTGACAGCTTTGCCTTGAGATTCGTGGCGTATCACAAGAAAGACGGTGGCTGGATCGATAATGTCCCGGGTGAAACCTATCGCGGGCCGACCGAATCCGGGCCTTTTTTCGAGACCAGCAACGCGGCCATCGTAGAGAAGAACCAGAATGAATCGAAACTGACAGGGGGCCGCATTTCAGCGCTTTGGGAGTTGTCGGACAACCTGACGATGAGCTTTGCCGTCATCACCGAAGACCAGAATGACGACGGCACGTGGAATGTAGACCCATCGCTTGATGATTTTGAAATTATCCGCTTCTATGACGAATACCGCGACGACAAGTGGACCAACTATGCGTTCACGCTAGATGCCGACCTCGGCTTTGCCGCGTTCAAATCCGTCACCAGTATTTTCGACCGCGACATCAAGTACGAATGGGACAACATGGCGTACGAACAGTACAAGGATTCCTATTGGGGATATTACAATGGATATGTCCTTTACAATTCGCAGTACACCTTCGGAACGATTTTCAACGATCAGAACCAGAAACGATTTTCACAGGAGTTTCGCTGGACTTCGCAAAGCGAAAGCAAATTCCAGTGGCTGGCCGGCCTTTACTACGAGGAAGTGCATGACGACTGGTATTACGGCGCCAGCAATGAACAGATGATGGACACCGTGATGTGGCCCTACGCCCAGTATTGGGCGTATTACTACAATTATTACGGATATCCGGTTGATTATCCGTTGCAGCCCACCATTGTGGGCTATTCGGAAACCATGGATAAAGATAGCCAGCAATATTCCGCTTTCGGTGAGATCAGCTACGACATCACAGATAAGTGGCGGATACTGGGTGGTTTACGCTGGTTCCAGTACGACCGGGACTATTATGAGAAAACCCAGTTTCCCGAAGGCCTGCCTCCGTGGGGAACCATGGACACCGACGGCGTTGTCGTCTCCAGTGGGAAAACCAGCGACGTACTTTTCAGAGGTAACGTCACCTACCAGATCGACGACAACAAAATGCTGTATTTCCTCTACAGCGAAGGTTTCAGACTGGGCAATTTCAATAGCCTGAGAGCCGCCAATACCGGCCTGGTGCCACTGGAGTACGACCCGGACAAACTGCATAACTACGAGCTTGGGCTCAAGAGCCAATGGCTGGACAATCGCCTGCTATTGAATGCCACCTTGTTCTACATGAAATGGAAGGACTACCAGCAAAGCAGCAGCAATCTTGGCGGGCAATGGTGGCTCAGGGGCACCTTCAACGCTGCAGATGCTGAACAGAAAGGTATCGAACTCGAAACAACCTACCTGTTCACCGAAAATCTGGAAGTGTCTTTAACCGGCTACTGGGCAGATCCGGAGTGGAGTGATACCTACTGGTTCCCCTACCAGGACCCGGAAACTGATGAGCCCGGCATCGTGAAAGGCGCCCTGATGCCCAACTCTCCCGAATATAAGGGACGAGCCTCGTTATGGTGGTCCATACCTGGACTTTTTGGCACCGAAGACGTATTCCTTTATTACGACATCAGCTTTGAAGGCAAGCGATACAACAACATCGACAACGCCCGGGATGAAGGGGATTTGGGCAAAATGCCATCCTGGAACATCAGTAATCTGCAAATCGGCGCCAACTTCCATAATGAATGGTCAATCAATCTGGTGGTTCGAAACCTGTTCGACCAGAAAGCGATGCAGTGGCTGGATACCGGCAGCAACTATATTTCCGACTGGTTTGGAGCCGACTGGAACCGGGACATCCGAACCTATAACCGGCCGCGCTCCATCAGTGTCCAGTTCAGGAAGAACTGGGATTAAGCCATAGACAGGGTCGGGCCAAAACTACTGGCGACCACGATTGTTCACGGCGCCGCCGAGGGTGAAACCCACGGTGGCGCCTACCTCGTCGACCTCGCCAACCAGGCCGTCTTCCACCCCATAAAGTACGATTTCCCGAACATCGAGTGTTTTGGCGAAGAGGGTGGGCGTGGTCTTCGCGGGCTTGCACTGGACGGTGACACGCTTTACATCGCTGCCGGCAACCGCCTGCTGGCCTATGACACTCAATTCAAACCCAACGGCACCTGGCAAAACCCTTACCTTGCCAACTGCCAGGGCATCAGTATCCACCAGCGCGAACTCTTCATCGCCTGCTGCGGCAATGATTGCATCCTTGCATTCGACCTGGACGAAAAGAAGTTCCACTGGGCCATGCACATACGTGCGCAGCATTTTCAATTCCGGCCAGTGGCCTTCGACCCCACTGGGCAGGAAGGCCCTGTCGCGGTCAACAAGCTCCAGCTAAGAAGTGTGCGCTGCAGCGAGGGAGGTCTCTATATCAGCGGCATGAAAACCGGCGGCCTGCTGCACTTCAACGGCTCGAAAATACAGATGCTGGCCGAAGCACCGAAGGGTTCCCAGGATGCACAGGTATTCCGCAATGGCCTGCTGCTCAACGACAGCAGGGCGGGTGTGCTGCGCTACTCGGGTGATGATGACGGAACCGAGGACCGGGCCCTTGAGGTTCCCTACTTCGAGGCTTCGGACCACCAGCGACACGACCCGGACGAGCTGCGGATGCTGAAACGGGGATACGCCAGGGGGTTATGCGTGCTTTCCGGGACGCTGGTGGCCGGCGGCAGTACGCCTGCCGGCATCAGCCTGTACAACCTGAAGGAAAACCGCAAGCTGCTGACCGTGCGGTTCACCAAGAATCAGCGGGAAGCCATCAACGACATCATACTCTGGCCGCACTGACGGGCACCTTCACTTTCCGGCATTGACGACTACATCCGGTAATTCGGAAACGATATCGCCGAGTTGTTCCTTCCAAAGCTCCAGGTGGTTTTCATAGTGCCGCCATTTACCGAGCGCCCCCGTGTATATAGGCTGACGAACCTGCTCCGAACTCGCGGTACGCACCGCCCGGTCAGTTTCCCAATAGCGGGTGCACTGCTCCTCGAAAGGCAAGCCGCAGTGCTCGAGAATCCGCCGCACCTGCCCTTCCAGATCCGTCACGGTCTCTTCGTAATGCACATCCAGGATTTTCCCGGGCAGGACTTCGTGCCAGTGGGAAACGGTTTTATGGTACTGGTTGTAGTAGTCAGCCAGGTCGTACATGTCGTAGGTGAAATTCTGCCCCTTGCCAAACAACTGCTTGTAGGCTCCCAGGCAACTGTCAAAAGGGTGGCGTCGCGTGTTGATTACCTTCGCATTGGGCAGTATCAAGTGTAGAAATCCGACCAGGGAAAAATTGTTGGGCATTTTGTCGGTGAAGAACGGCGTGCCCTCCTCCCTGTGCCGGAGGGTTTCATCGATGTACTGCTTGCCATAGGCTCTCCAATCCCGGTTTTTCAGGGCCCTCGCGGACTGTGGGAAGACTTTCCCGTCCGATCGGTATCGGCCCACGGAATTGGCGATCCTTGCCAGGTTAGGCAACTCCGACGTGCCTTCCACCAGGCTGTGGCTGGCCAGGATCTGCTCCACCAGCGTCGAACCGGATCGTGGCAGGCCCACGATCAGAATCGGGTCCGCTGCGTCAAAGCCACCGCCCTCGTGCTGGTCGATGAATTCCCGGCTGAAAACGTCGATGATGTCGTTTTGCCGGGTCTGCATTTCAACCGCATCGTGGGAAACCAGCATGCGCTGCTTCTGGTTGCCGCTGTGGTAATAGTGCCAGGCCCGGTCATAGTTCTTCTTGTCCTCGTAGGCTTTACCCAGCGCAAATCGAAAATGGACCTCGGCGCTGTCATCGAGGTCCTCGTTTTCCAGCTGGTACTCCATGGCGCTGACTTCCTGTTCCTCGAAATTGAAAATCTTCAGGTTTGCCATGCTCCAGTACACTTCCCCGAAATCGGGCTTGGAGGCGATGGCCGCCCGGTAAGCTTTCAACGAGCCCTCCTGGTCCCCCAGGGTTTTCAGGATATGGGCGTAACCCATCTGCAGATTGGGCGCATCGGGGTTCAGGCTGACGGCGCGAGCGTAGGCCTCGGCGCCCTTGTCCTGGTAGTTGGCGACAGCATAGGCATTTCCCAGCCCGCCCCAGCCTGCCGGGTTATTGGGCTCCAGCCGGGTTACGCGCTGGTAGGCTTCGATCGCATCGACCGCCTTGGTGCGTTCCACCAGCACCATGCCCAGTGTCAGCCAGCCAACGGTAAAATCGGGCGCGATCTCCACCACTCTTCGAAGCAGCGCTTCAGCGTCGTCCAGCTGCGCTTTTTCTTCCCAGTAGGCCAGCGCCAGGAACCGCATGGCATTGACGTTATTCGGGCTCTTTCTGAGCAGGCCCTGGAAGATTTCCACGGCTTCTTCAACTTGTCCGGCCTTGAGCAGGTTGGCCCCCTTGGCGATCAGACCGTCTTCCGGCCGCTTTTCGAAATATTCCTGGAATTCTTCATCGGCATCTTCACCCCTGCCCACGATCGCCAGCGCCTCAGCCAGCTTTTTGTGGGCCATGGCCTGCGTAGGATCCAGCTGAATCGCTTTTTCCAGGTTTTCTATGGCCTCTTCAAACCGTCCGCAAAGGGCCAGAACGCTGCCCAGGTTTTCGTGCAGCTGTGGAAAATTGGGCTTCAGCGACAATGCGAAACGCAGTTGTTTTTCTGCTTCTGGCAACCGGTCCTGCTTCTGCAGCGCAAGTCCCAACAGGCGCAGGTGATCGGCGCAGCCCGGCTTTAGCAACAGGTAATCACGGCAAATTTCCTCGGCCCGGAGCGGGCGATTATTTTTCAGGGCCTTGAGCGCCGCGTGAATGCTTTCTTCCTTGTCCAGAACTTGTGTTTCCATTTGTTTCAGTACCCGGTTTGGCCGCCTCTGCGGGGCCTCAGCAGTTTGAATCGTTCGAAACCCAGGGATTGAAGGTAATCCAGGTCGAAATCATACATGCCAATGGTATTGCGCTCCTTGAGTTTCTGGGAGCACTTGAACAACGTATTATCGCCCGTCTTGTTGGCCTTCGAAATACTCGGATAGCAGATCTTCGAAGGACAGGTATAGGCACAGCCCGCGTTGGCGAACAGCGTGATCTGTTTCTTATTGTCGATGGCTTTCAGAAAGGGCACATCATCGTTGGACGCCATCGGCAGGATGACTGTGTCGTAAAGCTTGAACGCCTCATGCACTTTCTTGAGATTGTTGATGTTCTTGATCACGCTGGCTTCAAGCTTGTAATCCGGAAAATCAGTCCTTATCCATTTCGCCAGGTCGTCATTGGTAATGATCAGTGAATTGCCCGGACGGTGATACTTTTCCAGGAACGCCTGATTTTCCGCATACTCCTCGGCGGTCGCAACATGATTGGTCAGCGGCAGACGGACATTGATTTTCATTTGGTACAAAGACCTGACATCGTAGCGGCTGAGCTCGGTGGCGGCGAAGAACCTGCCGCCGTAGAGCGTGCTTTTCTCTGTGAAGCCGAAAAAGCTGTCAATCTGTTCCAGTGGAAATTCGCTGTAGTTCCTCTTGATGAACTGCTGGATGGGAAGGGCAGCAGGTTTTCCACGCGCTGATACTGTGAATTGCATACGCGGAAGTTTATCATTGGCGGAGTTTTGGCAAAACGATGAAATTAGAGGCTCCACCTGTTGTAACCGATGGAGTCTTGAGCAACAGGGAGAGCCGGATTGAACCTGGGGAAGAATCACAGCACACCTACAGAGAGCCCGATGATCAGTATCAATCCACGGGTTCGCAAATCGCCTTATTTCGATGCGACCATACGGTATGGCGCGAAGGCGTTCACGATCTACAACCACATGTACATGCCAACGCATTACGGCGACCCGGTCGACGAGTACTGGCACCTGGTCAGGGATGTGACCCTGTGGGACGTTTCCTGCCAGCGCCAGATCCGCATCAGCGGCCCGGATGCCAAGCCCTTCATGGAAATGCTGACACCACGCGACCTCAGCAACTGTCCTTCGCACCGCTGCCTTTACGTACTGCTCACTGACGAACGAGGCGGCATCGTCAATGATGCGGTTTTGATGCATATGCGGGCAAACGAGTACTGGCTCTCGCCGGGGGACGGGGATGTCATTCTTTGGGCGCAGGGTGTGGCTGCGATGACCGCTATGGACGTCAGCGTCGAAGAGGGGGATATTTGCCCACTGCAACTGCAGGGTCCAAAATCACCGCATGTTGCATACCGCTTGCTGGGCCAGAAAGCGCTGGACATGGGGTATTACGATGTCATTGAAACCGAACTCAACGGGCTCGAGATGGCGGTCAGCCGCACCGGCTGGAGCGGAGAACTCGGCTACGAGTTTTACCTGAAAGACCACATCCATGGCGACAAGCTGTGGGAGACCATCATGCAGGCCGGCGAGGATTACAATATTATTCCGGCCGCTCCCAACACCATCCGCAGTATTGAAGGCGCTCTGCTGTCCTTTTACTCGGACATACGGCGCGAAGACAATCCGTACACGATCGGCCTCGGGCGCCTGGTCGATCTGGACAAGAAAGCGGACTTTATCGGCAGAGAAGCGCTCCGTGAGATTCATGCCAGGGGCAATCACAGACGCCTGGTAGGCATTGAAATCGAATGCGACCCCATCAGCCATAACGAGTCGTTCTGGCCGGTCTGGGGACCGGACGGCATTGCCGGCGAAAAACTCGGGCATGTCAGCCGTTGTGTCTGGTCACCCCGGCTGGAGAAAAATATCGGTTTTGCCAATGTGCCCGCCGAACTGACCAGGATCGGCACCCGCCTGACACTGGGCATTCCGGGCGGCGAGGCCAGCGCAACCGTAGTCAAACCGCCCTGGTTCACTGCTGAAAAAGAGCTGCCAAAAGACATTGTTTGACCGGCCCGTCATCCTGCTGGCAGCCCCGCGTTCGGGCAGCACCTTGTTGTTCGAGACCCTCGCTGAGTCACCGGACGTTTGGACCGTGGGCGGCGAAAGCCACCACTACATCGAAGGAATCCGGTCGCTGAACCCGATGTCCGGGCGTGTCGACTCCAACCGGCTGGAGGCCAGGCACGCCACGGAGCCTGTCGTGGAAGCGCTTCACCGGCGATTCAAAAAGGGCCTGCGCGACCGGGACGAACGCGTCATCAATCGCCAGTCGCCGCCGGAAAGCCTCCGTTTCCTGGAAAAAACCCCCAAGAACGCGCTGCGCCAGCCTTTCCTGGAACGGGTTTTTCCGGGTGCGTTCTATGTCTATCTTTACCGCGAACCGGCACCAAGCATCAGTAGCATGATGGAAGCATGGAAATCCGGGCGCTGGGTAACTTACCCGAGACTGCGGGGTTGGAGAGGGCCGCCCTGGTCCCTGTTACTACCACCCGGATATGCAAAAATGCGCGGTCACCCGTTGGCCGAAATCTGCGCTTTCCAGTGGAAATCGGCCAACCGCATCATTCTCGATGACCTTGAAAAACTGCCGGTCGAGCGCTGGACTGCCTGCTCATACGACGAGTTGGTCAGTAGCCCTGAAAAACTGATTCCCCGGATTTGTGATTTCGCGGGCCTGGAAGTGGACAACCGGCTACAACAGCGTATCAGCGGAAACCTGCCTCACTCACGCTTTACCCACACGCCTCCCGACCCGGAAAAGTGGCGCAGGAACGAAGCTGAGATCCTGCCAGTTCTGGACTCCCTGCAAGCAACAAGAGAACGCTGTCTGCAAGAGCTGGAA
>JAOUCS010000119.1 GCA_029859645.1 Lysobacterales bacterium | reverse complement strand
GTGGCGAATTGTTTGTCAACCTCGCAATAGTCCATTTTAGAAACCACGAATGGGGCCAGGCAAAAATGGCTGTCGACCAGGCGCTCCATAAAGGCGGGCTGTCTGATCACAGGCGCGTTCTTGCGCTACTGGAAGAGATAAATGATCGCTTATTTGGGTCTGGCATCGGCCGTTGTTAACCCGGCACTGATTTTTGCCCCACTGCTTGTAGACGGTGCAGTCAACGCTGGGCTTTTCAACAGGAGAAGCGATAAGTGAAAACCCGCTCGAAAGCGGGATTTGGGTGACAGGAACCGATGCTTTGTCATTAGATGCCCCATTTTCACACCCAGCTGACATTTTTTAATACTCTTTGTCTCACCTTTTGAAACTCGCCTGTTGTAGTCATAGTAACTGAACTCTAGTCTCCCTTCATCAGAGGTGAATTGCCGTGGGCAATTCTTTTAAATAACTCAGCAAATGACAGACATTCAAATATGCGGGGAATTTAGTATGCCTTTCTATCTGCGTCGAGCATATGCTGTGAGCAGGCGTCGTCCACCGGCTCGAATTATCCTGACGTCAGCACAATGGCCGATTCAACTTTGAGTAGTTCAGTGGTTACGCCGATCCCGGCGGTCAAGTACTCAGGCATAAGCTTCAATGCTCTGATGGGGCTGTATCTCGCGGCCGTACTTTTGCCCTGGGGTTTGTCACTAATTGAAGGGCTTGAGGTGCGAGGCTGGTACGAAGAAACGGTAGTTTTTCTGAGCATTATCACTTTCAGCATGATGTTGCTGCAGTTTGCTTTGACCCCCCGGGTGGATGTTGTAGCAAACCTCTCGGGCGTAGACAACACCATGCGAGTTCACAACAGGTTCGGAGAATACCTCGGTTACCTTGTATTACTGCACCCATTCCTGATTGTATTACCTCGATTCATAGTCGCGCCCTCATTTGCACCAGGCGATGTTTGGGATTTGTTTACTCAGTCCGAGACATCTACGGGCATGTATGCGTGGTCATTGATGCTGGTGTGGGTACTGATGGCGGTGTTCAAAGACAAAACCGGATTGTCCTATGAGGCCTGGCGCTATACTCACGGCATAGGCTTTATTGCGGTGATCATTCTAGCAACCCACCATGCGGTTACCGTGGGCAGGCATGGTCGTTACAACGCCTGGTTTGATGGGCTGTGGATTGTACTTTGCGCCCTGGCAGTTGGCACAGTTTTATATATCTGGTTTTTACGACCGAAGCGCGTGGCCCAACAGCCGTTCCGTGTTGTCGATTGCCACAAAGGCAGCTCGGATGATTGGTACCTAACCCTCGAGAAGGACGGAGATTTCCCGTTCGATTTTGACGCCGGACAGTTCGCCTGGATCAACACATCGGACAGTGTTTACGCCAGGAATGATCACCCCTTTTCGATCGCTACCAGCAGTGACTCTTTGCCAAAACTGAGCTTTGTGATCCGGGAACTGGGAGACTATACAAAGCAGTTGGGCAAGCTGAAGAGCGGGCAGCTGGTGTGGTTGGATGGTCCCCACGGTGTATTTACACTGAACGCCAGAAACGCTACCGGCGTTGTACTGATAGCGGGCGGAGCGGGTATTGGCCCAATTATGGGTATTCTTCGCGAGCTCGACGCCGTCGGTGACCGACGTCCGGTCAAACTGGTTTATGGCAATCGCAATATTGAACAGATGCTTTTCCTGGATGAGTTTGAAGCAATGCGGGAGCGGTTAAATCTTAATGTGCACCTCGTGCTGGATCATCCGCCGGAGATTTTTGACGGGCACCGGGGCTTTATCGATAGAGAAGTTCTGTCCACGGTGATGGACCAACCCGAGCACGTTAATTGGGACTACTATATATGCGGTCCGCCACCCATGGTGAAGGCAGTTGAAAATCACCTGAAGGCCTTATCGGTTCCGAAAGACCGCATTCTCTATGAACAGTTGGGTTTCTAGAAACAGCGATTTTTGGATAGGGAAGCGGTTGGAGTACTTCGCCGGTCACGGACAGGTATGAGAGGTTAAGACGATCATGGCGACTGAAGACGACAAAATTATAGAGGGAATCTCCCGTAGGGATCTGGTAAAAGGCGGAATATTTACTGCTGCGGCTCTTTCGATCCCCCTGTTGCTGAATCCTGGCAAAACTTCCATGGCGGATGCACCCAAGTCATCGTATGCGGCGGACATTCTGGTAATCGGCAGTGGTTTTGCTGGCACTTTTGCCGCACTGGAGGCGCGCCGAAATGGACTTTCCGTCGTCATGGTGGACAAGGGGGTTGTGGGTTGGTCCGGTATGTCACCCTGGGCCTCAGACAGCCGCCCGTTCGACCCTGAGATATATGACCGGGAGGAGTGGCATCGCAATATTGCGATGAATACGGAATACGTGAATGATCCAGAGTGGTTCGACATTTTCATGGATGAGTCCCTGGGTATTTTTCATGAATTGCACGCTATGGGGGCACATGAAACCAAGCCATTTGAAAGAGGTAGTATTGTCTTTCGCAGAGAGCTGGAAGATGCTGGCGTCGCGTTTGTAGAGCGCACGATGATCACCTCATTGATCCAGGGCCAGGACGGACGTGTATCCGGCGCTGTCGGCTTTACCTATGATGACTCGAGAGAAGAATCGAAGGCCGTGGTGCTCTCTGCGGGCGCCGTCATCCTGTGCACTGGTGCAGGATCTTATAAAAGTCCCGGTTTCCCGATATGGGGGCAGACTTTTGACGGGGACGCCATGGCTTATGAAGTGGGCGCCAAGATTGTTGGCAAGGAATTTAATGACACGCATCCGACCTTTGCATTTGCTCCGGCGGCGGCCTATGAAGGTTGGAAGTGGGCACAAGAAGTAACCGGTGCCTATGTAATGGTTGGCCCGCCCGATAAATTGGAGGGTGGTTTGACCCTGAATAATGCACTGGGTGTGTTTGCCGATGGCGTAGACCGCAGATTGGGTGTCGGACCCGGTGGTGAGCCGCCACCTGTTCCCGGTGAACCCCCTCCCGGTGCTGCAGAGCGTGAGCGAAATAAAAAGTATCTGGGCAAAGGCTACCTCAAAATGCCCGGCTTGCATCTGGACCTGGGTGGGCCACCGGCGATTCCGGATGATGGCGAAGATGGTCCCAAGCTCGGACACCGTGTGGGCGGGGCAACTGCGGGGATGGGAGTCCACAAAAGCGAAGGTGTTTTTTGTTCGGACTATACCTGTGCAGCAGACGGGGTCAAAGGTTTATATGCGGCTGGCGATGCCCTGGGTTCCATGCTGTGTGGGTCATTGTACCCTGGGCGGGGATTCTCGTCCTATGGTTCGGCCATACAGGGGCGACGTGCCGCGAAAAACGCAGTCAAATATGTAAAGTCGAATCCGGCGGCTACAGTGAGCTCCCAGTCTATCGACGCTCTTGTTTCCAAAATGTGGGCACCTCGCGAAAATGCCAGGGGCTACAGCCCCGAATGGATGACCGCGACGCTACAAAATACCATGTCGCCGTTTCATATTCTGTATATCAAGGATCGCCGAAGGCTCGATGGTGCCCTGGCTTCCATACAATTCCTGCGAACACACTGTGTGCCGCGGATGATCGCCAGAGATGGTCACGAACTGAGGATGGCTCATGAAATCAAAAACATGCTGTTGAATGCGGAGATGAAACTATGTTCGGGACTTTTCCGTGAAGAGAGTCGCGGCACCCATTTTCGCGAGGACTTTCCTGCTCGCAATGACGAAGAATGGCATTGCTGGGTGACGGTTCAGGACAACGACGGTGTTATGACGATGAGTAAGCATAAGCTGCCAGAGGCATGGAAGCCTGATCCTAAAAATTCCTATCGCGAAAACTATCCAAGGATATTTCCCGGTGAGGATGAATTTTTAAAAAACAAGGGTCTAGATGTGTGACGCAGGAAGCGATAGCGCGATTATCACCGGTGGACAAACCATTTTACATTTCAGGTCAGGATTTGAGGCGGTAATAGATTATGCCAATAGAGAAAATTCACGGTTGTATAGGCTGCGAAAACTGTGTGAAGGCCTGCCCTACTGATGTTATACGGATGGACCCGGATTCCGACCAGGCGTATATCGCTTATCAGCAGGACTGTCAGATATGCCACCTGTGCCGGTTGAGTTGTCCTGTTGACGCGATAACGCTGACACCGGATAAAACTATGTTACCAACAACATCCTGGGGGTAGATGGCAATGGAGTCAGGTATATACTATAAATATTGTCGTTTACCTGACACGCTGGTGCAAATTATCGGAAGGCGGGTTATTACGGTTTTGTCAGTACTGGCGGTGACTGCACTCGCTGGGTGTGAGCTTTCCCCAGAGCAGGTAAAGTTCAGGGATCCTCCAAAGGGGATTGAACAAAGCAGGGCCAGTTGCAACGGCACAGGCTGTCCCGAATCGACAGAATCGTCTGGGAACGCCAGCCCGGCATCGGGGCACTGAGCGGATATTCATACATTGCCCCTTGAAATGGGCATTGTGCATTGAGGGGATTCATGAAAGAACCGCCCCAGGAAAAATTGAACGCAATTGAAAAGGCACTAGCGATTCTGATCGCATTTGCCGACAGCGACCGAGAGCTGGGAACCGTTGAAGTAGGTGAGTTGACGGGCATTCACAAGGCTACCACGTCCAGAATCCTGGCTACAATGCTCGAGTACGGGATGGTTGCCCAGAACGATGCAACCAAAAAGTATAATCTGGGGCCGCTGGCTTATCGTTTGGGAGCTTCACAGGCGAGTCAGACGATTAGAGCATTCGTCTCGCTATCGCGACCGCTCATCGACAAACTCAGAGACCGGATCGAGGAAAGCATAAGTCTTGAGATATGGACAGAGAATAAGACAGTCGCCTGCTATCTGGCTGAGAGCCGAAACCCGCTTCGAGTATCAATGATGCCTGCTGATGTTCTGCCGCTGCATGCACCCGCCGGTGCGAAAGCAATCTTGTCTCATGTCAGTAAAGAACGCCTTGAGCGCCTGCTTCCCGATGAATTTCCCCGCATGACCAAAAATACGCTGACAACGAAGAGCGAACTGCTGGAGCGTCTCGAGGAATATAACAAAAGGGGTTATTCCATCGATGACGAGGAACTGTATCCCGGAATCTACGCGATTGGGGTCCCGATATTTGATCACCTGAGTAAACCGGTTGCAGCGATTTCTGCAGTTATGCCAGCCACCCGAGTTACTGCGGCGAGGGAAGAGGATATCGTAACTCAGATGAAGCTAACGTCCCAAAAAATATCGAAAGAGATCAGGCAAACACTGCACACCTCCACTTCCATTAAAAAGTTTTAGTTCTGAGACGCGTGATTCTACATGGGAAAAACTGTTGCCTTAGCGCTCAGTTTCAGGATTTTTGGCATTTCTGGCAATCATTTACCTTCAATTGGGCTGCGCTGTCGGAGTTATTGAGTCCGCAGCTTTGTCCGCTGACGCGATACTGTTGTGCGCGTTTGCCATCGCCCCGTAAGGCATTGGTGCTGATTTAGGTCTCTTAAGTTGGCAGCATATGCGAATGGCTGTGTCCAATCGCGAATGGTTGGTGAAAAGTTTTGAGTATCGCTAGCTTCGGGTGAGTAACAGGCTTTGGGTAACAATTATCAAGTGTTTCACAATATGATACATATGCATTGTAAAAAATTCGCGTTGAAGCTAATTTGAAGAAGCTCCGTGAAGTGATATTGGTGCTGTTTTCCAGCTGCATCTACATATCATCGTGACAATTATTATAAGAGGAACTAGACATGAAGCCGTGCTTCAACTCACTTCTAACCTTGACTGCCTGCACCCTTGCCACTACCGCGATACAGACCTCGGCACAGGATACCTCTAGATCAAGTCTCAAACTCGAAGAGGTAGTCGTTACCGCCGAAAAACGCGTACAAAGCGTACAAAGCATACCTTTGGCTGTGACGGTTTTTTCGCAGGCAGATATGGACTTGCGCGATGCGACTGACATGCGATCGCTGCAGAATTTCACGCCGAACCTTGAGTTCAACAATGAGTCCGGTGGTCAGAATAATGCCCGCGTCACCTTGCGTGGCATTGGTACGGAAACGCTGGTAGGTGGCGGTGATCCAGGTGTGGCATTGCATGTCGATGGCGTCTACGTCGGTCGGAACTCTGCCATGGCCGGAAGTATTTTCGATGTCGAAAGACTCGAAGTGCTGCGGGGGCCACAAGGCACCCTCTATGGACGCAATGCAACAGGTGGAAGTATCAATGTTATTACCCGAAAGGCGACCGACACATTTGAAGCCGAAGCTGACGTGACTGCGGGCAATTATGATCGTCTACGATTCCGTGGCATATTGAACATGCCTTTAACTGATAATGTATACAGCAGATTTTCGGTCCTTAAGGAAGACCGTGACGGTTATCTTGAGAACCGCTACCCAGGTGGCTTGGACAACGACGATAAAGATGTCTTGGCTGTTCGCGGCCAGCTGCTTTGGGAGTCGGAAGGTGGTAACGAAGTCATTCTTCGCGCCTTTCATCGGGAAAGTGAAGGAGCAGGCGGGGGATCCAGATATCTCGGCGAAGATACAGAATTTGAATGGCGCCCCACTTTGATCGGGGTATCTAATGGCGATGGGCGACCACCGGGCGCGCCTATCTTGGCGAATGTGCATGAACAGCCGTCGAGCGGGACCCCCTCAGAGCCTTTGTCTGCATGGGGTTTTCATGAAATCAGTAAGAATGAGAAAGAGTTTGCCAAGGTAGAGCATCAGGGGCTTGATATGACGGTGGAGTGGGCATTGACTGACAATTTCATGCTCAGATCAATCACCTCTTACCAAAAGATTGACAATAAGACATTGGTTGATGCAGATAATTCGGAATCAGCAATTGAACGGCGAGAGCGGGATAACCAGTCGAAACAGTGGAGTCAGGAGTTCAATCTACTTTCCACCGGGGACGGTGCCCTGGAGTGGATTCTTGGTGCATTCTACTTTCACGAGGAGATAGAGGAGGATTTTTCTCCAAATACGCCTGGCGGCATCCTGGATACATCTATTCCGCTGCCGGGCGGGCAATTGCCTGGAGGCAACGGTGTGCGCCAGGATGTGTCTGCGGAACATGATGCGGATTCATATGCCGTATTTGGTCAGGCGACCTATAGCCTTTCTGAGGCATTGCGGGTTACAGCAGGCCTGCGATACTCGTTGGATGAAAAGGAGCAATCACGGGTTGGTGCAGGGATTGTAGACCAGGTAACTGGTTATGTACGGGGCGGCGGCGGCGCTGTAGGGCCTGCTGGATACGAGTCCGTTGATGATGATTGGTCAAAAACTACTGGAAAACTTGGCATTGACTACGATTTGACCGACGACAGTATGTTGTATGCGTCCTTTTCGACGGGCTATAAGTCGGGAGGTATTCCTTTTAATGGTGTGATGCAACCCTATGAACCCGAAGAAGTCACCGCATATGAAGTCGGATCCAAGAATGAGTTGTTTGACGGTAGAGCCAGGCTCAACCTCGCTGCATTTTATTATGAGTACGAAGACCTGCAGGTATTTCGACTCACCGGCGATGGCCCTCGGGCGGAGAATGCGGCGCAATCGACGGTTTGGGGCATTGAGGCTGAGTTCATGACACTTGTTACTGAGAACCTTCGAATCGACGGCTCGGCAGGTTATCTGGAGGCCGAATATGATGAGTACACAGTCGAATACCCACCACCAGGAGCGGATTATTCCGGTAATACGCTCAACCATGCGCCCGAATACAATCTAAATATCGGGGGTCAATACGACACGGCTTTAGGGAATGGAGACCTGACTGTGAGGTTAGACTATTCCCGGCGAGGCGATACCTACTTTGACCGTGGCAATACTGATTTTGATCTACAGGAGGCCTACGACTTGTTCAGTGCGAATATCCGCTACGAACAGGACAATTGGTTCATTGCTTTATATGGGAAAAACCTCGCCGATGAAGAATACATTACCGGCCAATTAATCAATCCCCCATTCAACTGCGGTTGCCGCACCGTGGGAGTAGGGGAACCGCGCACCTACGGGGTGACCGTCGGCTTGACATGGGATTGATTCACGAATTTCGCCACTGAACTCGTGGTGATGCGTAGAGTGTTACCCAAGGCCACAAGGTCGTTTCCCTTCCACCGCCAGGTGGGAGGGGTTTTTTTTACAAAATCTATGAACTGGATTCTCGCCAGATAGAGAGCACCACAAATGAAGATAATACGCATAAAACCTGATCTGAGAGAAGCGGCTGTGCTACTTCTGATTACCACTTTCTCGGTCTGTACACAGGTAAAGGCGGCAACAATTGAAACTGTTGGGGAGGTCCAGCAGGCAAGGCATCCGAACATTTTGCTAATCGTTGCAGATGATCTCGGATATTCAGATCTGGGATCTTATGGAGGCGAAATACAAACACCACACCTGGATCAGTTAGCCAGTGACGGGGGTATAACCCTGACCAATTTTCACGCTGCTCCGACCTGTTCGCCAACCCGGTCGATGCTCATGTCAGGAACTTATAATCACGTGGCGGGATTGGGAGCAATGGCTGAGTGGACCGCCGACAATCAACGCAATCAGCCAGGTTACGAGGGCTATTTGAATGACCGTGTTGTAGCCCTGCCAACGCTTCTGCGAGACGCGGGCTATTACACGTTTATGGCGGGCAAGTGGCATCTGGGGATGGAGCCGAACCAGGGTCCGCATATGCGCGGGTTTGACGATTCCTTCGCGATGCTGCCAGGCTCTGGCAATCATTACTCCGACAAAGCACTGAATGCTCACCTGCCGGCTATTCCCTATCGGGAAAATGGCCTACCCGTAAAGCTGCCGAAAAATTTCTATTCCACTGCGTTCTATACCGACAAGACAATAGCCTATATTGACAAATCTCTTAAGGATGCAGACAAGCCATTCTTTGGTTATATAGCTTATACCGCTCCGCATTGGCCATTGCAGGTTCCACCGCGCTATAGCGACAAGTATCTCGGTAAGTATGCGAATGGTTATGACAGTGTAAAGCGCGATAGGCTGGCTGCGATGGTGAAAGCGGGCATTGTTGATGCAAAGACGAAAGCCTTCGAAGGCAGCCAATGTAATCTCGGCTGGAACGATTTAACGGAGGACGAGCGCAAGCGGCAGGCTAGGCTGATGGAAATCTATGCGGGAATGGTCGATGCGCTGGATGAGAATATTGGTCGGGTCATCGCCCATCTCAAGGCGGTCGGTGAGTACGACAACACGCTGATCGTCTTTATGTCTGACAATGGCGCAGACGCTCGGCCAGAGCAAGGACTGGGGAGTGAGTCGGATTTCCTGGAAAAAAATTATGACAACAGTTTGGAGAACGTGGGTAAGGAATCTTCCTTTGTTTCCTACGGCGGAGCATGGGCAGAGGTAGGGAGTATACCCTTCAGGCTTCACAAGGGAATGACAACTGAGGGTGGGATCAGGGTTCCAGCAATTATTCGTTTACCTGGAGGTGAGCGTGAAGCTGTTATCAAAAGGGGGTTTGCATCGGTGATGGATATAATGCCAACATTTCTTGAGGTTGCGGGGGTACCCCACCCCGGCGAAACTTACAACGGGCGCGCGGTTCTCCCCGTTTCAGGGAAGTCTATGCTTCCTTACCTGGAGGGAGAGGTAAGCGTGCTACATGAAAATGATCTATACGGTTTTAGTGTGCACAGACGTCAGGGCTTGCAGTTTAACCAGTGGAAGATCGTGCGATTGCCGGAGCCATACGGTGACTATACTTGGGAGCTTTACGATCTTGATGCAGACCCTGGCGAAACCTCAAATTTGGCGGGAAAAATGCCCGATCTAACCAAAGAAATGGTTCAACGCTGGGAAGCGTTTGCGTCTGACACTGGAATAATAGTATCCGAGCCCCCGAGTCGAGTGCCTCGAGAGTGCATGTTTGCCGCAAAATAATACATTTTACTATCAGGGTTGATAGTGACTTAGCAACCAGGATTTCAAGTATCGCTGCTGTGCTTACGGCTCGGTGTTCCCTGTTGCCTGGGCCCCGCGGTGAAGTTCAGAAAGTAATACCCTTCGCTGTAAACGGCAGGGGCCCACTGTTTGATATAAGTTAAAAATAATATGTTGCCATGCACAGGCCCATGGTCTCCTGTTTCCCTTGTATTCAGACGAGGGCTCGATCAAACAGGGCAAGCAAGCGGGCCCATGCGCGCTCTGCCTGCGCCTCGTTGTAAACGGCAGAATCGGGTGGGCACCAGCCATGCAGAGTGTCCTCATAGACTTCAATTTCCGCAGCGATATCTGCTGCAGCGTAGGCCTGGCGCAATTGGTGCTTCACATCTGGATTTTTCTGATCGTCATTAGCGGCGATCGCGTGTAAAACCTGTGCCGAGGTTCGGGGTATCAATAAATGCGGACTGTCTGGTTTATCCGTTACCAGGCCGCCGCCATGGAACGAGGCGGCCGCGCCGATACGTTCGGGTACGGCAGCAGCGGTGCGCATAATGAGAGGGCCGCCCATGCAGTAGCCCGCTGTACCAATTTTCCGCCGGGTATCGACACTGGCTTGAGCGTCCAAAAACCCTACAAAGGCC
>JAOUCS010000221.1 GCA_029859645.1 Lysobacterales bacterium | reverse complement strand
CGTGGATTTTCGTTTAGCATAGATCGCCCTGCCTTCATCTGTTCGTAATCGATGCGCCATGGTCGTCACTGCATCGGCATTCTGCGGGCAAGGTGGTGGCGTTTTGAATCGGTCTTCCCAAGCAAGATTGTGTCGTTCCCGATGGTCTGAGACATACGGTGTGATCTCTGACGCTTCACAGCGAGCTACGTTGTCAGCACTGAAGTAACCTGCATCAGCCAATAAACCCTCCACTTCACCCAAATGCGCTTCAGTATCCTTCAACCCTTTCAGGGTTGGCTCAATCTCCTGCTTGTCATTCGACTGTTGCGTGATGTGATTTTCCACAATCAAATGCGAATCAATATCGACGGCAGCCTGTGCATTGTAGGCCTGCACAAATCCTTCTCAAGACAGCATGATGCGTGACTCATCATCTGTGAAGTTAATCTGGTCTTTATCCCGTGGCCCGGCCACAGGCGGTTTTGGCTTTGGGCCTCGGGCTTTCTTGCCAGTCTTTGCTTCATTGTCTTTGCGCTGTTGAAGCTTCGCCTCATGCTCAGCCTGTTCAGCTTCAAAGCGTTCTTGCGCGCGCCGCTCAATCTCTTCTTTGGCTTTCTTGATCGCCGCCAGTCGATCTTCTCGGCGCGCCAGTTCATCAGGAATGTCGATCTCTGGCTCGTCTTCCGTATCGGCCTGTTCAGCCCGCCTGAGCAGTTCCTGTACCTCTCGGCGAAGTTGCTCTTCCAGTTTTTTCGCATAGCCCCAGCTCATCGCCTTATGCTTGCTGGCATTGGCTTTGATCTTGGTTCCGTCCAGACTGACCTTGCCCAGCTTGAACACGCCCATCACCTTGGCGACCACCAATATCTGTACAAACAGGCCTTCCAGTTCCGGCAAAAACCGCTTGCGGAAGGTGGCGATCGTGTCATGGTCCGGGTGCGCGTCTCCGGTGATGAAGCGGAAGGCTACAGAGTCGTGGGTCGCTTGCTCTAGCTTGCGACTGGAGAATACCCCGGTCGCATAACCGTAGAACAACAGCGCCAACAACACGGCAGGGTGATAGGGTTGTTTCCCACCGCCGCCATAGCGCGTCACCAGTTCACTCAAGTCGAGTTGATCCACAATATCGACCACGAAGCGTGCCAGGTGCTTCTGTGGCAGCCAGTCCTGCAAGGAAGGAGGCAGCAGGTATGGAGTATCCCGATTGATCGGCTGAAATTTGCCTGACATGGCCTCGATCCCTTCTTGGTATGATGGAGTCTATTCTCTATAAATACTGTCGTTAAATCCGACAGACTCCTAGAAGGGAAAATCCCCAGAACCCCACTGAGGGAATTTTCGTACTGGATTTTGTTCATGGTTCTCGTGATCTGGAATCCATTCTCCATGAATTGATGTCAACCGCGAGGATGCGATAGAGATCTTTACACGCAACGCAGCAGTGGCTATGGAAAAAGAAGACGTAACTGGTTCAATCGAGACCGGCAAATCTGCCGACTTCATTATCATCAACCAGAATGTTCTTGAAGTGCCGGATACCGATATCAGTAAAACCAAGGTATTGAAAACCGTTCTGCAGGGCAAAACGGTTTTTGAAGATTGATTTTTTGGGCATATTTCAATCGCCTTTAAAGACAATGAAAATCTCGGCAGGCGGGAGCTTGGGGTCGTAGATCGCCAGATTTCAGAAGCTTATGAGCATGACGACCTGCCCGTACACGTTCAGGTCGTTGTCACCCAATTGCACTCCACCATCTCGCGACGACTCATCCGGCTTGTAGAGCCCAAGCAACGGGCTGACCGTCACCATGTCATTCACCGTCCACGCCAGGAACAGGTCGAGTTCACGGCCGTCTAGATTACCCAGGTCCTGTTCGTCGCTGTTGAAGTCGTAAAACAGCGCGCCGATGGTAAGTGTGTCGCTGGGATAGGCACGTAAGTGCAGGTGAGTTATGGTGGCATTAGTATTGAACGGGCCCGCGTAGTTGCCGCCCACCTCACCCTGGAACCAGGTACCATACCCTGTGCTGAATCCGTAAAACAGCGGATCAAAGCCTTCCGAGAAGCGGCTGACCCTCAGGCCTGCACGCGGTTTCCACCGGATCTCCAGTGCCTGCCAGGCGATCTCCCCATATTCGGCATTCTCATTGCCCGCTGAACCTTCCTGGAACACGTACTCACCACTGATTGTTAGCGCCTCGTGCAGGAAGGAGCCGTCGTAGCGCGCGTTATAGTAATTCTGCCCGTCCCGGGCCGAGTACCCGAGGAAGTCTGCCCAGTCATCGTCGACCGACAACCCGCGAATAAAAGCCAGCGAGAACGAGCCCAGAGATTCCGTATGCAGGGACAGGTCAATCCCGGCAACTTCAGTGCTCGCTTGTGCATCATTATCAGACTCAAACCAGAACAGCTTTGTGGTATAGCGGGTCCCTGAGCCAATCTGTACAAGCGCGGTTTTGTCAAAGGCATGGCGCCGCCCCAACCAGTAGGCACCGCCACGGTCCAGGCTGCCGGTCGCGATGCCGGTCTCGGCCAGGTCGTCAAAACCCTTACCGAAATTGACCGCGTCACCGTCAATCAGAAAGCCGCTGCCCAGCATGAAATTCTGACGGCCGACAGAAACATCCATGCCATCTTTGCCCAAAGAGGGAAACAGGTTCCCAGAGCGCCAGCCAAAAGAAGCGTCCTCCAGCGCTATGCGCTCCTCCTCTCCAGTGGTAAACCCGGCCGCGTCACCATCACCGCGCGTCGCAGTGGTCAGCGCTCCTACGGTGGCATGCCAACTGGACTCATCGGCAGCGGCTAACGAGCCTGCCAGCGCAACATCCGCATAGGCCTCTGACCAGGTCCTATTGCCTTGTTCAACGCTTGTCTGGGCATAACTGCGATCACTTCGGTAGGCCGCCATGCCCAGGTCGAAGGACAGCTCCAGCTTCCCTTTATCATCATCGTAAAGCTGCACGGCAGGGGCGTGTTGGGACAGCCCGACAAGCGCTGCAAATACGCTGAAATGCAGAGTGAAAACAGCGTTCATCAGACGACATTGGTGAAGGGTGCGTGCCATCCTGCCACCGCCAATGCTTCGGAAATTGG
>JAOUCS010000220.1 GCA_029859645.1 Lysobacterales bacterium | reverse complement strand
CGACTGTGAACCAGGATCAGTGTGCTGACCTTGCGCCTTTGAATCAGGCCTATCGCGGTAACCGTTTTTCCAAACGCGGTGGGTGCGTGCAACACGCCGCTGTCGTGTTTAGCGAGTGCCGTTACGGCCTTTTTCTGCTCGGGTCGGAGGCTACCCTTGAATTTCAAACCAGACAATCGCTGTCCGGTCATTCGCCTGTCGTCAACCTCCAGTTCGATCGACTGCTCCGAGAGCAGGGCGAGTACATCATCCAGGCAACCACGCGGCAACGACAAATAGCCCTGTTCGATCTGCGATAGACTGATAAATCGCGGAATCCCGTGGGTAGAGAAGCGCAGCGCCTGGGTCTTGAAAAACACGGGGTTGGAAAAACTCGCGAGACGCTTCAACCTCGCCAGCAGCGCGTTTGGCAAAGATTCCGTGGGCACATAGATGCGGTTCGCCAACGTGACCTCCACCGATTCCGGGCAGCCGGAAATAGTACTTTTTGGTAACGGCAACCCCTTTTCCCAAGGCTTCAACTCATCGTTGTCTTCGTCGACAGAATCAACGACACGGGCAATGCATCGTTCAATCTGTTGAAGTCCCAGTCTGTCAACTGCCGACAGGTAAGTCCACTGGTCAGGGTAGGGTTCAAAGTTCTCGTCGATGAATACCGAATTGCCGGACTGCCTGGGTCCTCGCTGTAACGGCAGGGCGATGAGATTGCCAAATCCACCGGCAGGAAGGGTATCCTGGTTGGGAAACAGGCGATCATAGGAGTCGAATGACAGACTGGCGTGCTGTTCCATCGCTTTATCCAATAACGCGAAGCCCAGTCTACGCGCCAGTGCTGCAGGTATCGCCTGCGCAAAGAACAGCCATGCATGCGCGCCATCACCGGAGCGGGAGCGCTCCAACGAGCAAGGTATGCCCCATTCCTCACACGAACGGCGAAATGCCAGGACAGCCTGTTGCCAATCGGATTTATCGAAATCCAGGGCCAGAAACCAGGTGTTTTCGTCAGGCAGCAGCGGATAGAGCCCCACTGTTCGCTGGCCGGACAAATGCTCGTAGAGAGCCCGGTCATCCAAGAGCTGGAAGGCCTGGTTTCGACATTCGCCACATTTGACCTTCGGTTTGTGGCAAATGCCCTGCCGCCATTCATTGTCACATGCAAGTGCATAACCGTGGCGACCCTGCTTGTTCTCCCAGCGCACTGCGTGAACATCCTCGCGGCCGCGAAACAGGCTGCCAAATAAGGCGACCTTTTCCTGGGTGGATGCGGGCGCTTTAACAGCATCAGCTACCCGAATGCTAACTCGATCACGAGCCAGAAGTTGTTGCTTCCGCTTGAGCAAAGACTGCTTTTCTTGCTCAAGTTCTGATAGCCGCTCTTCTATTGTCTTTAATTCTGTATCCACAGATGACATGGCAGGGATCGTTGACTTACGGACAGACGATACATTATAGGAGCTGTTGGTATGATTCCAACGGCTCGCACGCTAGTAGTACTACTAAAGAACCGGTTGGAAGTTAGGGCTTGTTCCGGATCCCGGGCGGCCTGATGGCCGCTGCCGTGCTGGATTGATGATTGCACCCTTGGAGGTGCAATCACCCCTGCGGGGCGCCTTCGGCGTCTAAAACGCTTCTATGGTCGCGTTTTTTCGAACGGTGATTGAATCAGACGAACCCATCCCGTTAAACGAAAAACGCCTCCGCGAGGGAGGCGTTTTCGTTTAAATGGTGGGCCGTGCTGGATTCGAACCAGCGACCAATTGGTTAAAAGTCGACCGGCCAATTTCCAAGCGATTGATTTTATTTAACTTTTATCGGTGACGCCCGTTGCAAGTTGCACCGAAATGCACAACAAAGCAGGACTGATCCCGGCAAAATCCCGGCAGTGGCAGCCAATTGGATTACGACTACCCATCGGCTTCCGTGAAGGCTTTTTCCCATCGCTTCAGCGGATTATCGAAGCGCACTTTTTCCGGCTTGAACAACTCCGGCCCCCAGCCACTGGGAATCCAATGGCTTATCGATTCATGTTCAGGATGGGAGGGGTCAAACAGGATTTCCAACAATGACTGGTAACCATGGACTCCACCGCTGTCCTCGGGCGGGCAGGACCGCTCTCCCGCGACACACTTCGGGTAGCGCTGACCTTTCTCCCTGGGCTCGACGCTCAGCAGTGTAATCTCGTGGATCCAGCCGTCACCGAAATCATATTCGTACTCTGTACGATCTCCTGAACCGGACAGAAAATCGATGATCGGGATGCCCCAGCCGGGCTGTACTTCCGGGGAATCATCCCAGACGTAGTCCGAGGGAATGCCAATAAGTAAGGCTTCATCGCGTGATGCCCCTCCGAAACGGAACTCGTGAAGATGGTAATCCAGCCAGCCCATTGCATCCTAGATAGCTACGTGCAGATCCCAGAAGGAGTATCGGGCCGGCACCAGAATTTCTCGCCAGACCGGTGGCGAGATTCCGCTAAGTTCCACCCTGATTTTTAACAGGTCACGCCGCTTATCGATCATCATGACAAACACAGACCTAATGTGGATTCTCGGAGGATAGAATTTCCTCCAATTTACCAACAATTGCCACTCGCGTATTCTTCCCAGCCCAATCCAGGTTGAGTTCGCGCCACTTAAGGCACGCATGGCGAGGAGCATATCCATCAAGCGCAGGTCAGCCGGCGGATGTTCTGACTGAAGTATAAGAAAAACAAACGGCATATCCCAACACCAATAAACGATGCCATTGAAAGAATATTTCAAGAACACCGACTTCAAATCGAGTTTGGCGTCTGTTTACCGGTAATCAGCGAACGCACAAAAAAAACCACTCAGGAGACCCCAACCATGACAACAATCACCCTCACCGCTGGCCAGGTCAAAGCCATCCCGCTTACCAACTTAGAACCGGACCCAGGCCAACCGCGCAAAACACACGACGAAGAATGCCTCGGCCAACTTGCCTACAGCCTCAAAACAGAAGTATAAGAAAAACAAACTGCATATAGTGGGAAAAATTTCTTTCCAATATCCCGCTGCTCTGCAGGAATTGATCGCTGGATGGCCGCGGGGTTTGCTG
>JAOUCS010000219.1 GCA_029859645.1 Lysobacterales bacterium | reverse complement strand
TGCCTTCGTTTTTGGATGGCCTGAGCCCTCCGCGTCGGTATTTTTCGCGCAGCGAGATAATCATGGATCAGACAGCCTTTTCTTGTTAGCTGTGATATCGACTAGTGATCCCGATACATATTTATGGATGATGCTAGATACCAAGGTCTGGTAGGGAATCCCGTCTTCCGCCGCCTTCGCCTTCACAGCGATCAAATCGCGATTCGATAGACGGATATTTATTCTTCCGTCTTTTCTGAATGTATTAGCAGCGGCAGCCTCCAGTTCCATTCTTCGTTCTGCCGTTAAGGTAGACTCGAACTCGCCGGATTCAGCCGCTCTGACAAGCTCCCACTCGTCTTTTGAGAGTTTCTCTTTGCTCATTGGCCACCTCGCAGATAAAGTCTTGTAAATTTTCGACTTGGAATGATGGTCTTTAGAAAGATCTCATTCTCAACGTATGGTACAGCATATGCGTAATCGTCAATTGCATATTCCGGCTCATCTTGAACACCCATTCCGGTTCAACGTGAACACCTATTCCGGCGGAACGTGAACACCCATTCCAGTTTTTCGTGAACACTTTGCCTGATTTTCCGGAATCAGTGTTCACCATCCCGGAATCAGTGTTCACGAGGCACCGGAATCTTTCCCAGCGCATTGTTTTTCAAATAATTTGCTATCCTTCCCAGATTTTTTGGAGGGGGCATGGCAAGCAAGAGGATCACGATGCGACAAATTCGAGAAATTCTCCGACTTCGGCTCGCTGCCGGTCTGTCCATACGGCAGATCAGGCGCAGCACTAAAGCCAGCGTTGGGGCTATCCAGAAACTGCTGGTTCGCGCCGAGGAACTGGAACTGACCTGGCCACTTCCCGAGGACTTGGATGACAGCAAGCTGGCCCAGCTGTTCTACCCCGGCACCGATACGGCCGCATCTTCCCGTTACCAGATGCCGGACTGGTCCGAGACTCACCAAGCCCTCAAGCATAAGGGCATGACCAAGCAACTGCTGTGGGAGGAGTACACCCAGCAGTACCCCAACCGTTGCTACAGTTACTCACAATTTTGCGATCGCTACCGTCGGTGGTGCCGACGACAGAAACGCTCCATGCGCCAAACCCACAAGGCCGGAGAAAAGTGTTTTGTCGATTACTGCGGTCCGACGGTGCCGGTTATCGCGCCCAGTACCGGCGAGGTGCGCGATGCACAGGTGTTTGTAGGGGTACTGGGCGCCTCCAATTACACCTATGCCGAGGCGACGCTGACCCAGTCCTTGCCGGATTGGCTGGCCAGCCATACCCGAATGCTCACGTTCTTTGGCGGCAGCCCGGAGTTGGTTGTCCCGGATAATCTGCGTAGCGGTGTCAGCAAGGCTTGTCGCTACGATCCTGATCTCAACCCCGCTTATCAGCAATGGGCAGAGCATTACCAGGTGGCGGTCATTCCGGCGCGGCCCTACAAGCCGAAGGACAAGGCAAAAGCAGAGGTCGCCGTGCAGATCGTCGAGCGCTGGATACTCGCTCGCCTGCGCCATCACAGCTTCTTCTCGCTGGCCGAGTTGAATCAGTGCATCGGCGCCTTGCTCGAGGAACTCAACCACAAACCGTTCAAACAGTTGCCGGGGAATCGGCAACAAGCCTTCGAACGGCTCGATCAACCCACCCTGAAACCCCTGCCGGCAACCCCTTACCGCTATGTTGATATCAAATCGGTCAAGGTCAACATCGATTATCACGTCCAGTACCAACAGCACCATTACTCGGTACCACACCAGTACGTCGGAGAGACACTGGAACTGCATGCCGGGGATTCTGTAGTCACTCTGTACTTCCGCCAGCGGCAGGTGGCCGCTCATCCCCGCAAGCACGGGCCCGGCATGACCACTGACCCGAATCATATGCCCACGCGCCATCGCAAACACCAGCAGTGGACACCGGGGCGCCTGAAAAACTGGGCCCGCGATATCGGCCCGGAGGTCTTACGCTGGGTCAGTCAGCAACTCGCCAGTCGAACGCACCCGGAGCAGGCTTACCGGGTCTGCCTCGGCCTGCTCAACCTGAGTCGGGACTACCCCGCGCAACGACTCGATGCCGCCTGCGGGATCGCCAATCGCGAGGGACTCGCCCGTCTGAAACAGGTGAAGTCCATTCTCACCAGCAACCGCGACCGGTTACCCGAAGAGAGCCACACGACGGTTGAACTTCCTCAGGACCACGACAATATCCGTGGCCCCCATCACTTCCACTAAATCGGAGATCACACCATGAGTAACCAAATACTGACGCAATTACGCGAGCTGAAACTCGGCGGCATGGCCAGCGCCTTGCAAACCCAACTGGAACAGGTAGGCACCTATGAGTCGCTCCCCTTTGTCGAGCGACTGGGCTTGCTGCTCGACCAGGAATATCTGAGCCGACAGCAGCGCAAGCAGGAGCGATTGATACGTCAAGCCGCCTTCAAACTCCGGGCCAGCGTGCAGGAGATCGACTACCAGCATCCGCGCAACATCACGCCGTCAAAAATTGCCCAGCTGGCACAGGGTGACTGGATCAACCGCGCTCAGAACCTCCTGATCACCGGCCCCTGCGGCAGCGGCAAGACCTATCTCGCCTGTGCACTCGGCCACAATTCCTGTCTCCTCGGCTATAGCGTCCACTACTACCGGCTATCCCGACTACTGCTGACGTTGACTCAGGCCAAAGCCGATGGCAGTTACCAAAAACAGCTGAAACAGCTGGCGAAAGTGCAGCTACTGATTATCGATGACTGGGGTCTGGAGCCACTGAAACCAGCCCACCGCAACGATTTAATGGAAATTATGGACGACCGGCATGGGCACACCTCGACGCTGATGATCAGCCAGTTACCGACTGACCAGTGGTATACCAGCATCGGCGATAACACCCTCGCTGATGCCATTCTGGACCGCTTGATGCACAACGCCCACCGCCTGCCACTCAAGGGTGAATCCATGCGAAAGAAACTGGGGGCATTGACCCATGATGAACACCTGGTGTAAAAACCCCACTACGTGATGCGTTGAGAAATCAGGTGTTCACGTTCGCCCGGAATAGGTGTTCAACTTCGCCGGAATACGCAGCCCC
>JAOUCS010000218.1 GCA_029859645.1 Lysobacterales bacterium | reverse complement strand
GTGCGAAAAATTCTTTCATGCCCCGAAATTCCACGACCGTGCCAGGGCGCGCTTTGCCATTCCCGGCCTCGGTTTCACTGATCCGCCGATGACGAGCCAGGCACCAGGGCTTTTGCCAGCCACTCAAGTAGCGCTCATTGGGCTGGAACAGATCGGTGTAGGTGCGGTGATCGTAAGGATTGACCCGCCAGTTCTTGGGTTTGAAGGATCCCCAGGTGGGCCACACCATCTGCCAGCCATGTTGTTGCGCCTGCGACAGGCAGCGCGCCCAGGTCAGCATCAGGTTGCCCAGGCCGTTGCCACCCAGCCGGATGAACAGCAGGTCTGTCGTCGATAGCCGCGGAAAAGCGAAGATGGATGGTTGATTCCGGTCTTTCATAAGGTCTAACATCGTTCGGGTCTATTCATTCTAATCGCAATCCCTGCGCCGATGGGCCGGGAACCGGAGCATGACCCAAACACTTTCCCGAAAATTGCTATTTCGCTGGTCCGGATGGTTCGCCCTGGCCAATGCCGTCGTGTTTGGGCTGGTCAGCCTGCGATACTTTGGCGGTAGTCTGCCGGCCGAGTCCGCCCTGTCCGTCGTCTACCTGTTCGCGGTCTACATCGGGCACCATGTCATGCTTACCACGGTGCCGTTGTTTTTGCTGGTGACACCACTGATCCTGGTGTTTCCGCGCCGCCGCGTGGTGATAGTGCTGGCGGTCGTGCTGTTCGCCCTGATGATCGCCTTGATGATGCTGGATAGCCTGTTGTGGTCCCAGAGTCGCTTCCACCTCAATGCCTTGACCATGAAAATACTGGGCTGGCAAAGCTGGGTATTCGCCGCGGTCATTTTCGGGGTGGGGCTGTTTTTCCAGTCGCTTCTGGCCCGCAGTGTCTGGGGTTGGGTCGAGGCCCGGCCCAGGCGGCATGGCCTGGCCATCGGGCTGAGCTGTGGAGTGATGATCCTGGTCGCTCAGGGAATCCATGCCTGGGCCGATGCCAGTTATTATGTGCCCGTTACCAGCCTGGGCCAGCAGTTGCCGGTCTATAAAGGCATAACGGCCAAGTCCTTTATGACCAAAACCGGCCTGGTGGATGTGAAAGTGAGCCGGGAAAGGGAACTGGCCCGGCGCATGTCACAGAGCCTGGATGCGTCGTCCGACCGGCTGCTGAACTATCCGCTGAACCCGTTGCAATGTCATCAGGACGCACCGATGAACCTGTTGCTGATCGTCGCCGACTCGATGCGGGGCAGTGTACTGACACCTGAACTGGCGCCGAATATCAGCACTTTCGCTGAAAATCATGGAATGGATTTCCGCAATCATTTCAGCGGTGGTAATTCTTCAAGGATGGGCATGTTCAGCCTGTTCTACGGCCTGCCGCCGGGTTACTGGAGCAGTTTCTCTTCGCTGCAGAAATCCACGGTCCTGCTCGATGAAATGCAGGCCCGCAATTACCAGCTTGGTCTGTTCAGCAGCGCCACGCTGTACCGCCCGGTGGTACTGGACCGAACGGCTTTCGCCAATGTTCCCGATCTCAGGATCGTGACGGAGCCGGCCTCCGATCCGGCCTGGAAAAGGGATCGCAAGCTGACCGGAGAGTGGTTTGAATGGATGGACCGGCGTAATCCCGGCCAGCCGTTTTTCGGCTTCCTGTTTTACGACGCCACCATGGGCAAGAGTTTTCCACCTGACTACCCGGTCCGTTTTGATCCGGAAGACAGCGGCGAACAGGCCGGTGCATTTTCGGATTATCAAAGCTCCGTGCATTACGTGGACAGCCTTGTCGGTGAGGTGCTCGAAGACCTGCAGAGCAGGGGGCTGCTGGACCAGACCGTCGTGCTGATCACGTCGGATCACGGCGAGGAATTCGGAGAAAGCGACGTAAAGCTGACCAGCCATGGCTCTGGTTACACGCTCCATCAACTGGTTACGCCTATGGTGCTGCACTGGCCCGGGAAGGAGGCGGGCCGGGTCTATCAACACCGCACTTCGCATTACGACATCATGCCAACCCTGATGCAGGAGTTATTCGGTTGCGAAAATCCAGCCAGCGACTATGCCACAGGCAACAACCTGTTCGAAATGCAGGAGTGGGACTGGCTGGTCTCGGGCAGCTACTACAACTACGCGGTACTGGAGCCTGACCAGGTCACCGTGACTTTCCCCAACGGACTCTACGAGGTTCGCGACTGGGATTACCGCCTGTCAAAAACGCCGCAGTTCCGGGGCGACGTACTCGAGGCTGTTTCCGAGCAGAATGCGCGTTTCTTCCGGGACTGATCAGTCCAGCCAATGGGGGGATGCTGACACCGATAGAACTGGCGATGACATCACACAGTTAAAAAACTATCTGTTTAAAAAAGCTTTTACCTGGAGACGTTATCAATCAAGTAATCCAGGATTATGTCAATCTGTTCAGACGTAAAGTGGTACGTGTCTGCTGTGTCACAATCAGGCAACTGCTCAAACCGATACTCATGGCCTTCTGATACGTATTTCGCAACAATATTCATTTCTTCTTCTATCAATTCTTTGAATTGTCTTTGCACCTGCAAGGGTAGTTTGAATGTGTCACTCTCTATATTTGGCAATTCTTGACTAAGAATTTTGCCCAGGTGATCCTTCAATTTCAGCTTTGATCGATTTAACCGGGAAATCACATACGCTTCACCGACGGTTAAAGAGCGATTGATTCGCTTGGTGGTGGGTGAGATCAAGACGTCTGGCTCTATTCCCAACCACTCTGCAACCACCTGATTAAGATCATTTTTTATACGGGAATAGTTAAAAATCGAAATCTCTATGAAATCCAGATCGGAGCAAATTCCGACAAAGCCGCGCACTCGCAGGGGGTAGGCGGATGGCCAACCAAGAATAAATTCTTCCAAGGGCATTTTTTCCCTGTGGCTTTTGACGCTTTGAAGCCATGCAGAGATCGCCAAAGGTAACGGATCTCTGATAAATAACAAGATTTTCCAATTTTCGAACCCAAAACGGTGATTCAGCTTTTTAATCCTTTCAAAGCCAGTCTTACGGTCTTCTTCGATCAGGATGGGTAAATGCCGGAACACAAATTCACTGGAGAGCAGCATTGAGTCCG
>JAOUCS010000118.1 GCA_029859645.1 Lysobacterales bacterium | reverse complement strand
TGGAACGCCAGATAAACAGGTTGCGCGGGAAATTGCGTGGATCGTCGGGCGCCTGGCAGGACATGCGCAGGCTGCCATTTTTCAAGCGCCCTGTTACATATTCGACACTACTGACCCCTTCTTCCTTTGCTTTCCTGGACAGCTCAAGTGGGTTTTCCTCCAGCTGAGGAGCAGAAGGTAACCAACCCATTCGTTCTGCCCGGACATTGCAGTCGATCAGGCTCTGGTTCTCCCACGACGATTTCTCTGCCAACGGCGAAAGAATTTCATCCAGTTCCAGTTTTTCATAACGCCACTGGTTGGAGTGAGCATAAAAGAACGAGGTGCTGTTCATATGGCGTGGCGGGCGGTGCCAGTCAAGCCCGAAGGCCAACGGCAGCCAACCGGTTTGTGGGCGCAATTTTTCCTGGCCCACATAATGTGCCCAGCCGCCGCCACTCTGGCCAACACAACCACACATGATGAGCATATTCATAATGCCGCGGTAGGTCATATCCATGTGGTACCAGTGGTTGATCGCCGCACCGAGGATCACCATGGAACGCCCCCTGGTCTTGTCGGCCGTATCGGCAAACTCACGCGCAACCTGAATAATCTGCTCACGCTTGACCCCGGTAATCTGCTCCTGCCAGGCCGGTGTGTAGGGAACATCATCATCATAACTTTGCGCAACCTGGTCATCATCCAGGCCACGGTCCAGGCCATAATTGGCCAGCATCAGGTCGTATACGGTTACAGCTTTCACTGTACCGCCGGCAAGTTGCAGGGTTTTAACCGGTACCTTGCGGTTCAGTATGCTGTCGTGGTCGCTGTGCGCAAAGATCGCCTGGTCGTGTTGCTGGTTTCCGAAGTATGGAAATGCGATGGGTAACACCTCGTCAGCTTGACCGAGGAAACTCAGCATGGGCTTGATATCACTGTCATCCTGCTGGTTCTTTTCTTCCAGGTTCCACTTACCCTGGTCACCCCAGCGCGAGCCAATGGTGCCGTTGGGGACAACCACCTGCTGGCTTTCCTGATCAAATACAACCGGTTTCCAGTCAGGGTTATTCTCGTGGTTCAACGCGTCCGTAAAATCGGAGGCACGCAATGTGCGCCCGGGCACCCACCGGCCCTCTTTGTGATCCAACATGATAAGAAAGGGCATGTCGGAATACTTACGGACATATTCATGGAAATATTCACTCTGATTGTCCACGTAAAATTCTTTCAGAATGACATGGCCCATTGCCATCGCCACGGCGGCATCCGTGCCCTGTTTCGCCGGTATCCAGGAATCAGAGAGCTTGGCCACTTCACTGTAATCCGGCGTTACCGCAACGGTCTTGGTTCCCTTGTAGCGAACCTCGGTGAAAAAGTGTGCATCCGGTGTGCGTGTCTGTGGCACATTTGAACCCCAGGCGATGATGTAGTTGGAGTTGTACCAATCGGCACTTTCCGGCACATCGGTCTGCTCGCCCCAGGTCTGTGGCGAACTCGGGGGTAAATCACAATACCAGTCGTAAAAGCTCATGCAGGTGCCGCCAATAAGCGACAGGTAACGTGAACCACCGGCGTAGGAGACCATCGACATGGCCGGAATGGGTGAAAAGCCGATGACCCGGTCTGGGCCGTAAGCCTTTGCTGTGTAAATATTCGAAGCTGCGATGATCTCGTTCACCTCATCCCATTCACCGCGAACCATGCCACCCAGACCACGCGCCGCCTTGTAGGCTGTTGCTGTTTCCTTATCCTCAACCAGGTGCTGCCATGCGACGACCGGGTCGCTGTGTTCTTGCTTCAGAGCACGCCAGGATTTTAGTAACTCGCTGCGGATCATCGGGTACTTCAAACGTGCCGAGCTGTACAGATACCAGGAGTAACTGGCGCCTCGTGAACAACCGCGTGGCTCATGGTTGGGCAGGTCGGGCCGTGTGCGCGGATAGTCGGTTTGCTGGGTCTCCCAGGTGACCAGTCCACCCTTGACATAAATTTTCCAGCTGCATGAACCGGTACAGTTCACACCGTGGGTTGAGCGCACGACCTTGTCATGTGACCAGCGTCCACGGTAGGCCCGCTCCCAGTCGCGGGGTTCATTGGTGGTGATGCCATGCCCGTCGGAAAACTTTTCAGGTTTTTCCCGGGTGAAATAGGTCAGGTTGTCGAGAAAATGACTCATAGCTTGCTCCGGGGATCAGGGGTTGTGGAATTCCGCGCCTTTACGCAGGTAAAACCACCAGTTAATCAGAATGCAGACGCCGTAAAACGCGGCAAAGCCGAATAATGCGTTTTCCGGTGTCGTGGCCTTTATTTGTTCGCCAAATACCTTCGGGATGTAAAAAGCACCATAAGCGGCGATGGCAGATGTCCATCCCAGTACAGGTCCGGCCTGTTCCTTGTTGAACACCTGTGAAATGGTCCGGAAGGTGGATCCGTTACCGATGCCGGTCGCCGCAAACAGCACCAGGAACAGCACCAGGAAGGGCACAAAGTATTGCTCAGGAGTGGCAGACGAGTATGCCTGCTTCAGATAATAGGCCACCCCCAATGCGCTGAATAACATCACGAATGAAATAATCTGGGTGACCCTGGCACCACCGATTTTGTCAGCGATCTGGCCGCCGATCGGCCGGATCAGGGCCCCGATAAACGCGCCCATCCAGGCAAACATCAACGCGGATGGTCCATTGGGGTTGATCAGGTCATGTGTCATAACGCCGTCAACCTCAACGTGTTGATAACCGAAAACCACCTTGATGGCCAACGCAAAGGTTGCGGCATAACCGATGAACGAACCGAAGGTCATGGTGTAAATCACGGTCATCACCCAGGTGTGAGTGTTTCCGAAAATTTTGTATTGACGCTTGAGGTTGCCACCCACCTCCCCGGGGATTAGCCTCAGCAATGCGACCGTTGCGATTACAATCAGCAGCAGAACGATTTCCTTGGGAACATTGAAGCCGGAACCATTGGCAGCCTCGGGTAACATCAGCCACAGACCGCTACCCGCCGTAAAGAATGCAATCAGCAACATGAACGTGATGATCCCGAATGAGGACAGCGGGTTTCCGATATTAGGAGAAACGTGTTCGTCACGAATGTTGTTCATACCAAACCAGCCTGCAAAGGCCAGCGGAACCAGGAACAATAGCCAGACAAAACCTGCATTTTGCAGATATGTTTCAGTACCTGCCGGAATCTTGCCGATCAGGGTGCCACTGGAGTTCAGCAGTGTCATTGATTCACCGCCGAAGAGACCGAATGTCATACTCAGCGGAACCAGGATCTGCATGGTGGTAACACCGAAATTACCCAGGCCTGCGTTAAGGCCCAGGGCCAGACCCTGCTGTTTCTTGGGATAGAAGAAGCTGATATTGGACATGGATGAGGCAAAGTTTCCGCCACCGATGCCCGACAAAAGCGCAAGTAGCTGGAACTGCCAAAGTGGTGTTTCCGGGTCTTGCAGAGCCATACCTGCCCCGACTGCAGGAATCATTAACAGGGCCGTGGTGAAAAAGATGGTGTTCCTGCCACCTGCAATACGTATAAAGAAAGTACTTGGAATACGCAGGGTAGCGCCTGAAAGACCAGCAATTGCCGCCAATGAAAACAACTCGGATTTGGCGTAAGGAAAACCCAGGTTGAGCATCTGCACGGTAATAATGCCCCAGTACAGCCACACTGCGAATCCGCATAGCAGGCTGGGGATTGAAATCCACAGGTTCCGGCTGGCGATGGATTTGCCCGATGCGGCCCACTGCTGTTCGTCTTCCGGGTTCCAACTTTGAATATCTTTAGCCATTACGTTCTCCTGACCTTATATAGGTTCGTTATGAGCTGACCTTTTTTCATTTGAGCGCATTAATCACACCGGACTTCTGCGGCATGTCGCCTGTACCACCACCAGGTTGCCAGTACACAACTCAGGTAGAACAGGCTGAAAACGCTAATGGCAAGATGGGCTGATCCGGTTGTCTGCAGCGATGTTGCGACAAAGGCCGGTATGAAAAACAAGCCCAGCGCGGCGACGGCGCTGGTGAAGCCCAATGCGACCGAGGCTTCAACGGCACCTGCGGCCTTGGCTGCATCCATGGCTGCCTGGTCTTTGCCTTCGGCGGCACGTTCATGCAGGGTACGGAACACGGACGGCACAATATGAAATACAGAGCCGTTGCCAACACCTGATCCGAGGAACAGCAGCACAAAGGCCGTGAAGAAGCCGGTGACATCAGAACCGCCGTTGCCCGAAGGCAGACTCATCAGCGCCCAGATTCCTGCCAGGAACATGACGGCAAAATTCCAGAATGTGACCTTGGCACCACCCACGCGATCGGACAACCAACCGCCTAGAGGCCTTATCAGCGCACCAGCCAACGGCCCGGTCCACGCCCATTTCAAGGCCCCGGATTCAGGAAACAGGACGGCCAGCAATATCGGGAAAGCGGCAGCAAAGCCGATAAAGGAACCAAAGGTGCCTGTATAAAGCCAACTGAGGACCCACGCATGCTTGTTGCTGAAGATGGCTGTTTTCTCAGCGTAAGATTCCTGAACACCCCGTAAGTTGTTCTGACCAAATGCGACCCCCAGGGTAGCGAGCAGGATAAACGGTATCCAGATCAAGGCGGCATTTTGCAACCAGACCTGGCTTGTTTCACCACCGACTTCATAGGCTTGCGGGAAGCCACCCTTGAACGCCAGCGCGCCACTGAAAATGACGATTGGCACAACGGCCTGCATCACACCAACACCGAGGTTACCGACACCTGCGTTCCATCCCAATGCCGTACCAAGCCTTCTCCGGGGGAAGAAGAAGCTGATATTGGCCATGCTGGCGGAGAAGTTACCACCACCAAGACCGCACAATAGCGCGATCATGACAAATACCACGTAACTGGTATCCGGGTTTTGTACGGCGACCGCCATCCAGAGGGTTGGGACCAGCAAAGTCAGTGTGCTGAAGATCGTGAAGTTGCGACCACCAAATATGGGTACAACAAATGAATAGAGAAGCCGGAACGCGGCACCGGAAAGACCCGGTATGGCAGCCAGCCAGAAAAGCTCACCGGTAGAGAACTGGAAACCAATGCGGGGGAGCTCTACCACCACCACACTCCAGACAACCCAAACCGCGAAGGATAAGAACAAGGGGGGCATGGAGAACACCAGGTTGCGCATGGCAATGGCTTTTCCACCGCCCCGCCAGAACTCCAGATCATCCGGACGCCAGTTGCTGATCCAGCGACCGGCAGTGGCCAACGGCCGGGCCAGTTCTTCCTCGACCATCTTCTCGCGCAGCCCGGGCCTTCTCGCCAGCACCTCTTCACGCTCACCACGTGCCGCCATCCAGGTCCAGATCATGACGCCGGCCAATACACCGAACATCAACATGAAAGTGGTGCTGCGAACTCCGGTTGCATCGACCGCGATTCCGAACATGATTGGAAGGGTGAAACCGCCCAGCCCGCCGATGACACCAACCAGACCGCCTACCGGGCCCATGTTTCCGGCATAGTGATCCGCGAGGCTGCGGTAAACACTGGCCTTACCGATACCCTGTGCGATACCAACAATAAAGGCGAGCGCCGTGAACACGGCAACACCTGTTGCGATGTTAAAAGTGAGGTCCTCATTAATCCTGTGAATGGTGACGGATGTCGGTGGGTAGGACATGAAGAACAGGCAGATGATACATACCCAAAAAACCCACCAGGTAACGGTATCGCCACCAAACTTGTCTGATATCCAGCCGCCAAGAGCACGGATGACACCGGAAGGCAGCACGAATATCAACGAAATCAATGCCGCCTGCTTCAGGGTGAGACCATACTCCGCCATGTAGTATTTGGGCAGCCATAATGACAAGGCCACGAACCCGCCAAACACAAAATAATAAGCAAGCCCATAACGCCAGACCCGGGTTTCGGTGAGGGCCTTGAACTGTTCACCGAGCGTCGGAAAGCTGGCGTTTTTGCGGCGCTCTTCGAACTGGGGGTCAGGGTAGGTAAATAGCAAAAAGACAAACGCCATGATCAGCATCACGACTGAATAGATAACGGGCACCGAGCGCCAACCCATGGCCACGATAATCAATGGCGCAACAAATATATTCAGGGCGGCACCGGCGTTACCCGCACCGAAAATCCCCATCGCAAACCCCTGTTGCTTTTTACCGAACCACGCGGAGGTGTAAGCAATTCCGATCGCAAAGGAGCCGCCGGCCAAACCAATACACAGGCCAATCACGAGGTATTGCCAGAACTGGTCGGCAAAGTGCAATCCATACGTTGCAATGGCAACGAGCAGCATCTGGCCAAAGTAGACACGTCGCCCGCCAAACCTGTCGGTCAGGATGCCAAGTGGCAAGCGCACCAGCGAGCCGGTCAGTATCGGGGTGGCTATCAGCAAACCAAACTCGGTTTCGCTTAATCCCAGTTCCTCTTTGATCTTGATTCCGATAACGGAAAACATGGTCCACACGGCAAAATTGATGGTAAATGCCAGCGTGTTCATGCTGAGGACGGAGATTTGTTTCTTCTTATCGTATTCGAAAACGGATGGGGTGCTTGTCATTAAACTTTCCTGCTACTTCAGTCTGCCGGTTCTTTAGCGCGTTATTCTTCGTTGGCGAGTGAGCATCCGATACTCTTGAATTGCCGTTGCCTTTTACGCAGCCATATCGAGGGCAACTTTTCCATCCCTAAACTCGAAATGAGTGGCGCAAAGATGCATTTTTGGGCATGGATTTTGGCGGCCTTCAAATACGGCGCCAACATAGCGCTATATCAATAGAGTGTCAAGTCTATAGATCATTTTATCTATAGATTGTCATATCTATTGAAATATGCGAAAGTGTTACTTAGGCATTCAGATGGAAGATGATTGAAATGTACCTTAGCCGGCCAGCCGAATATGCCCTGCGGGCGATGGCGCATATCGCCCGCCTGGAGCCTGACACGAGAGTCTTGACCCGCGATCTCGCCGAGGCAATTAATGTGCCGGCGCCTTTTCTTTCCAAGATCATGCGTAGGCTTGCGGCTGACGGTATGCTCGATGCAAAAAAAGGACACCACGGTGGGTTTTTACTTGCAAAACCACCAGAGAAAGTCAGGTTTATCGATGTTTTTCGCGCGGTGGATTTTGAACCGGTCGCCGACCATTGCCTGTTCGGGCTGGAGAATTGTGACTCGCAAAATCCGTGCCCGCTGCACCCGGAATGGAGCGTTCTGAAAAGTCAGATCGAGCAGTGGGCCACGTCGCATACCTTGAGTGATTCGTTGAAATTACCTGGAGATTCCAAGACTAACAGCAACTGATCCAATATCTGCTTCCCGGCGGGAAGTGGTCATCGACAATCGGCAGAAACCAGGTGAACACAATCCAGGATATTCAATGAATCATTTGCTGTTACTCAAAGAACCCAAAAGCCGATGTCAGACAGGCTGACGGTCAAGGCGAAAACCACCTTGCTCCCGTTCCTTACGGGCCAACTTAAGGGTTGGCCGCGGAGCGCGATCAAAAAGCGCCTCAGAAGTGGTTGCGTCAGCGTCAACGACGTACAGGTTACCCGACATGACCACGACCTGTCGGTGGGCGACCAGGTGCTTGTCGAAGCCTCCGCCCGAGGCACCTCCAGCATGCGACCCAGGCTCGACATCCTGTATGAGGATCGAGATCTGATCGCTATCAATAAGCCTGCCGGGTTGTTGTCGGTTCGTTCCCCCAAGGGCAAGGAGCCGCATGCGTTGGGCATATTGCGTGAGCAACTGTCACGCCGGAACAAGTCGATGAAACTGTGGCCGGTGCACCGAATTGATCGCGATACTTCCGGGGTTTTGCTCTTTGCCACCTCCCGGGAGAAGCGGGAGGTGGTGATGAGGGGCTGGAGCGCTGCGAAAAAAACCTACCTGGCGATTGTGGAGGGTTGTCCAAAACCTGCGGCTGGCACCATCAATCAACCTTTGCGTCTTGACCCCGTAATCTACCAGATGCATGTCGGGCCTCACCCAGACGCCAGGCATGCTGTGACCCATTTCACAACCGAACGCAGCGTGGGTCTGCGAACGCTGTTAAGGGTCGAACTGGAAACCGGCCGCCAACATCAAATACGAGCTCACCTGGCATGGCTGGGACACCCGGTCGTTGGTGACCAACGATACGGTACGGCCGGGACGCGAATGGGCCTGCATGCCTTGCGGCTGGAAATCACCAGGCCAGGTACGAGCAAGCCGCTGATGTTTGAAACGCCAGCCCCGGCCGATTTTTTGGCGTTATTGCGCTGAGGAATTGCATTGACCCAGTGAATTCACTGGCGCGGGGAAGAACTCCGTCAAGCGTCAATCGTGTCAAACGCTGCACGGCCCCTTCTCCGGATGGAAACCAATTGATTAGAATGTTTTACGGTATTTGGTGCAGAATTGGAGCCCAGACAATCACTGGACCCGCCCATGAGCAACTCGCCCCCTCCTGAACTGACGCCTCGGGCCATTATCCTGGCCATCATCCTTGCGATGATCCTGGCCGGAGCCAACGCCTACCTGGGCCTGTTCGCCGGCATGACCATAGCCTCGGCAATTCCGGCCGCTGTGGTTTCGATGGCAGTGCTCAAGCTGCTGGGTGGCGGGCACATCCTGGAAAACAACATTGTGGCGACGGGCGCATCGGCGGGGACCTCCATTGCCACGGGGGTAATCTTTACGCTCCCGGCACTGCTGATCCTGGGCTACTGGCAGGACTTTCGCTATTCATGGGTGTTGGCCATTGCCGGGCTGGGTGGGTTGCTGGGCGTGCTGTTCTCCGTGCCGCTGCGCCGTTCCCTTATTGTCGAGCAGGGGTTGGCTTTCCCGGAGGGGAAGGCTGCTGCGGAGGTGCTGAAAACCGGTGACAATCCGGGTGCCGGCCTGAAGATCCTGGCGGGCGCAGCGAGTATCGGGGGCTTGATGAAACTGGCGGCCGGCAGCGGTTTACGGTTGATTCCCGATACGGCGGCCTCCTCGGCCTGGTGGGGCAATACGCTGGCCTACTTCGGCACAAACCTGTCGCCGGCCCTGTTTGGCGTAGGTTATATCGTGGGCCTGAACATCGGCATCGTGATGCTGGCCGGTGGCGTGATTGCCTGGAACATCGCGATCCCACTTTACAGCACTTTTTTCCTGGCGGCCGATCCGGCTTTGAGCGTGGAACTGGCCGGTGCGACGGCTGAAGACGCCGCTTATGGCATCTGGTCAGCCCAGGTGCGGTACCTGGGTGTCGGCGCCATGCTGATCGGCGGTGTCTGGACACTGATTTCCCTGCGTCACTCCCTGGTGTCCGGAATCAAGAGCGGCATCCACGCCGAACGCGGCAACGGAGGTGAAGCCATCCCGCGCACCGAACGTGACCTGCCGATGAAGCTGATCCTGCTCGGCCTGGTGATCTTCGTACTGCCGTTGATGGTGCTGTACCAGGCCATTGTCGGCAGTTGGGCGGTGAGCATCCCGATGACGGTCATCATGATCGTCGCTGGGTTCCTGTTCGTTTCAGTTTCCGCCTACATGGCAGGCCTGGTGGGGTCGTCGAACAACCCGGTATCCGGCTTGACCATCGCCACGATCCTGTTCGCCGCCCTGGTGTTGGTGACGATGCTCGGTCCGCAGTCAACGATTGGCGCGGTGGCCACCATCATGATCGGCGCCGTGGTCTGTGGCGCGGCTTGTATCGGCGGAGACAACCTGCAGGACCTGAAATGTGGTTACATCCTGGGCGCCACGCCGTGGAAGCAGCAGTTCATGCTGGCGGTGGGCGGCGTCTCAAGTGCATTGATCATGGCGCCGGTGCTCAACCTGCTGGCCCAGGCTTACGGCATCGGTGTACCGACCGCAGAGCACCCCAGCCCGCTGCTGGCGCCACAGGCCAACCTGATGGCGTCGGTCGCCAACGGTATTTTCGGTGGTGAACTGCCGTGGACCATGATCGGTATCGGTGCGGCGATCGGCGCGGCCATCATCGTACTGGACGAGACACTGAAAAAACGCGGATCCAGCTTCCGAACACCGGTGCTGGCCTGCGCCGTGGGTATCTATCTGCCGATCGAACTCAGTGTGCCGATCTTTGCCGGCGGCCTGGTGGCGCACCTGGTCGAGCGTTACCTGAAACCCGGCGATGAGGAAGGAGCGAAGGAAAAGGTTCACCAGAAAGGCACGCTGTTCGCGGCCGGACTGATCACCGGCGAGGCATTGATGGGGATCTTCATGGCCGTGCCGATCGTTGCTGTCGGCTCGGCCAGCGTTCTGGCGCTACCCGACCAATGGCACTTTGGCGGCTGGTTGGGGCTTTCGATGCTGGCTGCGGTAGCTGTATTGCTGTACCGTCTGGCTGTCCGGCAGGAGGCTGCTCTGTGACCCGTTCTGGCGTCCATTCTCCCTGGCGGAGGTGGCGAAACCCAGCATCATGATCAACGCAAACATAACGATCATCAGGACCAGGTGTAGCCCGGTTGAAGGTTTGTCGTTTTTCGGATAATGCATCTTTGTCTCGTCGAGGGGATTTTGCAAGCTTGCTCAATTTAGCTGCACTAACAGAATGGTTCAGGGTCCGCGGCAGCATCGGCTGGCGGCAGATTGGCTCTGCCGCCAGCCGAGGATTATTTACGGAATGTCACACAACGAGCCCGGGTCGGTTTCCCAACTGCCGCTGATGCGATTGGGCTTGCCTTTCTCGTCCACAGGGATGTTGCTGCATACGGCCGCGACTCCCCCGGTTCCATGTAGCGTGTTGCCTTTCATGTTGACACTGTCGGTGTCTCCGT
>JAOUCS010000035.1 GCA_029859645.1 Lysobacterales bacterium | reverse complement strand
CAACGGAACACACTTCGGCAGACGTTTCCAGCGCCAGCAAGTTACTCATTCAGAAATTCCTCCACTTCCGCCCGGTCTTCGACTTGCTTCATCGGCGGCAGGCTGTCAAGAAAAACCCGTCCATAGAATTTTGTCCTGATTCTCGGGTCACATACCACCAGGGCGCCCCGGTCATTCACATCCCTGATCAGGCGCCCGGCGCCCTGTTTCAGAGCAATCACCGCCTGTGGCAGGTACAACTGCGTGAATGGATTGCCACCGGATCGTCTCAGGGCGTTGCTGCGCGCCTCCATCACAGGGTCATCGGGTGCCGCGAAAGGCAGTTTGTCGATGACGACCAGCGACAGTGCCTCACCGATAACATCCACACCCTCCCAGAAACTGGCGGAACCCAGCAGCACGCCCTCGCCGGAAGCCCTGAATTTTTCGAGCAACAGGCTGCGCGGCTGGGTGCCCTGGACGAATAGCGGATACTCGATCTTATCGGCAAGCAACTCCGCGGCCTTTCGCAGCGACCGGTGCGATGTAAACAGCAGAAATGCCCGGCCGTGACTGGCTTTCAGCAAGGGTATGACCTGCTGCAGCAGGGCTGGGACAAAATCCGGGTCACGGGGCTCAGGAACCCCCCCGGGCACCCACATCAATGCGTGTTCCTGATAGTTGAAAGGAGAATCCAGCTGCAGGGTCAGTGCGTCATCCAGGCCCATCAGGTCAGTGAAATGGCAAAAGTCTTCTTTCACGGCCAGTGTCGCCGAAGTAAAAACCCACGCAGCATCCGCCATGGCTCTGAAATCGTTGAATACCCCGGCCACTTCAAGGGGCGTGATATGCAGGGCAAAACCCCGTCCCCTGCGCTCAAACCAACGGACCTCATCGCCGGCTTGCTGCGCATCAAAGCGGTCCAGCCGTACCTGCAGTTCTGTCAGTCGCTCAATGCAGCCGTCAAGGCCCCGGGCGCTGCCCGCAAGCTTTGCACCAGCTGCGGCCAGCGCAAGAATGGAATGATCAAGCGCCTGCAGGGCACTCCGGACGGCTCCATGAGCCACCAGTTCATCCCAGGAACCGCGCTCAGGCATGTTTTCCGCGATCACCAGCTAATTTCCCTGAGTTTCTGCAGGCAGTCTGCAACCGGTTCCCGCAGCATCCCCATCGCTCCGCTTGCAGCGGCGGATTCAGCCAGAAAATCCCGGCACAAATCCTGAACCTGGCGAGCCGTGATGGAAACACTGAAGAAACGGGTGGCGGTCTCGGGCGCCTGGTGGGCCTCGTCGATAATGAAGGCCCCGGCGCCCGGCAAAACTTCACCGAAACCGCTTTGCTTGATGGCCATATCCGCGAACAACAGGTGGTGATTGACCACGACGATATCCGCTTCCTGGGCTTTCTTGCGAGCGCGCGCGACAAAACAGTCCTCAAATTGAGGACATTCGCTACCCAGGCAATTGTCGGCTGTCGACGTCACAAACGGCATCAGGCCGCTGTCCTCGGTGATGACGTTGGCAATGGAGAGATCACCGTCCGTGGTCCTGGCTGACCAGTCCTGGACGACTTCCAGCTCGAGCGCGGCTTCCCTGCTCGGCAAGCGGCCTTCGGTCCGGGCAATCGTCATCCGGTGAAGACAAAGATAATTGGCCCGGCCTTTGAGCAGCGCCGGTGTGACCGACACATCCAGGGCTTCCTTTACCAGCGGCAAGTCCCGAAAAAAAAGCTGGTCCTGCAAGGTTTTCGTTCCCGTGGAAATGATCACGCGCTCACCACTCAGCATGGCGGGCACCAGGTAAGCAAGTGTCTTGCCAATGCCTGTACCAGCCTCGACTACCAGTGCGCCAGCGCTGGCAATTGCACTCTCAACGGCCTCAGCCATCTGGATTTGGGCTTCCCTGGGCGCGAAACCACTCAAAAACCCGGAAATTGGCCCGTCCGCGTCAAGCAATGCAGCACTGCGGCCCTTTACATCATTCACGCGATTTTCAAAGCCCCCTTGGCTTGGTGTTCATGCAAACAGCGGCTTTTTTTTCCGCATCAACCGACCCTTTGGAATCTCCGAGGTATTCCTTACTGACGCTGATGGTGCGCCAGTTCCGACTACAAATTTCGCCCACGCGGGGGCCGATGTCATAGGACCGGGTGGCAAAATTCAGCGCCTGCTCGTAATCCTGCATCTGCAACTGCACTTCTGCCATGCTCTGCAGTATCTCTGGATCGCGCGGTTGAATCCTGAGGGCGCGTTCGAGGTAGCTGGCGGCCTGGCCATAATCCCCGGTTTGCTCCGCATTGCTGGCATCAGCCAGCAACTCTTTCACCGCCGGGTTCTGCAAGGGGAATACCTGGATGCCATCGCTGTCCTGCCGGGCTGGCTCGCGGACCCGCGCTTCGACCTCGGGTTGTTGCGTCGCCGATGGACCCGGCGCCGTGGACGCACAGCCGCTCAGTAACAAGACAAGTGCCCAGGCCAGGATCTGGCGAGGCCAGTGCGTCATATTATTGCTTTTTCTTGCCAAGGAGCTTTCTCCAAAAAGATTCTTCATCATCTTGCCGCGCCGACATGCAGGCCGTTGACTGTGCAGGCCCGGAGCCATCTACAAACGGAATCTGCACGGCCCCCTCGCAGTCCTCCAGTGTCAGCAATCCGCTGTTACGGTCGACCCAAAGCCAGTAAGCGCCATCGGGCATTCTCAGGTCTACAGACTCGATCGGCAACTGCCTGAACAATCGGCCCCATAGCTGCATGGCGGCGTTACTGCCGGTAACGCCTGCCGGACGGTTATCGTCCTCGCCCACCCAGCTGACGGCTACCTGGTTGCGAGTATATCCGACAAACCAGCTGTCACGGCGATCGTTGGTGGTCCCCGTTTTCCCGGCAATCGTCCCAGATTGCGCCAACAGGCCCGGCAAGGCACTCGCCGTGCCCTGCTCAACCACCTGCGTCAGTGCGTAATTGAGAACCGCGATGGCCTCGCGATTGGGTTGCGGCACCATGCGCAGGGGATAGCGAACCAGTTCGTTGCCATCCGCCGTCTGCACCGCGATCAGGGACCTCAGCGGTACGCTGAACCCACCGGCTGCGATGGACTGGTAAATCTGGGTGACCTCCAGCGGAGTCAACTCCACGGCACCCAGGAATATGGATGGAACCGGGTCAACGTTCGCCTGCACGCCCAGTTGCTGAATCCGGCTCACCAGGTGATTGACGCCAATATTCATGCCCAATCTCACGGTTGCCTGGTTATAGGAGCGGGTCAGGGCTTCCAACAGGGTCACTTCGCCGTGGGATTTGTTGTCATAATTTGACGGCGACCAGGCCGAGCCATCAGCCTGCCGGAGACTGATCGGCTCGTCCATGATCCGGGACACCAGGCTGTAATCCTGCTTGTGTTCGAGGGCCAGCAGGTAAACCAGCGGTTTGATGACTGAACCGATCTGGCGCCGGGCATGGATTGCCCGGTTGAAACCGGCGCGATTCGGGTTCCGGTCTCCCACCAGGCCCTGTACTTCTCCGGTCGAAATATCCGCGACCACCATCGCGGCCTGCAGAGTCGGGGAAAGCCCCCGCGCCTCGAGTTGCTTCAAACCCTCACTGACCGCAGCCTGGGCTTTTTCCTGCACCAGCGGCGCCAGGGTCGTAAAAATCCTCAGGCCCTCGGTTTTCAGGTCGTCTTCCTGGTAAACCTGCGCCAACTGCCTGCGGACGAGGTCAACGAAGGCGTGATACCGCGTACCCCGTGTCCGCGGTTTCTCCGTGACACCCAATGGCAACGCAGCCTGCTGGCGGGCCTGCGCTTCGGTCAGCAGTCCCGTTTCAGCAAAAGATGCCAGCACCTGGTTACGGCGCCCACGCGCCCGTTCAGGATGCCGCCTCGGATTGTAGTAGGAGGCGCCTTTGACCAGCCCAATAAGAAGTGCAATCTGGTTTGCCTCCAGGCGATCCAGCGGCTGGTCGAAATAAAACAGGCTGGCCTGTCCGAATCCATGCACGGCAAACGCGCCTTGCTGACCGAGAAAGACTTCGTTCAGGTACGCTTCGAGAATTTCAGACTTGCCGTAATGCGCTTCCAGCAACAAGGCCATGATCGCTTCATTGAATTTGCGTGCGATGGTTCGGTCATGGGTCAGGAAATAGTTCTTCACCAATTGCTGGGTCAGTGTGCTGCCTCCCTGGACGGCTTTTCCCGCTTTTAAATTGGCGAAGGCCGCACGTAAGATGCCCCGCAAGTCAACACCCGGATGGTGCTTGAAGTTTCGGTCTTCCACCGATTGCAGCCCCGTCACCAGCAAAGGCGGGGCCTGTTCAATCCTGATCAGGGTGCGGTCTTCTTTCTGCAGCGGGTAAATCGCGGCAATTTCTGACGGTTCGAGACGGAACAGGTCCAGCGACTGGCCAGCCGGCAGGCTGGATACCGCAGTGACCTTGCCACTCCCAAGCCGCACCCGCACTTTGCGTGATTCCTCGAAACCGTCATGAAAACCGAACGATCTGCGATAAATGTCCACGGTACTGCCCGATACCCGGTATAAACCAGGCCGCGAAGCGTCGCTGGCGGCACGGTAACCGGCTGCCTTCAACTCCAGTTCCAGGTCACTGCGCGACAATAGCGCACCCTGGTAAAGATCCAGCGCGCGAGCATAAACGTGACTGGGTAAATCCCACTTGCGTCCTTCAAACTCCGTGGTGACCTGGTAGTTGAGATAAATCACCCAGGGCAGCATCAGACCGGTAAAAATACCCACCAACAGCAAGCCCAGGCGCCAAATTTTCCCGAACCATCTGCGTTGTTTGGGTGGGCTTGCTTTTTTCCGCCTGGCCGCAGTCTTCTTTTTGCGTTTACTCATTGACGCATCTGCCTCTTTGCCGGGTGACATCACACGGACCTTTGACCATAATGAGGGGATTTCGTGCCAAAAGCACCCTCATGACGACGACTTTAACAGACCTGCGAAACGACCCCAATTCCCTGGGGCCTCTACTGGATGATTACCGGCGGCGATGTCCCGGTAAACCGTTACTCATCCTCGGCGAAAACCTGTCACTTTCAGCCGCAATGGAAGCGTCTTTGATGGCATTGCTAAGCGACATCCCGGAAGATCTTTGCGGCCCCGCGGCCCTCAGCGTCATGAGTAATGCAGCGACCGCGCTGAACCCCTTTGCAGGTCTCTCCAGCCGTTGGCAGGAACCGCCGTCGTCAGGCTTGCTGGAAAACCTGGTGACGCTGTTGGGCACCGGTAAACTGGTTCGCTGGTCTGACTGGCCGGAGCACCTGGTGCTGCTGTCGGCCGCGGCCGTTGAAGTTCTGGCCGAAGCAGCTTGCAGCACGGCCAACGCCATTGAGTGCCTGGATCAGTCAAATGGGCAATTACTGGTCAGCGACAGCCTTTTTCTGCATGACCCGAACGCGGCTTTATTCGATCGACCGGAGATTGAACCGCACGAGGAAAGAAGGCCATCCCCGTGGGCAACACTGAGAGAAAAACTCGATCATTGGCTGAATCTTGAAGAGCCGGCTGAAGACAGTGGTTGGGCGCGTGAACTGGCAGCCTGCAGCAGGGCCGGTTCAACAGCGACGCTGCACGTCACTCACAGTTGGGGTGGTGGCGTCGAACAGTGGGTCGACTCGTTTATCGGCGCCGATACTGATGGCATCAACCTGCAACTGTGTTCAGAGGGCCCACAAACGGGGGAAGGCTATGGCCAGCGATTTTCTCTGTACCTCGCAAATCAGAAAAAAGCCGCCGTCGCCCACTGGTGGTTGCAACCAACGATTCATTCTACCGCCAGCAGCCATCCTCAGTACCGCAGGATGCTGACAGAAATTGCAGACCGATACGGTGTCGGCCGGATCATCATTTCTTCACTGGTCGGGCATGGACTGGATGCGTTGGAGACGGGCTTACCGACGATCCAGGTTTTGCATGATTTCTATCCACTTTGGCCCCTGCTCGGCATTCATCCTGGGCCTTACCTGGATGCTGGCCCGGAACAAGCGCTGGGCAGTGCATTGGAGGAACACAGCCTGCTGCCAGGCTTCCAGGACCGTGACACCAACAGCTGGAAACGGCTGGCACAAGAGTGGCGGCAAACCGTAACGGCGCAAAAAGTCAGGGTCGCTGCGCCCAGCCAGTCCGTGATACAGATGATCCGATTACTGGATCACGGCTGGGAAAAAATCGTAATCAAGCTGATTCCTCACGGCTTGCCTGATTTGCCGGGCTCGGCCGAAGTCCGTCCGAAAGAACGAACCGACGGGCGTTTGAGACTGGTCATTCCCGGCCGTATCCAGCACGGAAAAGGCAAGCAACTCCTGCTGGACGCTCTGCCTGAGCTGACCCAATTTGCGCAAGTCTACCTGCTGGGAGCCGGCAAAGAGGGCGAAGCTTTCTTTGGCCAATCCGGCGTCAACGTGATACCGCAGTACCCTCGCTCCAGCCTTCGTGACCTGCTGGAATCAATCGGGCCCCACGTGGCCGGGCTGCTCTCCATCGTTCCGGAAACCTTCAGTTACACGCTTTCCGAAATGCAAGCGCTGAAAATACCGGTGGTAGCGACCCGGCTGGGCAGTTTCGCCGAACGGATCAGGCACGCTGAAACCGGATGGCTGATTGAACCCGATGCGGGTTCGCTGGTTGAACGCATCCGCAAACTGGCTGCAGAACCGGACCGCATTGCTGCTGTTCGAAACCACCTCGCAAGCCTGGAAGCGGCAAGTTCGGAGGCTATGGTGCTGGAATATGACAAGCTCTGCCAGGCATCACCCGGCAGCAGAAACATCACCGACCTGCAAAGCCTGGACGGTTTCCAGGCTGCTGCCTTCGTCTTTGAAGCAACCGAATTGGCGCACCAAAATTCACGACTTATGAAACTGGCGGTTGAACTGCAGTCAGAAGTCGAAAAAAGAAGTGACTGGGCCGAGGAGCGAGAGCGGGCTTTGCAATCTGAAATCAAACGCCGGAAACGCTGGGTTGCGGATCTGGAAAGCCAATTGCAGGGCCTGGAAAGCCAATTGCAGAATACCAGGGGGCTCTTGTATGAATCCGAGGACAGGCTCGAGCATGAACAGGCCGCCCATCGCCAGACAAACCTGCAATTGGAGAATCTCACATCCGTTCACGAATGGGTATTGTCAACCGCTTCCTGGCGCCTGACCAGGCCTTTTCGGGTACTTGGCCGGATTTTTGAAAACCTCGGAAAAGCACGTGCGTGGAATCCGCTTCGCTGGCCATTGTTGCTGTCACAGGCGGTCCGTACAGTCAGCACGAAGGGTCTAAGAGACGCACTGGAGCGGTCACAGTCCACGCAGCAAAAACGCCTGCCTCCGGAATACCTGGAGCCGGATTCGCTGGAAAATATCGGCGATCCCAATCCTCCAGCGGCTTTCCCTGCAGCAGGCCAGCCGGATGTTTCCATTGTGATCCCTGTCTATAACAACTGGCTCTTTACCGCAGCCTGTCTTCGTTCACTGGCTGAAACCCGTTGCAAGGCCTCGTTCGAAGTGATCGTTGTGGATGACCATTCCAGTGACGAGACAGCTACGCGGATGGAGCAGGTTGAAGGCGTGGTTTACCTGCGTAACAAGAAGAACCTTGGCTTTATCGGCAGCTGTAACCACGGCGCCGAGGCAGCCAGGGGGCGCTATATCGTCATGCTGAACAATGACACGCAGGTCCTGGACGGTTGGCTGGACGCCCTGATAGACACCTTCCGGCACTTTCCGGATACGGGCATTGCCGGCGCGAAACTGGTTTATCCCGATGGCAGGTTGCAGGAAGCTGGCGGACTGATCTTCAATGATGGGTCCGGCTGGAATTACGGCAAAGGCGACCGTGCCGACCACCCTGACTACCAGTATGTCCGGGAAGCAGACTATTGTTCGGGCGCGTGCATCATGCTCAAGACGGACCTGTTTCAGCAACTGGGCGGCTTCGACACGCACTATACACCCGCCTACTATGAAGACACGGACCTTGCATTCAGGGTCCGGGCACAGGGTTTGAAAGTTCTTGTCCAGCCGGAAGCTGTCGTTGTTCACCATGAAGGCGCCACTTCCGGTACTGACGTGACGCAGGGCGCCAAACAGCACCAGGTGGCGAACCGGGAGAAATTCCTGGAACGCTGGAGCGAAACGCTGGCAAGCTACCCACCGCCGGTCAACGACCCGGACGACGGCTCGGAAATCCGCAGAGCCCGTGATCACCGCCTGAAGGGGCGGATTCTGGTGATCGATGCTTACACGCCAGAGCCGGACCAGGATTCAGGCAGCGTACGACTCTGCTACCTGATGAGTTGCCTGGCTGACCTGGGCTACGGTGTCACTTTCATGGCGGATAACCGTGCCCACGCAGGTAGCTATACCACATCGTTGCAACAGGCGGGAATAGAAGTGATGTACGCGCCGTGGGCCGATTCACTGCAGCAATTTTTTTCCGAACGCGGCAGGGAATTCGATTACGTCGTAATCTCCCGTCACTATATCGCTGCCAACTACCTGTCGCTGCTGCGCCGGCACTGCCCAGACGCGAAATTCATATTTGACACGGTTGACCTGCATTACCTGAGAGAAGAACGTATGGCTGAGCTGGAAGACAGCCTGCCATTGAGGCGCACGGCCGCACAGACGCGTCGCTCCGAGCTGGCGGTCATTGAGGCGGCAGATGCGACTATCGTGGTCAGTCCGGTGGAAAAAACAGTTCTGAAGGAGGCCGCACCCGATGCCAGGGTCTATGTTATTTCCAATGTGCACGAAGTCACCGGCAGTCAGCGGGGTTTCGCAGACCGCAAGGACATCTTCTTTGTTGGTGGTTACCAGCATCCACCCAACATCGACGCCGCATGCTGGTTCGTCAACGACATCTGGCCGCTGGTGCACGAGCAGCTGCCGGACATGGAATTCCACCTGATTGGCAGCAAGGCCCCTGAGCAGGTTCGTGCGCTCGATGGCAACGGCGTCCGTTTCCATGGCTTTGTGAAGACCCTCGAGCCGTGGCTGGACGGCTGTCGCCTGGCGGTCGCTCCTTTACGCTACGGAGCGGGAATCAAGGGCAAGGTCAACATGAGCATGGCGCGGGGCCAACCGGTCGTCGCAACGCCGATGGCCGTGGAGGGTATGTTTGCCCAATCCGGCCGCGATGTACTGGTGGCGGAAACTGCCGGGGAATTTGCTGCGGCCATAGTCCGGCTTTACCAGGACGAGGCCCTTTGGAACCGGATGTCAGCAGCGGGCCTGGAAAACGTGCGCCAATATTTTTCCGTAGAAACAGCCTCATTGGGACTGCAACAGATGCTCAGCTCCCTGAAAAAGCGATAAGGGCCCGAAACCTTTTAGTGGCCTTGCCGTAGTCTCCGGGCCTCGATGACGTTAGATACATTGCCCAGGCGACTCAACAAATCACTGAGTTGCTCATAATCCTTGACCCGTACCTTTAGGCGAATCGTCACTTCATCGGTACTTTCATCGAGGCGGCTGCTGATGTCGGTCACCTGCGTTTCCGCTGTTGACAACACCGTTGAGATGTCCCTGATCAAGTCCCTGCGGTCAAATGCGCGTATCAGTAACTCGACCGAATAATGCGTTTCGGGTTTTTCTCCCCAACGAACCTGTAACAGGCGGGGACTGTTTTCCGCCCTCCAGTGAACGACCTGACCACAATCTTCACGATGGATGGTTACGCCCCTGCCCTGGGTCACATAGCCGGCTACCGGATCCCCCGGTACGGGGCGGCAACACTTGGCGATGGTAGTCATCAGGTTACCGACGCCTTCGATGATGACATCATCTTGCTTCCGGACTGCTGGTCCACGCTGCCTGACAGGAGCCCGTGTCACCAGGTCCTCGGCCTGCGGGGCAACCTGCTCCGCCCGCATCCTGGACAGGGCGTTGAAAATCTGGCCCGACGTCAGGTCGCCGTTGCCGACTGCAATGTACAGATCCTCGGCGCTGGCCAGGTTGAATTTAACCAGTACGTCTTTTAAATCCGAGAGCGCCAGGCCTACCCTTTTTGCCTCAGCTTCCAGGGCATCCTTGCCGGCGCGCAGATTATCGTCACGACTTTCGCGTTTGTACCATTGCCTGACCTTCGCCCGCGCTCGCGCCCCGTGGATGTAGCCTAACCGCGGATTAAGCCAGTCGCGGCTGGGATTTGGCTGTTTGCCGGTCAAGATTTCAACCCGGTCACCGGTATGGACTTCGTGTGTCAGCGGCACGATGCGGCCATTCACCTTGGCGCCGCGACAACGATGGCCAACCTCCGTATGAACGTGGTAGGCGAAGTCGAGCACCGTGGATCCGGCGGTCAGGTCCACTACCTGGCCCTGCGGCGTCAATACATAGACCCGGTCCTCGGAAGTGGCGGACTGGAAACTGTCGAGCAGACTCTGGTCATCCAGGTCTTCATCCGATGAATCCAGCAACTGGCGCATGATCGCGATCTTGTTGTCGAAAGCCGGGTCGGTGGGGCCGCCTTCCTTGTAACGCCAGTGCGCGGCGACACCCAGCTCGGCATGTTCATGCATTTCCCGGGTGCGGATCTGTACTTCGACGGCCCGGCCCTCGCGGTCGGCCACCGCGGTATGCAGCGACTGGTAATTGTTGCCTTTCGGCGTCGTAATGTAGTCATCGAACTCGCCGGGAATCGGCTGCCAGAGTGTATGCACCAGACCCAGGGCGCTGTAACACGCCGGCAAATCCTCGACCAGTACACGCACCGCCCGAACATCAAAAAGCTGGTGAAAATCGAGCCCTTTTCGCTGCATCTTTTTCCAGATACTGTAGATGTGCTTGGGGCGCCCCCTGACCTCGGCGCTGATCCCCGCAGTTTCCAGCGCGTCTCTGAGCTTGCTCATGAATGCGCTGATAAAACGTTCCCGTTCAGTGCGGTGCTCAGCCACCAACTGGGCAACTTTTCGATATTGCGCCGGCTCCTGGTAGCGGAAAGACAGGTCTTCCAGCTCCCATTTCAGCTGCCAGATTCCCAGCCGGTTAGCCAGCGGGGCATGAATCAAGGCAGTCTCGCGTGCCAGTGACTCAGCGAGTTCAGTGTCCTCCCTGGCGCGGCGCAGCAATACCAGTTGCCAGGACAAATCGATCAGCACCACGCGCACATCGTTCACCAATGCGAGCAGCAGTCGCCGCAAGCCTTCAGCACTGCGCTCCGTTCCGCTTTCAGATTGTCCTGATTCGTAGTGTTTGAGCTTGTTCAGCTCTTCCAGTTGCTTCCGAACCTGACCGGGTAAAGCGTCCAGAATTTCGGCCCTGACAGCACCACCAAGAGAAGCCACGTGAACAACGGCGCAACTGATGGTGACCGGATCTGCCGACAGCTTTTCCAGAATCTCCAGTAATTCCAGCAGGCGGTCGATCACCGTGTCGTCCAGCGACCCGGTTTCCAGCAACCGGGAGATCAGCCCGGCGCACCCCTCTGCAGCGGGCCCCACAGATGCGCTGTACTGCCCGGCCCATTCAAGCAGTTCCGTCTTGCCCCGGCGCACTCCGGTTACAGGACGCGGAACTCCGACCAGGTTTTCAGATGGCATATTCATCAGTCGCCTATTGTATCAATAACCGGTCCGCTTCCAGGCATCGGCCAGGCGTTTTTCCGAAACTTTTTGCGCGGTTCCCAGGCGTTGGGCGAACAATGACACCCGGTATTCTTCCAACAGCCAGCGATATTGGTCCAGCGGTTGGTGATAGGCGCAACCACGCTCCAGTGCATCCAGGTAGCGGTGCCACCAGGGCTCTATCAATGCCATGCGCTGCAAATCCCGAGCCGGGTTTTCACCGAGTTGATGAAGACGGTCACGAACTGCTTTGAGATACCTGGGATAATGTTGCAGCCGGCCCGGTTCCAACATTGCCAGGAAACCAGGATATACGAGGTCTTCGAGCTGGCCGCTAATGTCCGCAAAAACACCGGGGTGGAAGTGCTCCAGGTCGCCAGTCAGCTGCAGCGACACCTCCGCCAGCAGGGGCAGTGCCTGGTTGAGTAAAGCGGAATTATGCAGATTCACCTGCCCGATTTCATTGCGCACGCGCTGGCACAGTTTTTCAAAAGCCGCGGTCCCGCGAATCATGCTGACATCACCTGCGCAATCTACCAGGCTCCTCTGCAGCAAATCCTCGATCAATTCTGCGGATCTGCCATGGGCGCTCCAGGCCAGTAGCGATTCCCTGCTCAGGCCATGATGTTTTCTCAAATAGCTCATGCGGTCGGGTAGCACTAATTGCAACAACCTCAAGACGCCATCGACATGGGACAGGACGGCTTCCTCCCAGGTATCAAACAGCCGCAGACCGGCCGAGGTCTGCTGGTCAATCAGCGCCGGCCAGGCCCGGGCGCCATCAGCGGTGTTCACAGCTTCTTCCAGATCACCAAAAACCCAGGCTTTCGCGCCGTCACGGTTGAAGTTTTGACCCTGCTGATCCATAAACTGCCGCTGCGCCTGATCCCCGAGCCGGGCCTGCAACTCCAGCAGGTCCCGCCCGCTGTCAATCAGTTCACCTTCCTCGTCCACGACTCGCACCAGGAATCTGAAATGGGGTGAAATCGATCGCTCGTCCAGGTCATCTTCATCAATCTCCAGCCCGGTCATCCGCCGCAGCTCTGCCGCACATGAAGCCAGCATGGATTCTTCCGAATGCGCCACAATCGATTCCTGTACCGCATCCGCGAACTCCGGAATGGGGGTCAGCGACCGGCGCATCGGCTTGGGCAACTGGCGGAACAGGGCGATCAGCTTGTCCTTCAACAGCCCGGGCACCAACCCTTGCAAACTGCCGGCGTTCAGCGTGTTCAACAGCTCGATCGGAACGGTCAGGTGAACACCATCGTCCGGATTGCCCGGATCGAAGTGGTACTCGAGGGGAAAGTGCCGCCCCGCGGCTTCGAAAACATCAGGAAACAGCTCATGCGGTGCGGCACCGGCATTTTCCCGGGTCAGTACGTCGTGTCCGAGGAACAGCAATTCGCGCCCTTCGTTTCCCAGACCGGACAACCACTTTTCAAACGATTTAGCGCTGTTTACCTTCTCCGGAACGCGCGCATCGAAAAACTCGAAAAGCGTGTTTTCGTCGGCCAGCACGTCGCGTTTTCGCCGCTTGTTTTCAAGCGCTTCAACTTCTGACCTGATCTGCTCATTGTGCGATTTGAAAGCCGCACGTGTATCGAGGGCGCCCCGTACCAACCCTTCGAGGATGAATATCCGCCTGGCCTTGTCCGCATCCACCGGTGCGAATCGGATACGCCTTTTTTCAACCACCACCAGCCCATACAGGGTCACCTGCTCCCAGGCAAAAACGGCGCCATGGCGCCTGGACCAATGTGGTTCGGAATAGTGCCTTTTCAACAGGTGCTGCGCCTGCCGCTCAATCCAGTCGGGACTGATTCCGGCGTTGATCCTTGCATAAGGTTTGCTGGTATCGACAATTTCTGCGGACATCAGCCACTTGGGCGTGCTGCCGAACAGGCCTGATCCCGGAAAAATATGATAAGTACTCGATCGTGCCCCGGTATAGCTCCGGTCTTCCGGGTGTTTCCTGCCACAGTGGCTCAGCAAGCCTGCCAGCAGGCTCAAGTGGATTTGCTGGTGATCTCCGCGCAGACCTGTCAACGGCAGCTTTTGTTCGCGCGCCTGATCCCTCAGTTGCTGGTAGAGATCAAACCACTCCAGCACCCGCTGCCAGTTGAGAAAGTCCCGGCGGCATAACTTGCGAAACTGGTTGCCGGAAATGCTTTTTCTTTTCTCCCGCAGGTATTGCCAAAGCCTCAGCAGGGTCATGAAGTCAGATTTTTCATCGACGAATCTCTGATGCGCCTCATCAGCCTGGGACTGCGCCTCCAGCGGGCGCTCGCGGGGATCCTGGATACTCAATGCCGCCGCCAGCACCAGCAGGTCTTCGAGGCACTTTTTCCGCGCGCCTTCTTCGATCATCCTGCCCAGGCGTACGTCGACCGGCCACCTCGCCAGGCTTTTACCCAGCCTGGTGGTCGACCTCGACTTGTCAATTGCCTGCAATTCGAACAGCAATTGATAGGCATCGTTAATCATCCGCGGTGCCGGCCGGTCGACAAACGGAAAATCCTCGACCGAACCCAGGCCCATCGACAACATTCTCAGAATCACCGAGGCCAGCGACGTCCTGAGAATTTCCGGCTCGGTAAACTCGGGCCTGCCATCGAAATCTTCTTCGCTGTACAGGCGGATGCAGGTTCCCGGCCCGAGTCGGCCGCAACGGCCGGAACGCTGGTTTGCACTGGCTTGCGAGATCGCCTCGATCGGCAGGCGCTGAATGCGGCTGCGGTGGGAATACCGACTGATTCTTGCGGTGCCTGAATCAATCACGAAACGGATCCGTGGCACCGTCAGCGAGGTCTCTGCAACATTGGTGGCCAGGATGATGCGCCGCATCTTACCGGGGTGAAATACGCGGCGCTGCTCAGTGGCCGATAGCCGCGCGTACAACGGCAGAGTCTCGGTTCCTGCCGGACCCGAGCGCAGGTTCTGTTTCTGCAAAAAATCAGCCGCTTCCCTGATTTCACGCTCACCTGACAGAAAGACCAGGACATCACCCAACGGGTCGATTCCGCTCAATTGGCGGCAGGCATCCGCGATGCCCTGGTAAAGATCCCTGTCGCCCGGCCCGGAAGCTTCCTGTTCGCCCGGCAACGGCCGGTAAACGATGTCCACCGGGTAGCCTCGCCCGGAAACCTCGATGACCGGCGCATCATCGAAATGACGTGAAAACTTGCCGGTGTCGATCGTTGCCGAGGTAATCAACAGCTTCATGTCCGGTCGGCGGGGCAGCAGGGTTTTCAGGTAACCAAGAAGAAAATCGATATTCAGACTGCGTTCGTGCGCCTCGTCGATGATGATCGTGTCATAAGCATCCAGGAAACGGTCATGGATGGATTCGGCCAACAGGATGCCGTCGGTCATGAACTTGATGTAGCCCCTGGAACTGCTTCGCTCCCGGAACCGGACCTGGTATCCCACCACGCCACCCAACTCGCTGTTCAGCTCTTCGGAAACCCGCTCCGCCATCGCCCGGGCAGCGATTCTCCGTGGTTGCGTACAAGCGATCAAACCCCTTGCGCCCCGGCCGGCTTCAAGACAGATTTTGGGCAGCTGGGTGGTCTTGCCCGAGCCGGTTTCCCCGGCGACAACCACTACCTGGTGGCTGGCCATCGCTGCAAGGATTTCATCCCGATGGGACGTGATGGGAAGGCCCGGGTCATACTCCGGCACCGGCAGCGCCGCCTTGCGAGCATCTACCATCAACCGCGACTGTTCAATGCGGCTGGTGAGTTGCACCTCCAGCCGGGCGATCGTCTCCCTGTCTTTTCGCCCGCGCTGTATCGCCGCCATCCGTTTCCGGCACCATGCCGCGTCAACGGCCATGATCTGGTCGAACGGCACTGAAAACTTTCGGGTCGGAGCTGGTACATTCATTGCGGCAAATTATAAGCGAGACTCGCTCGTTACTGAGCCGTATAATTCCCCGCATGGAATTGAATTTCAGAAGTGACAATGAATCACCCGCGGCGCCAGCCATTCTCGACGCCGTGGTGAAGGCCAACCAGGGAACGGCCTGGGCGTACGCGGAGGACCAGTGGTCAACGCTGCTGGAGCAGGCTTTTTCCGACCTGTTCGGCACCCGCACAACGGTGATCCCGCTCAGTACCGGCACGGCAGCGAACAGTATCGCGCTGGCTTCGGTCACGCCGCCCTGGGGCGCCGTTTATTGTCATCGAAACGCCCATATCCTGAACGACGAAGGCGGCGCTCCCGAGTTCTTCGGCAGCGGACTGAGACTGGTTCCGGTAGACGGTGATGATGGAAAATTCGATGCGCGCAGCATGGAAGAGCTGATCCACAGAAACAGCGGGCACGGCGTTCACAGTTACATGCCTGCTGCCGTGAGCATTACCCAGAGTTCAGAATCAGGCACGGTCTATGTGCCCGAAGAAATCCAGGCCATCAACGAACTGGCCCGCAGCAAAAACATGGCAACACATATGGATGGCGCCCGGTTCGGGAACGCCGTCGCCAGGCTGGGCTGCGAACCGGCTGACCTGACCTGGCGGGCCGGTGTGGAGATGCTTTCATTCGGCGCCAGCAAGAATGGTTGCCTGGCGGCCGAGGCTCTGCTGCTGTTTGACAATCCCGGGGGCCGGGATACTGTCGAACGATTGCGCAAGCGGTCCGGTCACCTGCTCAGCAAAATGCGCTATGTATCGGCTCAGCTCCTGGCTTACATCAATGACGGACTCTGGCTCGATATGGCAGCACATGCCAACCAACAGGCTGCTGCATTTGCAAAAGCGATCGACAGCCACCCGGGGGCCAGCCTTGAATTCCCGGTTGAGGCGAACGAGGTATTCGTCAGGTGGACACCTGCAGGGCTCAAATCCCTGGAGGAGTCAGGTGTGCAGTTTCTTTATTGGCCGGGCCGTGACGACCTGGCACGCTTCGTATTCTCACATTGCACCAGTGATGAAGAAACATCTTATCTTTGCCGCACCGCGGGCGGAATCCCCGGGTGAGGTCAATTCGACCTGCCATTGCGATTGCCAGGGCGATTGCCAGGGCGCCAGGCGGCGCGCCGGGCTGGCTCATTCTGATTCTGATTCTGGCAATGACGTCACCGGCCGGCTCGTTGTTGGCGCAGGACTATGTGGGCAGCAGCCAGTGTGAAACCTGTCACTCGGACGCCTACCGGGCGTGGAAAAAATCACATCACTACCAGGCCATGCTGCCGGCCACTGCGGACAACGTGCTGGGGGACTTTTCAGACCGTTCCTTCAGCTATAACGGCATCACGAGCCGGTTTTTCAGGAAGGACGACCGCTATTTTGTAGAGACCGACAATGCCCGGGGAAAACTGGAAGTGTTCGAAATTGCCTACACTTTCGGTTTCCATCCACTGCAGCAATACCTGGTCGCCTTCAACGACGGCCGCTACCAGGCGTTGAATATCGTCTGGGACAGCCGCGAAAAGGCAGCCGGCGGTCAGCGCTGGGTTCATCTGTACCCCGATGAGCCGGTCGATCATGAAGACATCGTGCACTGGACAGGATCCTTCCAGAACTGGAACTCCCGTTGCGCCGTGTGTCATTCAACCGGGCTGCAAAAGAACTATGCAAGCGCCACTGATACCTATGACACGACCTGGAAGGAGGTCAACGTCGCCTGTGAGGCCTGCCATGGACCCGCTTCGAATCACCTGGACTGGGCCCGTGGCGACCAGGCGGGTGAGGATTCCGGTTTTGCTTTTTCGCTGCAGGACCAGGGTGCTTTCGGGCCGGCACAAGGAGAAAAAACCAGGATTTTCACCCGGCTGGATGGCAACAGGCCGCAAACGCAAGTTGAGACCTGCGCAGCCTGTCACTCCCGACGCAGCGAGCTGTCTGCCTACGAACCGGGAAAAGGATTCACCGATCAGTTCCGTCTTTCGCTGCTGGAACCTGGCCTGTATTATCCGGACGGACAAATCAGGGATGAGGTCTTTGTGTACGGATCGTTCCTGCAAAGTAAGATGCACCAGGCCGGGGTCGTCTGTACAAACTGTCACGATCCGCACAGCAATGCAGTGATCGCCACAAATAATTCCCTGTGCACGCAGTGCCATGTCAGCACGGTTTACGACCGGCCGGAACATCACCATCACAAAAAAACAGGGGCTGGCTCTTCCTGCGTGAACTGTCATATGCCAGTGGAGACATACATGGTCGTGGATGACCGCCACGACCACAGTTTTCGCGTCCCCGAGCCGCGCCTGACACTCAAACTAGGCACGCCCAACACCTGTAACCAGTGTCACTCCGATAAAGACGCGCAATGGGCCCTTGATGCACTGCAGTCATGGGGAATTTCAACCACCCTGCGAGCGGTTCATGCACCAGTGTTGAACGCCGCCTGGTCCGGTCAGCGTGCGGCACTGCCGGAGTTGCTCAAACTGGCCTCGCAGGATAACCAGCCGGATATTGTGAAGGCCAGTGCAATCCTGGCCACCCAGACCTTTCCCTCCCAGCAAAACCTGGCGGCGCTGCAACAGCACATCACCTCAGACAATGCCCTGGTTCGTGCTGCTGCCGTCCAGTCGATGGACTGGGTGCCGCTCGCGCAACGGTATGCGATGCTGCGGGACCTGGTGACAGATTCCGAAAAATCGGTACGCATGGCAGTGGCCCGGCAGCTTACGTCGTTTCCGGCAGACCAGCTGCCTGGCAGTTCCGCGACCGAGCTACAGGCACTGTTCCGGGAGTACCTGGCCAGCATGAAATTCAATGCCGACATGCCGGAAGAACAGGTGAACCTGGGGCTGTTCTACATCAATACCGGAAATCCACAGGCGGCCGAAAAATCTTATCGCAAGGCCCTGGAACTTTCGCCGACTTTTCTGCCGGCCATGTTGAACCTGGCGGATCTCTATCGATCAAATGGCATGGACCAGCAAGCTGAGCCGTTGTTGCGTAAAGCGATTCAGCTCGAGCCCGGATCGGCGCCTTCACAATATGCCCTGGGGCTGCTGCTGATCAGGCAGCAAAAGCTGGCAGAATCCCTTCCTTACCTGCAGGCGGCCGCCGCTTCCGGTTCAGCCAACTACCGTTACAGTTACGTCTATGGCGTTGCCTTGTGGGAAACCGGGCAAAAGGCACAAGCAGTTCAGGAACTGGAAGCAACCCTGGCCAGGCTGCCAGGCAATCCGGAGTTGGTGTCCGCTTTGGCGAGTTACTATCAGCAACTGGGTGAAACCGAAAAACTGCAGGCACTGACAGAGCGCTACCCGCCCCCGCAATAATCAGGACCCCGGCGCTTACTCCGCCAACCAGGCAAAGTGCGCCATTCGCCCTGTCTCGCCATCACGCCGATAAGAAAAGAAACGGTCGGGTTCGCTGAAAGTACACAAACCGCCTCCAAACACCCTATCAACGCCACATGCCCTCAATTTCAGCCGGGCCACAGTGTAAAGATCCATCAGAAAGCGGTCTCCACGAGCGCTGAATCCATGCGGAAACTCGGATGAAAACGCCTCGGCAACTTCGTGCCCCACTTCGTAAGCGCCCGGGCCGATAGCAGGCCCGAGCCAGGCCAGCAAGCGCGACGGTTGTTCTTGCAACGCGGCCACCGTCGATGCCAAAACGCCACCAGCCAGTCCTCGCCAGCCCGCATGCGCAATGGCAACCCGGTCACCCGCCTGATTGCAGAAAAATACCGGCAGGCAATCCGCCGTGAGGATCGCGCATACCTGCCCCGGTCTGAAGCTGACAATGGCATCGGCTTCGTCATCGTTGCCCACCAGGTCGTCAATCTTCGCCACGGCCGTCCCGTGAACCTGGCGTACCCAGTGGGCTGGTGACGGCAGCAGGTGATCCACCAAAGCGCGATTGCGCCGGACATGGTCCGGATCATCGCCACAGCGCGTACCCAGGTTAAGGCCCGTCCAGCGACCGGCACTGAAGCCGCCGGCACGGGTAGTGCTGACGGCCCGCACGTTGGGTGGCGCCGGCCAGCTTGCTTCCATCCAGTCCACCTTCATGCAATAAAGCCATCCAGTTCTGCCAGCAGGGTCTGCAGGTCAGCCGGCAGCGGCGCCTCGTAGGTATGGTGCTGGTTCGAGGCCGGGTGAACCAGGGTCAATTGGAATGCATGCAGCGCCTGGCGTGGAAAGGAACGCAACCGCTGCACCAGTTCAGCGGGAATCTTCTTCCTGTTCTTCAAGGGTCGGCCATAGACCGGGTCACCCGCCAGGGAGTGGCCGATGTGCGCCATGTGCACCCTGATCTGGTGCGTCCGGCCAGACTCCAGGGCTACTTCGAGATAGGTTGCGCCCGGATAACGCTTCAGGACGCGATAGTGCGTCACCGCCGGCTTGCCGGAATGCACCACGGCCATGCGCTTGCGGTCCCTGGGGTGACGTCCGATGGGAGCATTTACAGTCCCTCCGGCGACGATCTCACCGGTAGCCACAGCCCGGTATCTGCGGCTCATGGTGCGGGTCTGCAACTGGTCCACCAGGCTGGTATGCGCGCGCAAACTCCTGGCAACCACCATCACACCGCTGGTGTCCTTGTCCAGCCGGTGCACAATGCCAGATCGCGGCAGATTTGCGAGTGCGGGGTCGAAATGAAGCAGCGCATTCTGCAGCGTACCGTCCGGATTCCCTGCGGCGGGATGAACCACCAGCCCGGCCGGCTTGTTCACAACGATCAGGTCCGGATCGGCGTGAATAAGATTTAGCGGGATATCCTGGGGTACGACTGAAACCTGCAACTCGGTTCGGGCATCGAGACACAGCTGTTCTCCGCCGTTGATTCGATAAGTGACCTTCGATAGTTTGCCGTCAACGGTGAGTTCACCCTTGCTGATCCATTTCTGCAGGCGGGCCCGCGAATGTTCGGGGAACAGCAGCGCGGCGACCTGGTCCAGGCGCATTCCCGCGTGACTGGCGTCAGCTTGCGCGCTATCCCTGACTGTTTCGCTGCTTTGCGGCATCTTCTCGATCTATTCAATGACCAGGACGGACCCTCATTTTCACACAAACAACAGCGTATCGCTCGGCCGCACCGCACTTACTTTGCCCGACGTATTCCGTTATCATTCGTGGTTTGTTTTATTGGCTGGTTTTGTTGATGCTTACTTGTCCCGGTTCGGCTCCTAAAGGCCGCTGGTCCCCCATTATCTCCCTGCTCATCCTGGTTCTGCTTATCAGCATCGGAGGCTGTCGCAAGGACAATGACTTCCAGGGCGAAATCAGTGCGGAAGAGCTGTATAACACGGCGAACAGTTCCCTCAATGCCAATAACTGGGGCCGGGCCATTGGCGCGTATAAAGCACTGCAAACCCGTTACCCGTTTGGACGGTACACCGAGCAATCCATGCTCGACCTGTCTTATGCCTATTTCAAGGCTGCTGAACCTGAAAACGCCCTGTCTACGCTGGACCGTTTTATCCGCACCTACCCGACCCATCCGAACGTGGACTACGCCTACTATCTGAAAGGCCTGGTCAACTTCGACCAGAACATCGGATTCCTGGAGCGAATGATGCCCGCGCGGGTGCGTGACCGGGACCAGTCGATGGCGGCAAATTCATTCATGGATTTCAGCGAATTGATCCGGCGGTTCCCGGACAGCCGTTACGTGCCGGATGCCCGTCAACGCATGATCTTCCTGCGTAACAACCTCGCGGCCTATGAAATTACCGTCGCCGAGTACTATTTGCGGCGCGAAGCCTACGTCGCGGCGGCCAATCGAGCCCGTTATGCGCTCGAAACCTATCCCAACACCCCGCAAAACTCCGAGGCCCTGATCGTACTCCACAAGGCCTACACCGCACTGGAGCTGCCAGACCTGGCCGAAGGGTCGATGACCGTTCTGGCGCTCAATTATCCGGATAATTATTATGTGCTGGGTGAGAAGAAACCGAAAAGCTGGGCCGAGCGACTTTGGCCATTCGACTAGGGTGTTGCGCCCCCAGGAGTTGCGCTTCCCTGCTCCCGGTCAGGTCAGTTCACTGGAACGCCAGCCTGAGGTGATCGGGTAACGCCGATCCCGGCCAAATGCCCTGTGGGTAATACGGACACCGGGTGGCGCCTGGCGCCGTTTGTATTCATTCAGCAGGACCAGCCCGGCAATCCGGCGAACCACAGAATCCTCGAAACCATCCGCGACAATTTCGGCAATGGACCAGTCCAACTCCACGTAGCGCTTCAGGATTGCATCGAGCTGCTCATAGGGCGGTAAGGAATCCTGGTCTGACTGGTCCGGCCGCAGCTCAGCAGACGGCGCACGCGTGATCACCGATTCCGGAATGGCGACGGACAGGCTGTTGCGGTAGCGGGACAATTCGTAGACCCTCATTTTGAAACAGTCCAGCAGTGGGCCGAAGCCACCGCACATATCCCCGTAAATCGTGCAGTAACCAACCGCCAGCTCGCTTTTGTTGCTGGTAGCAAGTGGCAACCAGCCAAATTTGTTGGAAAGCGCCATCACCATGTTGCCGCGAATGCGCGCCTGCAAATTTTCCTCGGTGATATCGTTGTCCCTGCCGGCAAAGGATGGTTCCATCAGGGTCATCATCGCCTCGAATGCCGGTTCGATGGAGATGCAGCGATGATCGACTCCCAGCTTTACAGCCTGCTCCTGCGCCAACTCGATGCTCAGGCCAGACGTGTGCCGGGAAGGCATCATCACGGTATGCACGTGATCCGGACCCAGGGCATCGCAGGCCAGTGCGAGCGTCAGCCCTGAATCGATTCCGCCGGACAGCCCGAACACGACATCACTGAAACCATTCTTATGCACATAATCCCGCAGCCCGGTCAGGAGTACGGTGTAGATTTCCTCCATCTGTGTTTCGGGTGGAGCAGCCCATCCGCGGGGTTGCAGGGTTCCATCCAGCCGGTCGAAGTCCGCCAGTAACAGGGCCTCGTCGCACAATGGGCCGGGCGGGGACAGGTCTCCTGCGGCATCCATCAGCATACTGCGGCCATCAAAAACCAGCTCATCCTGGCCCCCAACCAGGTTGCAATAAACCATTGGTAACCCGGTTTCGGCGTACCGCCGGGCCAGCATGTCCTGACGATCAGGTAACTTGTCATCGCGGTACGGTGAGGCATTCGGGACCAGTAATAATTCCGCACCCTGCTCAAGAGCCTGTAATGCAGGTGCTGCCTCCCACGTATCCTCACAAATAAGAACGGCTGCCCTGACACCCTTGCACTCGATAACCAGGGGGGCTCTGCCCGGCGTGAAATAACGTTGCTCGTCGAATACCGCATAGTTGGGCAGGCATTGCTTGTCATAGCGTCCGATGACCCGGCCTGCCCGCATCCAGCTCACCGAATTGTGGCGAATGCCATTCTCCAGCCAGGGATGCCCGTAAACCACATCGACGCCGTGCACATGTTGCGCGAGGCGATGAACTGCATCATGACAGGCTTCCAGGAAACCCGGCCGCAGCAACAGATCCTCGGGCGGATAACCGGTCAGGGCAAGCTCGGGAAACAACAGCAGGTCTGCCCCGGCCGCTCTCGCGGCGTCAACCAGGCCCAGTGCTTTTTCCAGGTTGCCTTTTAAGTCACCAACCAGGAAGTCATGCTGTGCCAGCGCAATTGAGATCAAGCGCCGAGCTTCTCCAGGATGGCACTACCCAGGTCTGCCGGCGAGCGGACGGTGGTTACGCCTGCAGCCTCCAGTGCTTCGAACTTGGCCTCCGCCGTTCCTTTGCCACCCGCGATGATGGCGCCGGCATGACCCATGCGCTTGCCGGCCGGCGCCGTCACTCCCGCGATATACGCCACGACCGGCTTGGTCACGTGATTCGCGATAAACTGCGCCGCATCTTCCTCGGCTGAGCCACCAATTTCGCCGACCATGATGATACCCTCGGTCTCATCATCGTCCTGGAACAGGCTGAGTACATCGATAAAATTCATCCCCTGGATGGGGTCACCGCCAATGCCAATACAAGTTGACTGGCCCAGGCCTGCCAGCGTGGTCTGATAAACCGCCTCATAGGTCAGCGTTCCCGACCGGGACACGACGCCCACCCGGCCCTTGCTGTGGATCTGCCCGGGCATGATGCCGATCTTGCACTCGCCCGGTGTAATAATCCCCGGGCAATTGGGTCCAATCAGATGAGTGTCCGGGAGGTCGTTGATCACGGCCTTGACCGTCATCATGTCCTGCACCGGGATGCCTTCCGTGATCGCCACAATCACGCGGACCCCTGCATCGGCGGCTTCCAGGATCGCATCAGCCGCGAAAGGGGGTGGCACATAAATGACGCTCGCATCGGCTCCGGTCTCAGTCACCGCATCAGACACGGTGTTGAATACCGGCAGGCCGAGGTGTGACTGGCCGCCTTTGCCTGGTGTTACGCCACCCACGATCTGCGTGCCGTAATCCAGCGCCTGCTGCGAGTGGAAAGTACCCTGGTTGCCGGTGAAGCCCTGGCAAATGACCCGGGTCGTGCTGTTGATCAATACGCTCATTTTCTATACTCCACTCAATCAGGCTACTGCAGCGACGACTTTCTGCGCTGCATCATTCAGGTCATCCGCCGCGATGATGGCTAATCCGCTTTCGTTGAGAAGTTGTTTGCCTTTCTCCACGTTGGTGCCCTCAAGCCTGACGACCACCGGCACCGTCACACCTACTTCACGAACAGCCGCAATGATTCCCTCGGCAATTTCGTCACAGCGGACGATACCGCCGAATATATTGACCAGGATGGCTTCGAGCGTATCACTGGTAAGGATCAGCTTGAATGCCTCGGCCACGCGTTCGGCGTTGGAGCCGCCACCCACGTCGAGGAAATTGGCAGGCTCGCCTCCATTCAGCTTGATCACATCCATCGTCGCCATGGCCAGGCCGGCGCCATTGACCATGCCGCCGATGTTGCCATCCAGCGTGACGTAGTTGAGATCATGTTTACTCGCCGCGACCTCGGTGGGGTCTTCCTGTGCTTCGTCACGCAGGCTCGAGAGTTCCGGGTGCCTGAACAGGGCGTTGTCATCGGCATTGATCTTGGCATCCAGTGCAAGCAGGTCACCCTGTTGGTCGATGATCAGGGGATTCACTTCGATCAGGCTCAGATCCTTGTCACAAAACAGCCGGTACAGGCCATTCATGATTTTACCCAACTGTCTTACCTGCAGACCATTGAGACCCATGCCAAACCCCATCTGGCGGCTCTGGAAGGGTTGCAGACCGGAGGTATTGTCCACCTTAACGGTGATGATTTTTTCGGGTTCGGTAGCGGCAACCTGCTCGATATCAACGCCTCCTGCCGCTGATCCCATGAATGTGATGCAACTGTTGACCCGGTCGATCAGTGCGGACAGGTAAAGCTCGCTGGCGATATCGACCGCCTCGGCGATCAGTACGCTGTGCACGGGTAATTCAAGGCCGCCCGTCTGGTAGGTGCTGATGGTCATGTTAAGCATGCGCTCCGATTCCGCTCTGACTTCTTCCAGGCTGCGGGCCAACTGGACACCGCCCGCCTTGCCGCGGCCGCCCGCATGAACCTGCGCTTTCACTACCCACATGTCACCACCCAGCTCCCGTGCAGCTTCCACGGCTGCCAGTGGCGTTGCGGCGATGGCTCCGGCCGGCACCGGAATGTCATATTGGGCGAATAATTCCTTCGCCTGGTATTCGTGAAAGTTCATGCTTTCTCCTCGAGGGTGGAATTCGCTCTGATGACCGTTCCGGAACACTTCCTCCGGACTATGTAAAGTCTATCATTTTCCCCTGATTCAACCATTAAATCAAAGGCTGGTTGATGAATGATATACTGCCCCGGCATGCGATAATCAACACGGCACCGAGAGGGAAAAGGACTGACCCCCAGATCGTGAAATCATGAGCACAACAATCGAATATACGGCCTACCCGCTTTCGGACATCCTGACGCGGCGCATCGTCAATTACCTGAGCGTCTATCGCCTGGTAATCGCTGCATTGCTGGTCACCGCGCAGTTTGGAGGCCTGGTCAGCGCAGAGCCAACTCCTGGTTACAACATCGCCGGCAACGCGATAGTCGTGACTTACCTGTTATTTGCCGTTTATTTTCTGTTCAGCGGTAGACGAAGCGATCCTGATTTTTACCGCCTCGCGACCCACTCCCTCTTTGCGGATGTTTTTTTCCTGTCGCTATTGGTGATTGTTTTTGGCGGCGTTAACGGCGGAATCGGTATCCTGCTGGTTTTTACCAGTGCGGCGGCGGCGGTTCTGCTTCCTCTGCGTATCGCGCTGTTAATTGCATCGATCGCCAGCCTGACCATCGTCGGAACCGCCCTTTGGCGTATCCTGGAGTCAACAACGACGCCCGAATCCCTGATTCAGGCCGGACTGTTTGGCATCACAGCCATGATTTCGGCGGTGATTGCCAATCAGTTGGCCTACTGGGCGCGTGATTACCGCCTGATCGCCGAAAAACAGAGAGAAACGCTCAGTGAACTGGAGCAGGTGAATGAATTGATCATTCGCCGAATGCGCACCGGGGTCATCGCTGTTGATGAAGCGGGCATGGTGCGGGTCATGAACGAATCCGCCTGGTTCCAGATGGGCAGCCCTTCGGCGCGCCAAAAGTCCCTGAAATCTTTGTCTCCTCACCTGTTTCATGCGCTGGAAACCTGGAAAAGCGACACCACGGCCGACCCGAAACCCGTAGTGGTGGAATCCAGCCAGGCTCAGGTACTGCCCAGTTTCGTAGCGCTTCCCGGCAAAGACGGCTTCGGAGCCATGATTTTCCTCACCGACAACAACGTGGTGGCGCGCCGGGCAGTTGAGCTCTCCGTCAACTCGCTGGCAAAGCTGTCCGGCAGCATTGCACACGAAATCAGAAACCCGCTGGCGGCACTGAACCATGCATCGCAGTTGCTGGAGGAATCACCCCAGATCCGACTACCCGAAATGCGACTGATAAACATCATTCAGAATCACGCCAAGCGCATGAACGGCATCATCGAAAATATCCTGCAGTTGTCGCGGCGCGAACAGTCCCAGCCTGAACTGATACCACTGCACATTTTCCTGGCGGAATTCGCCAACGAATTCGAAACTTCCCAGGTCAACCGGCAGCTGGATTTCCAGGCAGCGCTGGATACCGAAGAAACCTATATACTTTTTGACAAGAGCCAGCTGAGCCAGTGCCTGTGGAAGTTGCTTGATAATGCCGTGGACCACGCCAGTAAGGACCCATCGGTGCCGCGGGTCAGACTTGCTCTGACCCGCAATGAAGAATCCGGATTTTGCATCATCACCGTGGCCGACAATGGGCCCGGAATCAATGAGAACCAGCTAAGCAAGATTTTCGAACCGTTCTATACCACCCGAAAAGAGGGGTCCGGCCTCGGCCTCTACATCGCCAAGCAACTTTGTGAGGCAAACCAGGCGGAACTTACGGTAGACTCGGAACCCGGCGAGGGCGCCTTTTTTCATGTGCGCCTGGCGCTCGCCCGCGCAACGCCGCAAGAGGTATAGGAACAGAGCCCCACTCGAAACACAGCCCGCAGAGGAATAAATGAACGCCAAACCACAGCACGTACTGGTAGTAGACGACGAACCCGATATCAGGGAACTGCTCCATTTGACGCTGAGCCGAATGGGCCTTGAAGTCACCACGGCCGAAGATCTTGGCGATGCGCGCCGTGCACTCCAGTCAGGCGGTTTCAGTTTCTGCCTGACCGATATGCGTCTGCCGGACGGCAACGGCCTCGATCTGGTCGAGGAAATATCCGAACGCTACCCAAACCTTCCGACCGCTGTTATCACTGCGCACGGAAAAATCGAAGATGCTGTCTATGCCCTGAAAATGGGCGCCTTCGATTTCGTCTCCAAACCGGTAGACCTTGCGGTGCTGCGTAAGCTGGTCAACACCGCGCTGAAAATTCGTAAGGAAGAACCGGATGAAGTCTTGCACGCCCAGAATAAGCTGTCCGGAGTTTCCGATTCAGCACTGGACAAGTTGATCGGAGCATCCCCTGCGATAGAGCAATGTAAAACCATGATTGCCAAGCTGGCACGTAGCCAGGCGCCTGTTCTGGTCAGCGGCGATTCCGGTTCGGGCAAGGAACTCGCGGCCCGGCTGATACACGACCTGGGACCGCGCGCGGACGGGCCTTTCATACCCGTCAACTGCGGCGCTATTCCCACCGAACTGATGGAAAGTGAGTTTTTCGGCCATAAAAAAGGCAGCTTCACTGGTGCAGCCGCCGACAAGGATGGCCTGTTCCAGGCAGCCGACGGGGGTACGCTTCTGCTGGACGAGGTAGCGGATCTGCCGCTGCACATGCAGGTTAAACTGTTGCGCGTGATCCAGGAGAAAGCTGTCATGCCAATCGGCGCACGTGAGGAAGTCCCGGTAGACGTGCGTATTTTGAGTGCCACCCACAAACCGCTGAAACCGCTGGTAGAGGAAGGTAAATTCAGAAGCGACCTGTATTTCAGGCTGAACGTGATCGAATTACATATGCCCGGACTGCAGGAACGGGTGGAAGATATTCCACTGCTGGCTAATCGTTTCCTCTCCGACATCTCCCGGCAATGGGAGGGTGAAGAAACACCGCTGATTTCCGATGAAGCCATGGAGCACCTGAAGCAGCACAATTACACCGGCAATGTGCGCGAGCTGATCAATATCCTGCAACGGGCTATTACCATGTGCGATGGTAAAGTAATCCAGCCGGCGGACCTTTTGCTGGAACACGTGGATCTAAATGAACCAGGTCCGGCCGAAGAAGCTGATAAACCCGACGACGAGTCGCTGGACAGCTACATGGAGGGTATCGAAAAGAAAATGCTCGAAGAGGCCCTGCGAAATGCGCGCTACAACAAGACCCGGGCGGCTGAACAACTGGGCATCAGTTTCCGGTCATTCCGTTACAAGCTGAAGAAATTCGGTATCGAGTGACAAGCCTTGTGTCGCTTGCCGTGTCATGAACTATTTACACAACTAATCGCCGGGTTTAAACGGTCTAATGGGGCGTAATCTGGATTCAGCATCCATAACAATAAAAACACGACTGACAGCATTGCTGATTCCTTGCCTGATTGGCGGCTATCTGGTCATCACATCAACGGTCAACGTTTTCCCCGACATCCCGGTTTATGACGTAAAGCGTGTTTTTCAGTATGTTTTGCTTCCCGTAGTATTCCTTTTAACCCTGAGCAGTTCTTCCGTGCGGCTGGCCTTTGCCGACCAGGTTTCCAACGTTCCGAAATTAGTCGGCCTGGGAATTGTGCTGTTCTTATTGCTAGGCATCACGTCCGCCGTAGTGAATTCCGAATCGCACAGAGGGCTGCTCTACTCCCTGGTCGACGTGAGCACGTTCGGTCTGCTGATGGTGTTGGCAATCATCGTGGCTGCCTGTCGCGAGCAGGCGGGGCAAAATTTCGATCGCATGGTGATCTCGTTTCTGACAGTGATGGCGTTAGCAGTTGGTTTCCAGGAGTTAATGGGGTTTTGGGCAGTTCGGTCGGTTGGCGGCGTTTACAATTTCGACCTGGCGTTGATCCATTTCAGCTTTCCGCGAATGTACAATCATCTTCAGACATGGACAATTCCCATACTGGCGGCGCTTCCATTTGTATTTTCGAGAAACCGGTTGGCGGCGGTCATCTGCATCATTGCGTTGGGCTTGCACTGGTATATTCTCCTGGTAACCGGTGCGCGCGGCAGCATAGTCAGCCTGCTCACTGCATTCATGATCGTCAGCTTTTTCAGCCCGATTGCACGAAAGGCCATCATCAGGTGGCAATTCGCTGGATTCATTCTGGGCATCATGCTTTATGCAGGTTTCTATGCAATATCAGCCATGGATAAAGACAGGCTGTTGCCAGGTTCGCAATCAGCAACTGCCAGCGAACAGAGCGCTGAAGAGTTCAATCCCGCTATCGTCAATTCAAAGGAACAGACAAGGTTAAACAGCTTTTATGATCGTTCAGTCGGCCGGCCCATGTTGCATACGTCGGGACGCACCGGATTGTGGAAATCAGCGATCGGGCACACGAAAGAAAATCCATTTCTTGGCATTGGTCCGATGAATTTTGACTGCAAGGGACCGAAGGGGCGTCTGGGCAGCCCTCACAATTTCGCATTTCAGATATTGAGTGAGTGGGGTATTCCGGCCCTGATTATATTGGTGTCGCTCGGATTTTTTATGCTCTGGTTTTTGTTTCAGGGTTTGAAATCTTCAGGCGATGAAGAATCTGGCGTCCAGGCATTAAAGATCTTGTTGATCACTTCGATACTGGCCGCTTGCGTTCACCTGATGGTGAGCAGCCTTCTGCTAACCCCGGCAAGCCAGGTTGCAGCCGCTCTTATCGGAGGGTGGTTTCTGGGTATTTCAGCCCAATTGCAGCAAAAACCGAACTCCCGGCTGGCGATGGGTTTACTCTGCAGCGCCGCGCTGTGTGGCTTGATGCTGCTCCCCTTCGGCTACCATGAGATGGTCAAAATGCCTGTTTACCGTGAACAATTGCCCGCCGTTGAACAGGGACGCCCACGACTCTGGCAACTTGGAAAAACCTGCAGTAACAAAATCGAGCTGCAATAAGACCCGATTCTCGCAATTGACCTCAACTCAACTGACATTTTTTGTCACTTTCTGACAAAGTACGGTGACAATTCTTTGCGCACAATATTCATTCTCCTTCTATCCTTATGTATTTACTATCAATATTAATTGGCACGTAACTTGCTTTATCTGACTGCATCCCGATTTTAAGGGACTAGAGTGGATGTTGTGCTAGGCAACGTCCTTTTTTATACCAGGAGGGTAGATTTGTGAAGAACATGAAACGCGTTTCAAAAGGTTTTACTTTGATCGAACTGATGATCGTTATCGCGATCATCGCCATCTTACTTGCGCTGGCCCTGCCGGCTTACCAGGACTACACCATCCGGACCAAGGTCGGTGAAGCCATGAGCGTCACAGCATCGGCGAAGCTGGCTGCGGCAGAAACCTGCCAGTCAGATCCGTCAATTGCCTCGCTTACTGGACCAATAGCAGGCTATCAAACCCAAGCTTCGAAATATGTAAGTTCGGTTAGTATTGCCGGCGATTGCAGTACCAGTGGCGGAGTTATCACGATTGTAGCCAATACAACTCCTGCAGTAGGTGTTGCCGCCAACACGGTAACCATAACGGGTACCATCAGTGGCACCAACGTTGACTGGGTTTGCACATCAGGACATCTTCCTCAGCATGTTCCTTCTACTTGCCGAAGCTCAGGTTAACCGCTGATCTTGATATCCTTTCAAGTTAATAAG